>NZ_LXEU01000025.1 GCF_001654985.1 Kluyvera georgiana ATCC 51603
GGGAGAGGGGGGCCGTTACGCTAAATCTTCCCCGTTGCTGGCTATCACCTTCTTATACCACCAGAACGATTTTTTACGCGCCCGCGCCAGCGTCCCGTTGCCCGCGTCATCGCGGTCGACGTACACGAATCCGTAGCGCTTACTCATCTCGCCCGTCGACGCCGCCACCAGGTCAATACAACCCCACGTGGTGTAGCCGATCAGCGGCACGCCGTCTTCGATGGCATCGCCCATGGCGCGAATATGTTCGCGTAAATAGCTGATGCGGTAATCGTCGTCGATCTGTCCATCGGCGTTGACGACGTCCTTCGCGCCAAGACCGTTCTCCACCAGGAACAGCGGCTTCTGGTAGCGGTCGTACATCATGTTCATGGTGATACGCAGGCCGAGCGGGTCGATACCCCAGCCCCATTCGCTGGCCTCAATGTACGGGTTCTTCAGCGACTTCACGATGTTGGTCGCGTTGGTGTTATTCGCGTTCATGTCTGCCGATGCGCAGCGTGAGGCGTAGTAGCTGAACGACACAAAATCGACCGTATGCTTAAGCGCTTCATCATCTCCGGCCTCTTTGGCGATGGTCACGCCTTTTTCGCGGAACACCCGAGCCGAGTAGGCCGGGTAGCGGCCGCGCGCCTGCACATCGATAAAGAACAGGTTCTCGCGATCTTTCTCCAGCGCCGCCCACACGTCTTCCGGCTTGCAGGAGTAGGGGTAGAAGTTGCCGCCTGCCAGCATGCAGCCTACCTGGTTCTGCGGGTTGACCTCATGGGCGATTTTGGTGGCCAGCGCGCTGGCCACCAGCTCGTGGTGCGCGGCCTGGTACTTCACCTGATCCTGATTTTCGCCTTCTTCGAACACCAGCCCCGCACCGGAGAACGGACTGTGCAGCATGATGTTGATTTCATTGAAGGTCAGCCAGTATTTCACCAGCCCGTCGAATGCTTCAAAGCAGGTGCGGGCATAGCGGGTAAAGAACTCCACCATCTTGCGATTACGCCACGAGCCGTACTCGGTCACCAGGTGCATCGGCACGTCGAAGTGGCACAGCGTCACCAGCGGTTCGATACCGTATTTCTTACATTCGCGGAACAGATCGCGGTAGAAGGCGATACCTTCCTCATTCGGCGTCAGTTCGTCGCCGTTCGGGTACAGACGGCTCCAGGCGATGGAGGTGCGGAATACGCCGAAGCCCATTTCGGCCATCAGCGCGATATCTTCTTTATAACGATGATAGAAGTCGATCGCCTGGTGGCTGGGATAGAACTCATCATCGCGCAGCGTGAAACGCTTCTCCTGGCCCAGTTTGACCGGCAGGCGGTTGACGCCGTGCGGGATCATATCCACGGTGGTCAGCCCTTTGCCGCCTTCAAGATACGCTCCTTCGGCCTGGTTAGCGGCAATGGCGCCGCCCCAGAGGAATCCTTGCGGAAATGTCGACATGCGTTACCTCGCTAATAAATTTATGAAATTTGTGCGGCTGTGGCGTTTACCGGCGCGCTAGCCTGACGTTGGCGTGCTTCGGCGGCGGCGTCTTCTACCGGAATGTCCTCAAAGCCGAGGATCAGCGTCAGCACGAACGACAGCACCACCGCCAGCGCCATCACGCCGAACACCCAGACGATGGTCATCGGGTTAGCCGGGTCGAAGAACTGCACGCTGGTAAACAGCCCCGGCGCGGCCATTGAATGGCTGGCCAGTCCGGCGATACCGGCGACCGCGCCGCAGATAAAGCCGCTGATCAGGCTGGCGATCAGCGGGCGCTTCAGGCGTACGGCGACCCCGTACAGCGCCGGTTCTGAGATGCCGGCCAGAATGGCGGACGCGGCGGCGGCCAGCGCGGTCTGGCGCAGTTCCGGGTTTTTGGTTTTCCACGCTACCGCCAGCGACGAACCGCCGAGCGACAGGTTGGCGCCGATTTCTGACGGCATCACCATGCCTTCTTTACCGGTTTCGGCAATAGTTTGAATGATGGTTGGGGTAAAGACGCGGTGCATCCCGGTCATCACCAGCAGCGGCCAGAGCGCACCCATAATGGCGACCGACAGCCAGCCCAGATAGCCGTGAATGGTGTACACCAGCGCGGAGATGGCGCTACCGATCCAGATCCCAATCGGGCCTATCAACAGAATCGCCAGCGGCGCGGCGATCAGCACGATCAGCATGGGTTTCAGGAAGTTTTTGGTGACGGCGGGCGTAATTCTGTCAACCCAGCGTTCAATGTAGGAGAGGCACCAGGTCATCACCAGCGCCGGGATCACCGTGTAGGTGTATTTCACGGCGGTCACCGGAATGTAGGCAAACTCGACGTGCTCGCCCTGTGCGGCTTTCGCCATCAGCTCAATAAAGCTCGGGTGCACCAGCACCCCGGCGATAGCAATCGCCAGCGACATGTTGGTTTTGAATTTAACCGCCGCAGAGGCGGCAACCATCAGCGGCAGGAAGAAGAAGGCGCCGTCACCGATCACCGTCAGAATGGTGAGCGTCGGTGCGCCTTTTGGCAACACGCCGGTCATTTCGAGGATCATCGCCAGCAGCTTAACCATCGATCCGCCGATAATCGCCGGGATCAGCGGTGACATGGTGCCGATCAGCGCATCGAGGATCCCGGCACCAATGCGACGCAGGGTCAGCTTCGGTTTCCCGACCGGGGCCGCTGGCTGCATGTCGTTCGGCAGCAAGTTGACCACTTCGCGGTAAGCCTGCGAGACGGTGTTGCCAATAATCACCTGGCACTGGCTGTCGGTGCGTACCACGCCCATCACGCCGCCGATGCCTTTAAGCGTCGCGCTATCAACCAGCGTGTCATCTTTCAGCACGAAGCGTAGACGGGTCATGCAGTGCGTGACGGCGGAGATATTCTCCACGCCGCCAAGCGCGCTCACCACAGATTGCGCCAGAGCCGCATAATTTTTAGCCATCGGAAAATCCTGTTTTATCAGTAGGGTACTTATGGTTCATCGTCTGAATGCTTCAAAAGATGAAACGCTGTATAGGAAACCGGTTCCACATAATCATCATGTGTTTATTTTGTTGCTACAAGATCTAAATTTTGTTTTTGATTGATTCGTGAAATCGATCACAGGAAATAACCTTGATGAAAGATTCACCCGTTTCGCCATTGCTGAAAATCGCCAGGCGGTGCAGTACACTGCGGGCAGATAATTTCTCAAAGGTATGAATATGACGACGATGCTAGAGGTGGCACGACGGGCGGGCGTATCGAAAGCCACCGTGTCCCGGGTGCTATCGGGCAACGGTTATGTCAGTCAGGAGACCAAAGACCGGGTGTTTTTGGCCATCGAAGAGAGCGGCTACCGGCCAAACCTTCTGGCGCGTAATCTGGCCACCAAAAAGACGCAAACGCTGGGGCTGGTGGTGACAAACACCCTTTATCACGGCGTGTACTTTAGCGAACTGCTGTATCACGCGGCGAGTATGACGGAAGATCAGGGGCGTCGTCTGGTACTCGCCGACGGCAAGCACAGCGCCGAAGAGGAGCGTGAGGCGATTCAGTATCTGCTCGATCTGCGCTGCGATGGCATTATTATTTACCCACGTTTTTTAAGCGTCGACGAAATTGACGATATTATTCAGCAGCAGCAACAGCCGGTGATGGTCATTAACCGCCGCCTGCGCCGAAATAGCAGCCACTGCGTTTATTGCGATCAAAAATCTTCCAGCCAGCAGGCGGTGGAAAAATTAATTACGCTGGGCCATCGTGATATTGCTTTTATTACCGGCTCGCTGGATTCGCCGACCGGCGTTGAGCGTCTTTCCGGCTATAAGGATGCGCTGGCTAAACATGGCATTACGCTACGTAATGAGCTGATTGTAGAAGGAAAATGGACGCCCGCCACCGGCGCGGCAGGTGTCGATATTCTGCGAGAAAGGCAGGTGACATTCAGCGCGCTGGTGGCCAGTAACGATGATATGGCGGTGGGCGCAATCAAGCGGCTTCATACTCATGGAATAGCGGTGCCGCAGCAGGTGTCGGTGATTGGCTTTGACGACATTGCATTAGCACCTTATATGATTCCGTCCCTCTCGAGCGTGCGTATTCCGGTGACGGAAATGATTAAAGAGACGATTCATCGCCTTATTTTCATGCTCGACGGCGGCGATTTTAAATATCAACAAACCTTTCCCGGCGAATTGATCGAGCGCGAATCCATCGTCGCCGGCCCACATCGTTAATGTCGTCAGCTGTCATCGTCATTAGTGACGATGACAGCTTGTTCCGGCAGACACTCTGTCAAATCCCCTTATGAATCAATGAAATAAAAGTTGGCTCGAATAATGCATTCTCCCGCGCAATCACTGTCATAGCTGGAGAAGTTGATGAACCGTTTCATCATCGCTGATGCGAGTAAATGTATTGGCTGTCGTACGTGCGAAGTCGCCTGCGTGGTTTCTCACCAGCAGGATCAGGACTGCGCCGCGCTGACGCCACAGTCGTTCCTGCCGCGTATTCACGTTATTAAGGGCGTAGATGTTTCTACCGCCACCGCCTGCCGCCAGTGCGAAGACGCGCCGTGCGCCAACGTCTGCCCGAACGGCGCGATTGTCCGCGACAAAGGGTTTATCCACGTTATGCAGGAGCGCTGCATTGGCTGCAAAACCTGTGTGGTGGCCTGCCCCTATGGCGCGATGGAAGTGGTGGTGCGTCCGGTTGTGCGCGACAGCGGCGCAGGTCTGAAGGTGCGTGCGGAAAAAGCGGAAGCCAACAAGTGCGACCTTTGCTTCCACCGTGAAGAAGGCCCGGCCTGTATGGAAGCGTGCCCGACCCACGCGTTGTTCTGCGTTGACCGCAACAAGCTGGAACAGCTTAGCGCGGAAAAACGCCGTCGCGCAGCGCTGGAAAGCGCCGCGTCTATCTCTCTTTAATCATCCTTTATTTCTCTTTTAACAGGTCTGTTACTGATGAAAAAAATCACGAGTGTATGCCCTTATTGCGGTGCTGGTTGCAAACTGAAGCTGGTCGTCGACCACGGTAAAATTATTCGCGCCGAGGCGGCTGATGGGCAAACCAACCAGAATGAGCTGTGCCTGAAAGGCTACTACGGCTGGGATTTTCTGAACGATACCCAACTGCTGACGCCGCGTCTGACGCAGCCGATGATCCGCTATGAAAAAGGGGGCAAATTCACCCCCGTGAGCTGGGATGAAGCCATTCGCTACACCGCGAAACGGCTGAGTGAGATCAAAGCCAAATACGGACCGCGCGCCATTATGACTACCGGGTCATCGCGCGGTACCGGTAATGAAACCAACTATGTGATGCAGAAATTCGCCCGCGGCGTGCTGCACACCAATAACGTCGATTGCTGCGCCCGCGTCTGCCACGGCCCATCGGTTGCCGGGTTGCAGGAAGTGCTGGGTAACGGCGCGATGAGCAACAGCATCGGCGATATTGAAAATTCCCGTTGCCTGCTGGTCTTTGGCTACAACTGCGCGGATTCGCACCCCATCGTGGCGCGTCGCGTGATTAAGGCCAAAGATAAAGGGGCGAAAATTATCGTCTGCGACCCGCGCAAAATTGAAACCGCGCGCATCGCCGATCAGCATCTACAAATGCGTAACGGTAGCAATATGGCGCTGGTGAATGCCTTTGCCCATGTGCTGCTGGAAGAAGAGCTGTACGACAAAGAGTATGTTGCGCGCTACGCCACCGGGCTGGACGAGATGCGTGAAGTCGTTAAAGACTACGCGCCCGAAGCGGTGGAAGAACTGACCGGTATTTCCGCCGCACAGGTTCGTCAGGCGATGCGCACTTATGCGGCGGCGCCGTCGGCGACCATCATGTGGGGCATGGGCGTCACCCAGTTCGGCCAGGCGGTTGACGTAGTGAAAGGGCTGGCAAGCCTGGCGCTGCTGACCGGTAACCTCGGGCGTGAAGCCGTCGGCGTTGGCCCGGTGCGTGGGCAGAACAACGTGCAGGGCGCGTGTGACATGGGCGTGCTGCCAAATCAGTTCCCTGGCTATCAGGACGTGACGGACCCGCAGGTGCGTGAAAAATTCGCCAATGCCTGGGGGATTGATGCCAGCCTGATGGACGACAAAGTCGGCGTGCGCATTACCGAAGTGCCGCATCTGGCAATAGAAGGCAAGGTTAAAGCCTACTACATCATGGGTGAAGATCCGCTGCAAACCGAGGCGGATTTAGGGCTGGTGCGCAAAGGCTTCGAAGCGCTCGATTTCGTGGTGGTGCAGGATATTTTCATGACCAAAACCGCTGAACAGGCTGACGTACTGCTGCCCGCCACTTCCTGGGGCGAGCATGGCGGCGTCTTTACCTGCGCTGACCGCGGCTTCCAGCGCTTCGATAAAGCCATCGACGCGAAGTATAACGTTAAGCGCGACTGGGAGATTATCAGCCTGATCGCCAGCGAAATGGGTTATCCGATGCACTACGACGATAACCAGCAAATCTGGGACGAAATACGCGAGCTGTGCCCGCTGTTCTACGGCGTGACCTACGAAAAAATGGGTGACATGGGCCACGTGCAGTGGCCTTGCCCGACGCTGGATCACCCCGGTACACCGTACCTGTATGAAGGTAATCAGTTTGCTACGCCGGACGGCAAAGGCCATCTGTTCGCCGCACCGTGGCGCGCCCCGGCGGAAAGCCCGGATGCGGATTTTCCGCTGGTACTGTGCACCGTACGTGAGGTGGGCCACTACTCCTGCCGCTCGATGACCGGTAACTGTGCCGCGCTGCAATCGCTGGCCGATGAACCGGGATTTGTGCAAATCAACCCGCAGGACGCCGAACGGCTGAACATCAAAGATAAACAACTGGTGTGGGTTTCCTCCCGCCGCGGTAAGGTCATTAGCCGTGCTAGCGTCAGCGAACGTATCAACGCGGGCTGCGTCTACATGACCTATCAATGGTGGGTAGGGGCCTGCAATGAACTGACTCAGGACAACCTCGATCCTATCTCCAAAACACCGGAAACCAAGTATTGCGCGGTGAAAGTGGAGGCGATTGTGGATCAGCTCTGGGCCGAAGAGCATGCGCTACAAAGCTATCAGTCGATGAAAATGCGTCTGAAAGCGGCGGTACACGGGTAATCACGATGAGTGCAAACGGCGTGCAGATCCGCATCTGCGGAAAGGTACAGGGGGTAGGTTTCCGCCCCTTCGTCTGGCAGCTGGCGCAGCAGCGCGGCTGTCTGGGCGATGTCTGTAATGACAGTGCCGGGGTACTATTGCGCCTGTACGGCGATGAAGCGGACTTCATCGCCGCGCTGTACCAGTACTGCCCGCCGCTTGCACGCATCGACAGTACCCAGGTTGAGCCGTTTGACTGGCCGACCATCCCAACCGACTTTACGATCCGCCAGAGCGGTAGCGGGGCGATGAGCACGCAAATTGTTCCCGATGCGGCGACCTGCCCAGCCTGTCTGGCGGAAATGAACGACCCGCAGGAGCGGCGCTACCGCTACCCGTTTATCAACTGCACCCACTGCGGGCCACGTTTTACCATTATTAACGCCATGCCGTATGACCGGCCTTTCACCGTGATGGCGGCATTCCCGCTTTGCCCGCAGTGCGAGGCGGAGTACCGCAACCCGTATGACCGACGCTTTCATGCCCAGCCGGTGGCCTGCGCCGAGTGCGGCCCGTGGCTGACGTGGCTTAGCGGCAGCCAGCGTGCACAGAAAGAAGAGGCGCTTCAGGCCGCCGTCGCGCTGCTGAATGCTGGCGGTATCGTCGCCGTGAAAGGGATTGGTGGTTTTCATCTGGCCTGCGACGCCAGCAACGAACGGGCTGTTGAACGGCTGCGTGCCCGTAAGCATCGCCCGGCGAAACCGCTGGCGGTGATGCTGCCGAATAGCGACGCGCTGCCAATCGACGCAAGATCGCTGTTGAACACGCCCGCCGCGCCGATTGTGCTGGTGGATAAAGCGCGTGTAGCGGGGCTTTGTGACCTCATCGCGCCGGAGCTGGCCGAGGTGGGCGTGATGCTGCCCGCCAACCCGCTCCAGCATTTGCTGATGCAGGCGCTGGGTCGCCCGCTGGTAATGACCTCCGGCAATCTTAGCGGCAAACCGCCCGCCCTCAGCAATGATCAGGCGCTGGCGGATCTCGCCAATATCGCCGACGGATTCCTGCTGCATAACCGCGATATCGTCCAGCGCATGGACGATTCGGTGGTGCGCCAGAGCGGTGAAATGCTGCGCCGTTCGCGCGGTTTTGTGCCGGATGCGCTGCCGCTGCCGCCGGGCTTTCATCACGTGCCGCCCATGTTATGTCTTGGCGCTGATATGAAAAACACCTTCTGCCTGGTCCGTGGTGACCAGGCGGTTGTCAGCCAGCACTTTGGCGATCTGACCGACGATGGTGTCGAAAGCCAGTGGCAGCAGGCGCTGGGATTAATGCAGGTGATATACGATTTTACCCCGCAGGCCGTCGTTGCCGATGCGCACCCTGGCTATCGTTCCTCGCTGTGGGCACAAACGAGCGCGCTGCCGCAGCAACGCGTGCTGCACCACCATGCACATATTGCCGCCTGTCTGGCCGAGCACGATTGGCCGCTCGACGGCGGCGATGTCATTGCGATGGCGCTGGACGGTATCGGAATGGGCGAGAACGGCGCGCTGTGGGGCGGTGAGTGTCTGCGCGTTAACTACCGGGAATGCGAGCATCTTGGCGGCCTGCCGCCGGTGGCGCTGCCGGGCGGTGACCTGGCGGCGAAGCAGCCGTGGCGCAACTTGCTGGCCCACTGCCTGGCGTTTGTTCCCGCCTGGCAGACCTTCGCTGAAACCCAACCGCTGCAACAACAAAACTGGCCGCTGCTGAAACAGGCGATCGCGCGGGGCTTGAACAGCCCACAGACCTCCTCCTGCGGCCGCCTGTTTGATGCGGTAGCCAGCGCGCTGGGCTGCGCGCCGCAGACATTGAGTTATGAAGGTGAGGCGGCGTGTCGGCTGGAGGCGCTGGCCGCCACCTGCTCCGGCGTGAGCCATCCGGTGATCATGCCGGTACGCGAGAGTCAGCTCGATCTCATGCGCTTCTGGGACACATGGCTGCGCTGGCAGGCGACGCCCGCGCATAAAGCGTGGGCGTTCCACGATGCGCTGGCGCGTGGCGTGGCCGAATTGCTGCGTTCTCACGCCAGCCCGGCAAATATTTCCACGCTAGCGTTTGGCGGCGGCGTGCTGCACAACGCGCTGCTGCGTGCGCGGTTAATGCACTATTTACACGATTTCACTTTGCTCTTTCCGAAGCGCTTACCCGCGGGTGATGGGGCGATTTCATACGGGCAGGCCGTCATTGCGGCAGCTCGTCATCAGCTTTAAAGGAGTTATTCATGTTGTGGAATGTTCTTCGTCAACAGCCGCGGGCATCGCTGCTGGTGCTGGCTTTGGTATTGGCGAACCTACTGGCCTGGGGCTGGGCGTGGCAGGCCTTTGGCCATAACGGCGCGCTGATGGCCGCCAGCCTGCTGGCGTGGGGCTATGGCCTGCGCCACGCGGTGGACGCTGACCATATCGCGGCGATTGATAACGTCACCCGTAAAATGATGCAGCAGGGCAAGCGCCCGTTTGGCGTGGGAGCCTGGTTCTCACTCGGCCACTCTTCCATCGTGGTGCTGGCGTCGGTGGCGATTGCCGCCACGGCAACCGCTTTCCAGCATAAAATGAGCTGGTTCCACGATACCGGTAGCATTATCGGCACCACGGTTTCTGCCGTGTTCCTGCTGGCGATGGCGCTGGTCAACCTGGTTATCTTACGTGGCGTATGGCGCAGCTTCCAGGCGCTGAAAAAAGGGGAGTCGGTTTCTGCTGACGTCCCGGTGACCGGTGGGCTGATGAATGCGCTGTTCAGCCGTACCTTCCGCCTGATCGGCAAAAGCTGGCATATGTATCTGGTCGGCTTCCTGTTCGGCCTTGGCTTTGATACGGCGACCGAAATCGGTGTGCTGGGCATCTCTGCCGCCAGCGCTTCCAGCGGCATGTCGATGTGGTCGATTATGGTCTTCCCGGCGCTGTTCGCGAGCGGCATGGCGCTGGTGGATACGCTGGATAACATCCTGATGGTCGGCGCCTACGGCTGGGCCTTCAACAAGCCGCAGCGCAAACTGTATTACAACATGACCATTACCGGAGCTTCCGTGGTCGTCGCGCTGTTTATCGGTGGCCTGGAAGCGTTGGGGCTGATTATCGATAAATTTGACCTGACGGGCGGCATCTGGAGCGGCGTGTCGATGCTGAGCGATAACCTCGGCAACGCGGGCTTTGTGGTGATTGGTCTGTTTGCGCTGTGCTGGCTGGTGTCGATGGTGAACTACCGCTGGCGCAATTATGACGCGCTGGTGGTGCGGTAAGATTTGAGCCGTTCCCGGCCAAGCGCAGCGCCGCCGGGGAAGCAGCAAATGCAAAAACAAAAAAAGCCCCGGGGCACCGGGGCAAAATCAGACTTCAGTACTTCCATGTGCTTGAGGGTTAAGTAAAACAGTGGACAGAGCGCTGACTGCTTAACTGGCGAGCGACTTCAACAAACTAAATGCTTCTTTCATTCTTTCCTCGCTGACCACGAACGCCCGTAACTGCTGGCTTTCGTCGTAGCCCTGCGCCAGCATGCCGTCGGCGCGCGTTTCAATGGTCCAGTTCAGATCCTGACGACGGGTTTCTCCGGCCAGATGCAGCGGCAGATCCGGTGTTTTCACTTTCACCAGCATATTCGGCAGTTTCAGCTCGCCGGGCTGGCCGAGGATGTTTTTCGCCAGGCACATGGCGCTGAGCAGAATCGGCTGCAGGAACGGCATCACCGTACCGTTAATTTCCGCACAGTCGCCCAGCGCGTAAATATCCGGGTTGCTGGTGCGCAGGGTGCTATCGACCTTCACGCCGCGATTAATCTCAAGACCTGCCATGCGTGCCAGCGCCGTTTCCGGACGCAGGCCGGTGGCGGCCACTACCGCATCAACCTCAACGTGGCGGTCGCGGTCAAAACTCGCGCGAATGCCGGTGGCGGTTTGCTCCAGCGATTGGAGCTGCGTTTTCAGCAGTAGGTGAATGCCCATGTCGGTCAGACGATGCTGCAGGCGACTACTCACTTCCGGCGGCATCAGCGATGCCAGTACGCTGGCGGAATTGTCGACTACGGTGACGGCTTTGCCGGCGCGGCAGAAGTCCATCGCCAGCTCGCTGCCGATCAGCCCGCCGCCGATAATCAGCACCCGTTTGGCATCGCGCAGCGTACTTTGTGCCGCGCCAAATTCCTGCTGGCTGTTGAGGGTCAACATCAATTCTTTGCCCGGCACAGGCGGAACGATTGCCGCCGCGCCGGTGGCCAGGACCAGTTTGTCGTACCGCCATTCATGGTTCTGACTTTTGACCACGTGCGCCTCAGCGTCGATGTGGGTTACCCAGGTTTGCGGGAACAGGTTCAGGTTGTACTGTTCGGCAAACTCGCCGGCGGTTTGCAGGGTGAGGTCGGCGGCGGTTTGCCCCCGGCTCACTACGTGGCTTAAGTCCGGTTTGTTGTATTCATCGATGCTGTCGGCGGCGATGAGCGTCAGCTTGACGCTCGCATCCTGTTTACGGATGTTTTTCACCAGTTGGCGGGCCGCGAAGCCCGACCCAACGATCACAATGCCATGATTCATTTTGCCTCCGTTGCCAGTACGTCGAAGACGTCTTTACCTAACGAGCATTCCGGGCACAGGAAGTTATCCGGCACGTCGGTCCACGGGGTACCCGGCTGGACGTCCTGGTTAGGTTCGCCTTTGGCTGGGTCGTAAATCCACTGGCACACGCTGCACTGCATGCTTGGGCCGAGGTCGGCTGCTGCCGCGGCGGCACAGGCGCAATCTTCTTTTGCTGTGGCTGACGCGGTGTTCATTTCCGGCAGCGGTGCCAGCGCCCACTGACGGGCAATTTCACGACCATGCTGACGGCACAGTTCCAGTGCATCCAGATCCGGACGCCATTTGGCTTTCAGGCTCAGTGACATTTCGAAACCGGCATCCTGCAAGCGGGTAGACAGGCGATCAACCGCACCGCCGCTCCAGCCGTGAGAACCGAAGGCGCTGGCGCGTTTGTTGCGAAAGCGCAGGCCGGTCATCTCTTCCACCAGCCCGGCGATTTTCGGCATCATCACGTTGTTCATGGTCGAGGTGCCGACCAGCACGCCTTTGGAACGGAAGACGTTGGTCAGGATTTCGTTTTTATCGCTGCGGGCGACGTTAAAGATTTTTACCGCCACGTTCGGGTCAACTTCGTTAATGCCCTGGGCAATGGCGTCCGCCATCATGCGGGTGTTGTTGGACATGGTGTCGTAGAAGATAGTGATACGATCTTCCTGATAATCCGCCGCCCATTTCAGGTACAGCTCAACGATTTGCGTCGGGTTATCGCGCCACACCACACCGTGGGAGGTAGCAATCATATCCACCGGCAGGTTGAAGCCGAGGATTTCGGTAATTTTCGGCGTCACCAGACGGCTGAACGGGGTCAGAATGTTGGCGTAGTAGCGTTGGCATTGTTCGAACAGTTCGGTCTGGTCAACTTCGTCGTTGAACAGGCGTTCGTCGCAGTAGTGCTGGCCGAAGGCGTCGTTACTGAACAGTACCGCATCGCCGGTCATGTAGGTCATCATGCTGTCAGGCCAGTGCAGCATCGGCGTTTCAACAAAGATCAGCTGTTTGCCGTTGCCGATGTCCAGAGAATCACCGGTTTTCACCACGTTGAAGTTCCACTCCGGATGATGGTGGTGACCGGTGATGGAATCAATCGCGTTGGCAGTGCAGTAAATTGGCGTATCGGGAATCTGAGTCATCAATTCGGTCAGCGCGCCCGCATGGTCTTCTTCCGCGTGGTTAATGATGATGTAGTCGATATCGGCAAGGTCGATTTCGCTGCGCAGGTTCTGGACGAATTCACGACTGAATTTATGGTCAACGGTATCAATCAGAACGTTTTTGCCTTCGCGAATCAGGTAGCTGTTGTAGCTGCTGCCGCGCAGGGTTTTGTATTCAGTCCCGTGGAAATCACGTACTTCCCAGTCACGTTGGCCAACCCAATGAATGTTATTTTTAACCAGAATAGACATAGCAACCTCAATTAATTCAGCGTTTTCAAAAAAGATGTATTGCTTATTGCAGGTTGCATGCCAACTTTTTAATTAATTGATTTTATTGGTTTATTTTGTTTTTTCTCCTTTCTTGTTAGTCAAAATGACTATACATAAAATTGTCAATATGACATCATGCATTGTCGAAATGACTATTTGAGGTTGCCATGAGCTTTTCTGTTGACGTACTGGCGGGCATCGCCATTGAACTCCAGCGCGGCGTCGGCCATCAGGACCGCTTCCAGCGGCTGATTACCACGCTGCGCCAGGTGCTGGAGTGCGATGCTTCGGCGTTGCTGCGCTACGAGGCGCGGCAGTTTATTCCGCTGGCGATCGACGGCCTGGCGAAAGATGTACTGGGCCGCCGTTTTACGCTGGAAGGGCACCCGCGGCTGGAGGCTATCGCCCGCGCGGGCGACGTGGTGCGCTTCCCTGCTGACAGCGATTTGCCGGATCCCTACGATGGCCTGATCCCCGGCCAGGAGAGCCTGAAAGTGCACGCCTGCATCGGCCTGCCGCTGTTTGCCGGGCAGAATCTGATTGGCGCGCTGACCCTCGACGGTATGTCGCCGGATCAGTTCGACGTATTCAGCGATGAAGAACTGCGGCTGATTGCCGCACTGGCTGCCGGGGCGCTTAACAACGCGCTGCTCATTGAGCAGCTTGAAAGTCAGAACATGTTGCCCGGCTCGGTGAGCGATTTTGAACAGGTTAAAGAGACGCAGATGATCGGCCTGTCGCCGGGCATGATGCAGTTGAAAAAAGAGATTGAGATTGTCGCCGCCTCTGACCTCAACGTGCTGATTAGCGGCGAAACGGGTACCGGAAAAGAGCTGGTGGCGAAGGCGATTCATGAAGGTTCGCCGCGCGCGGTGAGCCCGTTGGTTTACCTGAACTGCGCCGCGCTGCCGGAAAGCGTGGCCGAAAGCGAGCTGTTCGGCCACGTGAAGGGGGCGTTTACCGGGGCCATTAGTCACCGCAGCGGCAAGTTTGAGATGGCCGATAACGGCACGCTGTTTTTAGATGAAATTGGCGAACTGTCGCTGGCGCTTCAGGCCAAGCTGTTGCGCGTGCTGCAATACGGCGATATTCAGCGCGTCGGCGACGATCGCAGCCTGCGGGTCGACGTACGCGTGCTGGCAGCGACCAACCGCGACCTGCGCGAAGAGGTGCTGGCGGGCAACTTCCGCGCCGACCTGTTCCATCGTCTGAGCGTATTCCCGCTCTCGGTGCCACCGCTGCGCGAGCGGGGTGATGACGTAGTGCTGCTGGCGGGCTATTTTTGCGAGCAGTGTCGGCTGCGATTAGGCCTGTCCCGCGTAGTGCTGAGCAGCGGCGCACGCGCGCACCTGCAAAGCTACGGCTGGCCAGGCAATGTGCGTGAGCTGGAACATGCGGTTCACCGCGCGGTGGTGCTGGCGCGGGCGGCCCGCAGCAGTGGTGAAGTGGTGCTGGAGGCGCAGCATTTTGCCTTTCAGGAAGGGGCGCCAGCGGCGGCAGTAGAGGAGCGGTCAGTCGCGGCGGCGGTGCATAATTTACGCGACGCGACGGAAGATTTTCAGCGGCAGATGATTCGCCAGGCGCTGGATGCGAACCAGCACAACTGGGCGGCGAGCGCGCGAGCGCTGGAAACAGACGTCGCCAACCTGCATCGGCTGGCGAAACGTCTGGGCCTCAAGGATTAGAGAATCCCGGCCTGGTAGAAGTTTTGCAGGTTAATCGCGCCGACCAGACGGTGATTTTCATCCACCACCGGCGCGGCGCTGATTTTCAGCTTCATCAGCTTCTCTTTGGCGTCGACGGCGCGCGCTTTGTCGTGAATCGTCACGCCGCCTTTGGTCATTGCTTCGTTGACGCTGTCGGCCAGCGATCCGCCGCTCACCAGCCAGCGGCGCAGGTCGCCGTCGGTAAACACGCCATGCACCTGCAGCACATCGTCACAAACCGCCACCATTCCCATCCCGGTGCGGCTCAGCTCAAGCATGGCGTCCATCACGCTGGCGTGCACGTTGACCTGTGGAATATCCGCGTCTTTACGCATCAGGTGATGCACGCGGTTGAGCAGACGCGCGCCGAGCGCCCCGGCCGGATGCGAACGGGCAAAATCTTCTTCATTAAAGCCACGCGCCTGCATAACGGCGATGGCCAGCGCGTCGCCCATCATCAGCGTGTTGACGGTGCTGGAGGTGGGGGCCAGGTGCATCGGGCAGGCTTCGCGTTCAACGGAGATATCCAGCACCGCGTCGGCTGCCAGCGCCAGCGGCGAATTCGCTTTGCCGGTCATCGCCAGCAGCACGACCGATTTCTCCTGCAGACGAGGGATGAGGTAATCCAGCTCTTTGGCGCTGCCGGAATAGGAGATAAATAGCATCACGTCGCGGCTTTCAACCATGCCCAGGTCGCCGTGCAGCGCTTCAGCCGGGTGGACAAAGAAGGCGGGAGTGCCGGTACTGGCAAAGGTGGCGGCCAGCTTTTTACCGATATGGCCGGATTTGCCCATCCCGGATACGATCAGTTTGCCTTTGCAGTCGAGAATGGCTTTGGCGGCCTGAACAAAGGTCTCGTCAAGACGGTCTGGGAGGCGGCTGGCTTCCTGTAATTCCAGTAACAGGGCCTTACGCCCGGCGTCTAACAAAAAATCACTCATGACTTTCTCCGATAATTAGCGCGTCACACGGTCCAGTTTTGCGCGGCGATGATAAAACATTACGCCCATTGAGATCATCGATTGCATCATGATTGTTCGGAGTCGGAGATTTTTTTTCCCACCGGACCAGAAGGCGCTTCCTTGCAGCGAGGCGGATGCTTTACCATATTTAACTCTTGCTGATATTGTTAAACGGAAGTCCCATGTTGAAGCGTTGCGTTCTGGCTTTACTCCCCCTGTGTGTCCTGCTCGCTGCCTGTAGCAGTAAGCCGAAAACGGCTGAATCACCGGCAACCACCTCCGGCGGTTTTCTTCTTGAACCCCAGCATAATGCGTTGATCCCGACCGGTGATTTTGCCAATAACCCGGCGGCAGAACAGTTCATCGACAAGATGGTGAGCAAGCACGGATTTGACCGTCAGCAACTGCACGAAATTCTCTCGCAGGCCAAGCGTCTGGACTACGTGCTGCGCCTGATGGACAGACAGGCTCCGACCGGCCTGCCGCCAACCGGCCCGAACGGTGCGTGGCTGCGCTATCGCAAACAATTTATTACCCCGGATAACGTGCAGAACGGCGTGGCCTTCTGGAACCAGTATCAGGGGGCGCTACAGCGCGCGCAGCAGGTTTACGGTGTACCGCCGGAAATCATTGTGGGGATTATCGGCGTGGAAACCCGCTGGGGCCGCGTGATGGGGAAAACCCGCATTCTCGATGCCCTGGCGACGCTCTCCTTCAACTATCCGCGTCGCGCCGAATACTTCTCCGGCGAACTGGAAACCTTCCTGTTGATGGCGCGTGATGAAAAAGACGATCCGTTGGATCTGAAAGGCTCGTTCGCCGGCGCGATGGGCTATGGGCAGTTCATGCCATCGTCTTATCGTCAGTACGCGGTGGACTTTAACGGCGATGGCCACATCAACCTGTGGGATCCGGAAGATGCCATCGGTAGCGTGGCGAACTACTTCAAACAGCATGGCTGGGTGACGGGCGACACGGTAGCGGTGCAGGCGATGGGCCAGGCGCCGGGGCTGGAAAACGGCTTCAAGACCAAGTACAGCGTGTCGCAGCTGGCGGCGGCAGGCTTAACCCCGATGCAGCCGCTGGGTAACCATCAGCAGGCCAGCCTGCTGCGCCTGGATATTGGCACCGGCTATCAGTACTGGTACGGGCTGCCGAATTTCTACACCATCACCCGTTACAACCACAGCACCCACTACGCGATGGCCGTATGGCAGTTGGGGCTGGCGGTGTCTCAGGCCCGCGGTCAGTAATCTTCCTTTCTTGCCCCTCTCCGTCCGGGGAGGGGCTTGTTACATTTTGCATCATTTCTAGCCGTTTACATCTTAGAACCCATCCCTTATTGTTATGTTATAACATAATGTGATAAGGCAAAGATATTGACTCCTGTTTTTATGGCGTCCAGCGCGACGCGTCTGTTGTTGGCCTGCGCGCTGCTGGCTGCGCTTTGGCTGGCGGTCTGGTGGGCGGTCACGCTGCCATGATTGAACTGGACAACCTGGTCGCAGGCTATGAAGGCGTGGCGATTACCCCCTCGCTGAGCGGCGTGATTCACAAAGGCAGCATGACGGCCATCGTCGGCCTGAATGGCTGTGGCAAATCCACCTTATTGAAAACGCTGGCCGGATTTATTCCGCCGGTGAGCGGCGTGGTGCGCTGGTCGCCGACGCGCCCGACGATCGGCTGGCTGGCGCAGCGCCACGCGCTGGAGTCGCAGTTTCCGCTGACGGTGCTCGATGTCGTGAGTCAGGGGGCGTGGCCGCGTATTTCGCTACTGCGCGGTCTACGTAATGACGTGCGGCGGCGAATTCAGGCCGCGCTGGCGCGCGTGGGGCTGACGGAGATGGCGAAAACGCCGATCGAAGCACTCTCCGGCGGCCAGTTTCAACGCATGTTGTTCGCCCGTGTGCTGGTTCAGCGCGCGCCGCTGGTGATGCTGGACGAGCCGTTTACCGGCATTGACGAGGCCACCACCCATGACCTGATGGCGGTGATTCAGGAGATGCATCAGCAGGGGCAGACCGTGCTGGCGGTGCTGCACGACAACCAGCGGGTCGCGGACTATTTCCCGGAAACGCTGCTGTTGGCGCCGCAGAACGCGAGCTGGGGGCTGACTCATGAGGTGCTGCCCGCGTTTCACTCCGCGAGGCCCGTATGATCTGGCATACCTTTTTTCAACCGTTTATTGAATTTGGCTTTATGCGTCGCGCGCTGGTGGTGTGCCTGGCGCTGTCGCTGAGCACCACGATTCTCGGCGTATTTCTGCTGCTAAGACGCATGAGCTTAATGGGCGATGCGCTGTCGCACGCCATTCTCCCCGGTGTGGCGGTGGGCTATCTGGTGAACGGCATGTCGCTGCTGGCGATGACTGTCGGCGGCTTTATCGCCGGGATTGCGGTGGCGCTGATTGCCGGTTGGGTCAGCCGTCGTACGCCGCTGAAGGAGGATGCCAGCTTTGCCGGATTCTACCTTGGCTCGCTGGCGCTGGGCGTCACGCTGGTGTCGCTGCGCGGCTCAAACGTCGACCTGCTGCATCTGCTGTTTGGCTCCATTCTGGCCGTTGATAACGACGCGGCGCTGTTTGTGGCGGGCGTGGCCAGCCTGACGCTCATCAGCATCGCCCTTTTTTATCGCGGGCTGGTGAGTGAAGCCTTCGACAGAGCCTGGCTACAGGTCAATGCGCGCTGGCTGCCGGTTCTGCTGCACGGCCTGTTTCTGGCCTTACTGGTGCTTAACCTGGTGGCGGGTTTTCAGGTGCTCGGTACGTTGATGGCGGTGGGCGTCATAATGTTGCCCGCCGTAGCGGCACGTTGCTGGGCGAAGACCCTGCCGGGAATTTTACTGCTGGCGGCGCTGATGGGCAGCGTCTGCGCGTGGATGGGGTTGAGCCTGTCGTGGGCCGCCAATTTGCCCGCCGGACCGTCGATCGTTCTGACCGCCAGCGGCGTCTTTTTGGTCTCGGTGTTTTTTGGCAAGCGAAGCCGGCTGGCCGTCAGCTGGCAAAAACTCACAAGAGAGGGGAAAGCATGAAACGTATTGGGGTGATTCTGGCGCTGGCATTGGGGCTATCGGCGCAGGGGGCGATGGCGAAAACGCTCAATGTGGTCAGCAGCTTTTCTGTATTGGGCGATATGGTGCAGCAGGTGGGCGGTGAACACGTACATGTTGACACGCTGGTTGGCCCGGACGGTGACCCGCACACCTTTGAGCCGTCGCCGAAGGACAGCGCGCTGCTCAGCAAGGCTGATGTGGTGGTGGTTAACGGACTGGGGCTGGAAGGGTGGATTGATCGGCTGATTAAAGCCTCCGGTTTCAAAGGCGAGCTGGTGGTGGCTTCTACCGGCGTCAAGACGCATACGCTGGATGAAGACGGGAAAACCGTGACCGACCCCCACGCCTGGAACAGCGCAGCCAACGGCGCGCTGTATGCGAAAAATGTTATGAACGGGTTGATTAAGGCCGATCCGGAGGATAGCGCGGCGCTGAAGGCCTCTGGTGAACGCTATATCGCCCAGTTAAACGACATTGATCATTGGGCGAAAAGTCAGTTCGACGGTATCCCGCAGGCGAAGCGAAAAGTCCTGACCAGCCACGATGCTTTTGGCTACTTCTCCCGCGCCTACGGCGTTACCTTCCTGGCGCCGC
Organism: Kluyvera georgiana ATCC 51603; assembly: GCF_001654985.1. GTDB lineage: Bacteria > Pseudomonadota > Gammaproteobacteria > Enterobacterales > Enterobacteriaceae > Kluyvera > Kluyvera georgiana. Next base: position 19,394 of record NZ_LXEU01000025.1, read on the forward strand.
AGGGGCTGTCGTCGGAAAGCGAAGCCAGCGCGGCGCAGGTGGCTGCGCTGATTAAGCAGATTAAGGCCGACGGTGTGCACACCTGGTTTATGGAAAATCAGCTCGACCCGCGATTGGTGAAGCAGATTGCTACCGCTACCGGTTCTCAGCCTGGCGGTGAGCTCTACCCCGAAGCGCTGTCTGCGCCCGGCGGCGTGGCCGACAGCTATGTGAAAATGCTGCGTCATAACGTGAAGCTGATTGCGGACAGCATGCGCTGAGCCTTGCTCTTTTTCGCCCTGGTTTAGCCGGGGCGATACAATTTCGGAACCCCCCTCGTAAAATCGCCATCCCGTCCCCACATCTCTGCTGAAAGTGCTATCTTTGATGGCCTCTTTATCGGGCTTATGCGGAGCGACAATGACAGATTCAGAATTACTGCAGCTAAGCGAGCAGGTAGGCCTGGCGCTGAAGGCGCGCGGCGCGACCATGACCACCGCAGAGTCCTGCACCGGCGGCTGGATTGCGAAAACGATCACCGATGTGGCGGGCAGCTCCGCGTGGTTTGAGCGCGGTTTTGTCACCTACAGCAACGAAGCAAAATCGCAGATGATCGGCGTACGTGAAGTGACCCTGGAGCAGCACGGCGCGGTTAGCGAACCGGTCGTGGTCGAAATGGCGATTGGCGCACTGCGCGCGGCGCGGGCCGACTTCGCGGTCTCGGTCAGCGGCATCGCCGGGCCTGACGGCGGCAGTGCGGAAAAGCCGGTGGGCACCGTCTGGTTTGGCGTTGCCAGCGCCAACGGGCAGGGCGTGACCCAGCGTGAATGCTTCTCTGGCGACCGTGAATCGGTGCGTCGTCAGGCGACGGCTTACGCGCTAAAACTCCTCTGGCAACAATTTCTACAAAATACTTGATACTGTATGACTATACAGTATAATTGCTTCAACAGAACAGAATTCACTATCCGGTAACACCCGGTATGACAGGAGTAATAATGGCTATCGACGAAAACAAACAGAAAGCGTTGGCGGCAGCGCTGGGCCAGATCGAAAAGCAATTCGGTAAAGGCTCCATCATGCGTCTGGGTGAAGATCGCACCATGGATGTGGAAACCATTTCTACCGGTTCGCTTTCTCTGGATATTGCGCTGGGCGCTGGCGGCCTGCCAATGGGTCGTATCGTCGAAATCTACGGGCCAGAATCCTCCGGTAAAACAACGCTGACGCTGCAGGTTATCGCCGCAGCGCAGCGCGAAGGTAAAACCTGTGCGTTCATCGACGCCGAACACGCGCTGGATCCGGTTTATGCACGTAAGCTGGGCGTCGATATCGACAACCTGCTGTGTTCTCAGCCGGACACCGGTGAGCAGGCGCTGGAAATCTGTGACGCGCTGGCGCGTTCCGGTGCGGTAGACGTTATCGTGGTCGACTCCGTCGCGGCGCTGACGCCGAAAGCGGAAATTGAAGGTGAAATCGGCGACTCTCACATGGGCCTGGCGGCGCGTATGATGAGCCAGGCGATGCGTAAGCTGGCGGGTAACCTGAAGCAGTCCAATACGCTGCTGATCTTCATCAACCAGATCCGTATGAAAATTGGCGTGATGTTCGGTAACCCGGAAACCACTACCGGCGGTAACGCGCTGAAATTCTACGCCTCCGTTCGTCTGGATATCCGTCGTATCGGCGCGGTGAAAGAAGGCGATAACGTGGTGGGTAGCGAAACCCGCGTGAAGGTCGTGAAAAACAAAATCGCGGCACCGTTCAAACAGGCTGAATTCCAGATCCTCTACGGTGAAGGCATCAACTTCTACGGTGAACTGGTTGACCTCGGCGTGAAAGAGAAGCTGATTGAGAAAGCGGGTGCCTGGTACAGCTACAACGGCGACAAAATTGGTCAGGGTAAAGCGAATGCTATCTCCTGGCTGAAAGAGAACCCGGCCGCGGCAAAAGAAATTGAGAAGAAAGTGCGCGAACTGCTGCTCAATAACCAGGACGATAAACCTGACTTCGTTGTTGATAACAACAGCGTTGAAGAAACCAACGAAGACTTCTGATAACCTCGGAATCGACACGACGGGCTGCTTATGCAGCCCTTTTGCATTTATCACAATGGCAGGATAACGATGACTGAAAACTCACCGCGCCGTTCCGCCTATGCCCGTCTGCTGGATCGCGCTATCCGTATTCTGGCGATGCGCGACCACAGCGAACAGGAGCTGCGGCGCAAGCTGACCGCCCCGGTGATGGGGAAGAATGGCCCGGAGCCTATCGATGCGCCGCCCGAAGACGTGGAAAAGGTGGTGGCATGGTGCTTTGAAAACCGCTACCTCGATGATAGGCGCTTCGTGACGCAGTTTATGGCCGGGCGCAGTCGTAAAGGTTATGGCCCCGCACGCATTCGCCAGGAACTGGGACAAAAGGGAATTGCGCGTGAAGTCATTGAACAGGCGATGCGGGAATGTGAAATCGACTGGGCTGCACAGGCGCGCGAGCAGGCCGTGCGAAAATATGGCGAACCGCTGCCAACCGTCTTCGCCGAGAAGGTCAAAATTCAACGCTTTTTGCTTTACCGTGGCTACCTGATGGAAGATATCCAGGAAATATGGCGAAATTTTGCTGATTGACCCCACTCGGGATTTTACTTCCCTCAAAAGAAAACTTATCTTATTCCCACTTTTTCCGTCCGGGCGCAGGTTGTTTTATCGCAACGAGTGTCTACGACGAATATCCCTTAAATACACAAAATCATTCAAGCCGCATCAGGGCGGCAAGTGAGTGAACCCCCTGAACGTACATCAGTAGGTGACTGGGGTGAACGAGCGCAGCCAACGCAGAGGCGGTTTGAAGGATGAAGTGTAGCTTGATTTCAGGATAATTATGAGCAAGAGCACCGCTGAGATCCGTCAGGCGTTTCTCGACTTTTTCCATAGTAAAGGCCATCAGGTAGTTGCCAGCAGCTCCCTGGTGCCGAATAACGACCCCACTCTGTTGTTTACCAACGCCGGGATGAACCAGTTCAAGGATGTGTTCCTCGGTCTCGACAAACGTAATTATTCTCGCGCGACCACCGCGCAGCGTTGCGTGCGTGCGGGCGGTAAACACAACGACCTGGAAAACGTCGGCTACACCGCGCGTCACCACACTTTCTTCGAGATGCTGGGTAACTTCAGCTTCGGCGACTACTTCAAACACGATGCTATCCAGTACGCATGGGAACTGCTGACCGGTGAAAATTGGTTCGCCCTGCCGAAAGAGCGTCTGTGGGTCACCGTGTATGAAACCGATGATGAAGCTTACGAAATCTGGGAAAAAGAAGTAGGTATCCCGCGTGAGCGCATTATCCGTATCGGCGACAATAAAGGCGCGCCGTACGCATCCGATAACTTCTGGCAGATGGGCGACACCGGTCCTTGCGGCCCGTGCACCGAGATCTTCTACGACCACGGCGACCACATCTGGGGTGGGCCTCCGGGATCCGCGGAAGAAGACGGCGACCGCTACATTGAGATCTGGAACATCGTCTTCATGCAGTTCAACCGTCAGGCTGACGGCACCATGGAACCGCTGCCGAAGCCGTCCGTGGACACCGGTATGGGTCTGGAGCGTATTACTGCTGTCCTGCAGCACGTTAACTCCAACTACGAAATCGACCTGTTCCGTAAGCTGATTGATGCCGTCGCGAAAGTGACCGGCGCGACCGATCTGAGCAACAAATCGCTGCGCGTTATCGCGGATCATATTCGTTCCTGTGCTTTCCTGATCGCCGACGGCGTGATGCCGTCTAACGAAAGCCGCGGCTACGTGCTGCGTCGTATCATTCGTCGCGCAATCCGCCACGGCAACATGCTGGGCGCGAAAGACACCTTCTTCTACAAGCTGGTTGGCCCGCTGGTGGAAGTCATGGGGGCCGCAGGCGAAGAGCTGAAGCGTCAGCAGGCGCAGGTTGAACAGGTTCTGAAAACCGAAGAAGAGCAGTTTGCTCGTACGCTGGAGCGCGGCCTGGCCCTGCTCGATGAAGAGCTGGCAAAACTGACCGGCGATACGCTGGACGGCGAAACCGCTTTCCGTCTGTACGACACCTACGGCTTCCCGGTTGACCTGACGGCGGACGTTTGCCGCGAGCGCAACATCAAGGTGGATGAAGTGGGCTTTGAAGCGGCGATGGAAGAACAGCGCCGTCGCGCGCGTGAGTCCAGCGGTTTTGGCGCCGACTATAATGCGATGATCCGTGTTGACGGGGCGTCCGAATTTAAAGGTTACGACCATCTGGAACTGAACGGTAAAGTCACCGCGCTGTTTGTTGATGGTAAAGCGGTAGAGTCTATCGCTGCGGGCCAGGAAGCCGTTGTCGTTCTGGACCAGACGCCGTTCTACGCGGAATCCGGCGGTCAGGTTGGCGATAAAGGTGAGCTGAAAGGCGCGGGCTTTAGCTTTGCGGTCAGCGACACTCAAAAATATGGTCAGGCTATCGGCCACCTCGGCAAGCTGGCAACTGGCGCGCTGAAAGTGGGAGATGGCGTGCAGGCCGATGTTGATGAAGCGCGTCGCGCTCGCATCCGTCTGAACCACTCCGCGACGCACCTGATGCACGCGGCGCTGCGCCAGGTTCTGGGCACTCACGTTGCGCAGAAAGGCTCTCTGGTTAACGATAAAGTGCTGCGTTTCGACTTCTCTCACTTCGAAGCCATGAAGCCGGAAGAGATTCGCGCGGTTGAAGATCTGGTCAACGCCCAGATTCGTCGCAACTTGCCTGTTGAAACCAACATCATGGATCTGGAAGCGGCGAAAGCGAAGGGTGCGATGGCGCTGTTTGGTGAGAAATATGACGACCACGTGCGCGTACTGAGCATGGGCGACTTCTCTACCGAGCTGTGCGGCGGTACTCACGCTTCCCGTACGGGTGATATTGGTCTGTTCCGCATTGTGTCTGAATCGGGCACTGCGGCAGGTGTGCGTCGTATTGAAGCCGTAACCGGTGAAGGCGCCATTGCCTCTGTGCATGCGGAAAGCGATCGCTTAAGCGACATCGCCCAACTGCTGAAAGGCGATAGCCACAACCTGACGGAGAAGGTTCGTACCGTTATCGAACGTACCCGCCAGTTGGAAAAAGAGCTTCAGCAACTGAAAGAGCAGGCGGCAGCACAGGAAAGCGCGAATCTTTCCAGCAAAGCTGAGACGATTAACGGCGTTAACCTGCTGGTGAGCGAACTCGCTGGCGTTGAGCCGAAAATGCTGCGTACCATGGTCGACGATCTGAAGAACCAGCTGGGTTCTGCGGTTATCGTGCTGGCGACGGTAGCGGAAGGTAAGGTTTCTCTGATTGCCGGTGTGTCTAAGGATGTCACAGACCGTGTGAAAGCAGGGGAGCTGATTGGTATGGTCGCTCAGCAGGTGGGCGGCAAAGGGGGCGGTCGTCCGGATATGGCGCAAGCTGGCGGTACCGACGCGTCTGCACTCCCTGCTGCACTGGCCAGCGTGAAAGGCTGGGTAAGCGCTAAACTGTAATAACAATAAACGCACGCAGACGCCTTAACGTTATCTGTTACGGCGTCTTGCATATGCGGTACTGATAACGATAAAGTCAGGTTGAAGTCATGTAGATCGGCTAGACTTACATTTAACAAAATGTGATGCCGTGACTGCTTACACGTGAAGGTGTTTGTCATCGCTGACCTTTTGGCGTTATATGATGGAAAATGCCGGGATACAGAGAGACCCGACTCTTTTAATCTTTCAAGGAGCAAAGAATGCTGATTCTGACTCGTCGAGTTGGTGAGACCCTCATGATTGGAGATGAGGTCACTGTGACAGTTTTAGGGGTGAAGGGTAACCAGGTGCGCATCGGCGTAAATGCCCCGAAAGAAGTCTCTGTTCACCGTGAAGAGATCTACCAGCGTATCCAGGCTGAAAAATCCCAGCAGTCCAATTACTAAGTTCTCGCGTCTCACCCAGCGGGTGAGACGCAAATCCCACCGTTCGTCTCGTTTTATCCTCTGCATTAACCGTTTTTTCCTCTGCTTATCTCTTTGATGCCATTTTCCCTGGTTACCGTTTTGCAGCCTTCATCGCGTTTTATCTGTTGATAAAACATCCGTTCTGCTTTTTTTAACACCTGATTGCCTGTGAAATGTGCAAACGAAAAAAATCTGCGGAAAATTGTTTGACTTATAAGTCCCAGAAAGTAATATGTGCGCCACACAGCGACGATGAGCAGAAACAAGTTCTTCGAAGCACTCGCAAGAGGTGTTGTTGGTGAGGTGGCCGAGAGGCTGAAGGCGCTCCCCTGCTAAGGGAGTATGCGGTCAAAAGCTGCATCCGGGGTTCGAATCCCCGCCTCACCGCCATTTGCATCCGTAGCTCAGCTGGATAGAGTACTCGGCTACGAACCGAGCGGTCGGAGGTTCGAATCCTCCCGGATGCACCATCTTCTCTGAGATAACGCATTAGCGTTGTAACAGAAAATAGATACTGCTTTAGCAGCGGTATCAAATCTGCAGTAAAGTAAGTTTCCCGATGCATCCGTAGCTCAGCTGGATAGAGTACTCGGCTACGAACCGAGCGGTCGGAGGTTCGAATCCTCCCGGATGCACCATCTTCTCCGAGATAACAGCTACACTGTTGTTTCAAGGTCTGCGAGATAATCGTCAGCACCAGGGAGGATAGCGTTGCTTAAGCAACGACTCGTAGGGCGAGGCGCAGCCGAGTAATCCTCCCGGATGCACCATCTCTTACTTGATATCATTTCTGATGGTATCAATATCGGCAGTAAAGCAAGTTTCCCGATGCATCCGTAGCTCAGCTGGATAGAGTACTCGGCTACGAACCGAGCGGTCGGAGGTTCGAATCCTCCCGGATGCACCATCTTCTCCGAGATAACAGCTAAACTGTTGTTTCATGGTCTGCGAGATAATCGTCAGCACCAGGGAGGATAGCGTTGCTTTAGCAACGACCCGTAGGGCGAGGCGCAGCCGAGTAATCCTCCCGGATGCACCATTCTTTGTTTTGCACGATACTTAGCTTTTCCGATGCATCCGTAGCTCAGCTGGATAGAGTACTCGGCTACGAACCGAGCGGTCGGAGGTTCGAATCCTCCCGGATGCACCATATTCTCCGAGATAACAGCTACACTGTTTTTTCAAGGTCTGCGAGATAATCGCCAGCACCAGGGAGGATAGCGTTGCTTTAGCAACGACCCGCAGGGCGAGGCGCAGCCGAGTAATCCTCCCGGATGCACCATCTTCTCTAAGTTCCTGTACTTTCACATCTCTCCAGAACTTATCTTTCGCTTTCACTAAAAAATCTTCTTCACACTTTTCCCATTGGCAACTCATTCTTTCTTCTATAATTTATCCTTGTATACACCCTTATTCTGGTGACATGACTGCAAGGAGAGAAATCCATGAAATGGTTCAAAGCAACGTCTGCGTTTTGCGCTGCGCTTCTGATGGCTATCTCGCTGTCCGGCTGTGCTGGCTCGTCAACGAAAGAGAGCACCGGTGGTTACATTGACGATACCGTCATTACCACCAAAGTGAAAACGGCGCTGTTTAGCGACAAAGATATCAAGTCCAGCGAGATTAACGTGCAGACCTTTAAAGGCCGCGTACAGCTGAGCGGCTTTGTGTCGTCGTCCGCGGACGCTAAGCGTGCCGTCGAGGTAACCCGTAAGGTGCAGGGCGTGCGTGTCGTTGAAAACGATATGCAAATAAAATAATCCGTGACATGCGGATGATGATAAGGCGCTGAAAGGCGCCTTTGTTGTCTCTGCGGCTAACAGCGACAATCATCCCCATTTACGATAAAGTAACGTCACATTATCCGATGGGTGAGAAGACGATGTACGAGCGCTACGCTGGATTGATTTTTGATATGGATGGCACCATCCTTGATACGGAGCCGACGCACCGTATGGCGTGGCGTGAGGTTTTGGATCGCTACGGTATGCGTTTTGATGAACAGGCCATGGTAGCCCTTAACGGTTCTCCTACCTGGCGTATTGCGCAGGCGATTATTGAAAGTCATCAGGCCGATCTGGATCCCCATCTTCTGGCGCGTGAAAAAACCGATGCGGTGAAATCGATGCTGCTGGACTCGGTGACGCCGCTGCCGCTGATTGAAGTCGTGAAAGCGTGGCATGGTCGTCGACCGATGGCCGTCGGCACCGGCAGCGAAAGCGCGGTGGCCGAGGCGCTGCTCGCACATCTGGGCCTGCGCCACTATTTTGCGGCCGTTGTCGCTGCCGATCACGTTAAACTGCATAAACCCGCACCGGACACCTTCTTACTGTGCGCGGAGCGTATGGGCGTGGCGGCGGAACGCTGCGTGGTGTTTGAAGATGCCGATTTCGGCCTTCAGGCTGCCGCCGCTGCGGGAATGGATGCTGTTGACGTTCGATTGCTGTGAATGAACTTCTGGCGTTGGGGTCGCTGTTTGCAAGCAGCTTTCTCAGCGCAACGCTGCTGCCGGGCAACTCGGAAGCCGTGCTGATTGGTCTGCTGCTAGCAGGCGCAAGCAAGCCCTGGCTTCTGGTAGTAATAGCAACAATGGGTAATAGCCTTGGCGGGGCTACAAACGTTATTCTTGGTCGTTTTTTTCCATTACGCAAAACATCGCGTTGGCAGGAAAAAGCGGTGGGCTGGTTGCGTCGCTACGGCGCGGCCACGTTGCTGCTGAGCTGGATGCCCGTTATCGGTGATTTGCTGTGCCTGCTCGCAGGCTGGATGCGCATTTCCTGGGGACCGGTACTCTTTTTTTTATGCCTGGGTAAAGCGCTGCGCTATATCGCAGTCGCGGCGCTGACGCTGCAAGGCATGACGTGGTGGCACTAATTGGATGGCTTGTGGAAGAGTCCTCATCTCCACGATGACAATTATGCTTAATAAAATGAATTCGACAGGCGGGAGGTCAATTTGATCCCGGACGTATCACAGGCGCTGTCCTGGCTGGAAAAACACCCTCAGGCTCTTGAAGGGATCCAGCGCGGTCTTGAGCGCGAAACCCTACGCGTTAATGCAGATGGTTCTCTGGCAACAACCGGTCATCCGGAGGCGCTGGGCGCCACGCTGACCCATAAATGGATCACTACCGATTTCGCCGAAGCGCTGCTGGAGTTTATTACTCCGGTCGACGGCGACATCAACCATATGCTGACGTTTCTGCGCGATGTGCATCGTCACACTGCACGTCAGCTCGGCGATGAGCGTATGTGGCCGCTGAGCATGCCGTGCTACATCGCGCCGGGTCAGGACATTGAGCTGGCACAGTACGGCACGTCGAACATTGGTCGCCTGAAAACGCTGTATCGTGAAGGGCTGAAAAACCGCTACGGCGCGCTGATGCAAACCATCTCCGGCGTTCACTACAACTTCTCTTTGCCGATGGCTTTCTGGCAGGCGAAGTGCGGTACGCAGGATAAAGAAGCGATTTCAGCCGGTTATTTTCGTCTGATTCGTAACTATTACCGCTTCGGCTGGGTGATACCGTATCTGTTCGGCGCCTCTCCGGCGATCTGTTCTTCCTTCCTGCAGGGCAAACCGACGACGCTGCCGTTTGAGAAAACCGAATGCGGCATGTACTACCTGCCGTACGCTACCTCGCTGCGTCTGAGCGATCTGGGTTATACCAATAAATCGCAAAGCAATCTCGGAATTACGTTTAACGAATTGCACGAGTATGTGGCAGGATTGAAGCGCGCGATCAAAACGCCGTCGGAAGAGTATGCCCGCATTGGCCTGGAGAAAGACGGTAAGTATCTGCAGATCAACAGCAACATTCTGCAGATTGAAAACGAGCTGTATGCGCCGATTCGCCCTAAACGTGTGACCCGCGACGGCGAAACCCCGTCCGATGCGCTGCTGCGCGGCGGTATTGAATATATCGAAGTACGCTCGCTGGACATCAACCCGTTCTCGCCAATTGGCGTCGATGAGCAGCAGATTCGCTTCCTCGACCTGTTTATGGTCTGGTGCGTGCTGGCCGATGCGCCGGAGATGAGCAGCGATGAGCTTCTGTGCACCCGTACCAACTGGAATCGCGTGATTCTGGAAGGGCGTAAACCGGGGCTGACGCTGGGCATTGGCTGCGAAACCGCGCAGTTCCCGCTGACCAAAGTGGGCAAAGATCTGTTCCACGATCTGAAGCGTGTCGCGCAGACAATGGATAGCATGAACGGCGATACGGCGTATCAGACGGTGTGCGATGAACTGGTGGCCAGCTTCGATAATCCGGAGTTAACCTTCTCCGCACGCATTCTGCGTTCTATGCTTGATCAGGGGATTGGCGGAACCGGCAAGGCCCTGGCGGAACAGTATCGGACAATGCTGCGTGAAGAGCCGCTGGAGATTCTCAGCGAAGAGGATTTTGCAAAGGAGCGGGACGCTTCAAGAGCGCGTCAGCGTCAGATTGAAGAGGCGGATAACGAATCGTTTGAAGCGCTGCTGGCGAGACACGCCTGATACAAAAGAAAAAGGCCACATCACTGTGGCCAAAATATACATCTCTGAATCAGGGATGATGATAACAAATGCGCGTCTTTCATATAGTAAGACTGGCATGGGAACAAAGAGTTCAGTTTATTTTTAAAAAAATCACATTATCCTGAAGCAGAACGTGGCAGATTGCATAAATCATATTTTATTCAATAAGTTAAATGTTTTTATCTTAATGAAAAAAATGCAGCGCGCGGGAGCAAGAAGGTGATATCGGAGGTTATGAAATGCCGTTGTTAGATAGCTTCACAGTTGACCATACCCGTATGGAAGCCCCAGCCGTTCGCGTGGCGAAGAAAATGAACACCCCGCACGGCGACGCGATCACGGTTTTTGACCTGCGTTTTTGCGTACCGAACAAAGAAGTCATGCCGGAAAGAGGGATCCACACCCTTGAGCATCTGTTTGCGGGCTTTATGCGCGATCATCTGAACGGTAATGGCGTTGAGATTATCGACATTTCCCCGATGGGCTGCCGTACCGGTTTCTACATGAGCCTGATTGGCACACCGGACGAGCAGCGCGTAGCGGATGCCTGGAAAGCCGCGATGGCCGACGTGCTGAAAGTGCAGGATCAAAACCAGATCCCGGAGCTGAACGTGTACCAGTGCGGCACCTACGAGATGCATTCTCTGAGTGAAGCGCAGGAGATTGCGCGCCATATTATCGAACGTGATGTGCGCATCAACAGCAATGATGAACTTGCGCTGCCGAAAGAGAAACTGCAGGAACTGCACATCTAGTTGATATGTGGATGTGGTGATAATAAAACCCTGGGGCTAGCCTCGGGGTTTTTATTTCTCGGGTTGTAATTATTTGCTATTTGAATGAAAAAAAGTAATGCATATCTTAAATAAAGATTTCTATTTTTATTTTGTGAGCTGTTAAACAAAATAATTTTGGATGCAGGCATTAACCCGTTTGTCGATCACATAAAACGAAAAACGTAATTGAATAGTCGAAAAACATAATAGAATCCCGCCCCGTAACTGTCAAAAATACCCCCAGAGAAACCGGTTTCATGACCAAAAATTAAAATGGGAGTGTATATGTCTACAGGGGATAGAATTTCTATTCGGGAGAAGATTGGCTATAGCCTTGGGGATGCCGCCAGTCATATCGTATTTGACTCGTCGGTGGCTATTCTGGCCTATTTTTACACCGATATTTACGGCCTGCCGCCTGCGGTAATGGGCACTATGTTCCTGCTGGTCCGTCTGCTGGATGCGATAACCGATCCGATTATGGGGGCCATCGCCGATGCGACTTCTACGCGCTGGGGTCGTTTCCGTCCATGGTTGCTGGCGATTTGTGTGCCGTTTGCTGTCAGTTGCGTGCTGGTGTATTCCATCCCGTCTTTCTCGGATACCGGTAAAGTGGTTTACGCGGTCGCGGCGTATATCTTTATGACGCTGATGTACACCGCGATTAACATCCCTTACTGCTCGCTCGGCGCAGCGCTCACCTCTGACCCGCGCGAAAGCCTGTCGTTGCAGTCCTGGCGATTTGCTATTACGCCTATCGGTGGCGCGCTGGGTACCGCGCTTATTCTCCCGCTGGCCGATTTCCTCTATCCGGCCGATCGGGCGACCGGCATCCAGGTTTCTATGGCTCTGTTTGGGGTGATTGGCTGCCTGATGTTTATTACCTGCTTCTTCACCACCAAAGAACGCGTTCAGCCGATTAAAGAAGAGAATCTCAACATTGCGCGCGACGTTAAAATTCTCTTTAAAAACGACCAGTGGCTGATTCTCTCCGTCTATAACTTCATGATGCTGGTTGCCGTGGTGCTGCGCGGCGGCGCGGTGGTGTATTACATCAATACGGTGTTGAATAAAGGCGCTGATATTATTTCTCTGTTTATGCTTGGCGGGATGTTCGCTTCCATGGCGGGGTCCGTGCTGGCAAAACCGTTTGGTACCCGTTTTTGTAAGGTGAAGCTTTCATTCTGGATTAACCTGCTCACTGCCGCATTTGGGGTTATTTGTTTCTTCGTTCCCCCTCAGGCATGGATAGTGATATTTGTGATTCACATTATTATTTCTGTGATTCAGGGCGGTAACGGTGCGTTACAGTGGTCGATGATTACCGATACAAATAATTACGGCGAATGGAAAACGCAGCGTCGCATTACAGGAATGAATGTTGCGGCCAATATATTCATTATTAAGCTGGGGGTTGCCGTCGGTGGCGCCATTTTAGGTTGGGTATTGGCTTATTTCCATTACGAATCCGGCGTGGCCGTACAGTCCCCTTCCGCCGCTCAGGGCGTGATGCTGTTATTTACGATTGTTCCGGCAGTGTTCTACGTGCTGACTGCGTTCTCGATCAAGTTCTATGGTTTGAACGAAACCAGAATGAACGGCGTTGTTGATGACCTGAAAAAAGGCACATTTGCCCATTCGTAAGTTAAATCCTCGGGAAGGGGGAATCACGTATGCATCACGCTTTCATCGGTAAACCCCTGGAGGGGTTTGCCGAATTCTCGATGACCGTAGCGGCACAGGGCGCGGTATTACTGAAAAACAGGCCGCGGACGCTACCGCTGGATGAACTGGATACGATCGCCATTTTTGGCCGTACCCAAATCAATTACTATCGTAGCGGCACGGGGTCCGGCGGGGCGGTAAACGTTGTATCAACCTGTAACCTGCTGGATGCGATGCGCGAACGCTGCGGCGCGCGGATCAATAGTATTGTGGCGCAGAGCTATGAGCAGTGGGTTATCTCGCACCCTTTTGATAACGGCGGCGGAGGCTGGGCGCAGGAACCGTGGTTTCAACAGGAAATGCCGCTGAGCGATGATCTGGTTGCCAGGGCCAGCCTGGTTTCCAATAAAGCGGTGGTTGTGATTGGCCGCACAGCCGGTGAAGATAAAGACAATGCCGATGTGCCCGGCGGCTATCGCCTGAGTGACGCTGAATACGCCATGCTGAAAGCGGTATGCCAACGCTTCAATAACGTGATCGTTGTGTTGAACGTGTCTTCAATCATCGACATGTCATGGTCGGAAGATCCGGCGCTGCGGCCACATATTGGCGCCATTCTCTACGCCTGGCACGGCGGCCCGCACGGAGGTCGGGCGGTTGCTTCGCTGCTGTGCGGCGATGTGACGCCCTCCGGTAAGCTGACCGATACCCTCGCCACCTCGCTGGACGAGTACCCTTCAGTTGCCTGCTGGGGCGATAGCGTGCAAAATATTTATCAGGAAGATATTTATGTAGGCTATCGCTACTTTGAAACTTTCCGGCCGCAGTCCGTTCTGTATCCATTTGGTTTTGGGTTGTCCTACACGCGTTTTACCCTCCACGCTTTGCGGGCTGAGTTGATTGTCGATCCCTCGCTGTCGTTGCAGTTTACGGCGACGGTCGACAATGTGGGCGAGCGATTTGCGGGAAGCGAGGTGGTGCAGATCTATCTTGAAGCCCCTCAGGGGGTGTTAGGTAAGCCTGCGCGCCAACTGATCGCGTTTGGGAAAACCCGGGTGCTACAGCCGGGCGAGCGTGAAACGCTGACGCTAACGGTGCCGCTGGAACGGCTGGCTTCGTGGGACGACAGCGGTGCTACCGGTCATCCCAACTGTTGGGTGCTGGAGGCGGGAACATACCGTTTCTGGGGTGGGAATCAGGTGCGTAATTTACAGCCGATCGGCGTTCAGGGCGAGGACGGCTACGTACAGCCGATGCTGCGGGTTGTGTCCTGTCATGAGCAGGCGCTGGCACCAACGGTGCCATTTTCGCGACTGCGTCCCGGCAAACGCCTGACGTCCGGCACGTGGCTTGAGGAGTGGGAGGAGACGCCGAGGAGAAAATTTTCTCTGCATCACCGTATTCATACGCGTCTGCCGTCGGCGCTGAGTCTGACTGGCGATCGAAATATTCGCTTTGCTGATGTGGCGCAGGGACGTGCCGATATGGCGGAATTTATCGCCCAGCTCGAGCCCGAGGAACTGGCCTGTCTGGTGCGCGGTGAGGGGATGTGTAGCCACAAGGTTACGCCGGGCGTGGCCTCAGCGTTCGGGGGCACCAGTGACAGCCTGTTGGAAAAAGGCATTCCGTTAGCCTCTACGGCGGATGGCCCTTCCGGTATCCGCATGGATAACGGCGCGCATGCGACGCTGATGCCCAGCGGTACGCTGCTGGCTTGTACCTGGGATCCGGTTTTGATTGAGCGTTTATACGCGATGGAAGGCAAGGAGCTACAGCGTAATCAGATCGATCTGCTGCTGGGGCCGGGAATGAACATCCACCGTCATCCGCTCAACGGACGTAACTTTGAGTATTTCTCGGAAGATCCGCTACTGACAGGCATGATGGCGGCGGCCACGGTGCGCGGTATTCGTAGCGGTGGCGGCATCGCCACGCTCAAGCACTTTGCCTGCAATAGCCAGGAGCAGGCGCGTGCCCAGGCAAATGCGGTGGTTTCGGCGCGCGCGCTACGTGAAATTTATCTGCGCGGCTTTGAATATGCGGTGAAAGAGGGCGGTGCGATGGCGGTGATGACGGCGTATAACCCGATTAACGGCCACTGGTCAGCGTCAAACTACTGCCTGAACACGACGATTTTGCGCGATGACTGGGGCTTTCAAGGCATCGTGATGACCGACTGGTGGGCAAAGATGAATGATGCCATCGTCGGCGGTGACGCGACGGTTAACAACACGGCGGCGATGATCCGGGCACAAAACGATCTGTATATGGTGGTTAACAACAACGGCGCGGAGATTAACGCCGGAGAGGATAACACGCTGACGGCGCTGGCTGACGGAACCCTGACGCTGGGTGAGCTTCAGCGCTGCGCCAGCAATATTCTGTCGTTTATGCTGCACACGCAGGTGGTGAAGCGGGGCGAGGTGCCAAAAGTGCGGGTGCCGATAATCACCACGGACAACGAGCTGTATATCGCAGATGCGATCAAAATCGCGCCCGAGTCGCGGCTACGCTACACCGAACCGCTGGCGATTTATATTCCGCACGCAGGAGCATATGATCTGCTGGTGAGCGTGAACGCGGCGGCGATGCCGCTGGCGCAGACGGCGACCAACCTGTTATTCAACGGTAAATTTGTCGCCACGATACAGACGCGCGGAACCCTGGGGCAGAGAGTGGTACAGAAGCTGTGTCGTGTGCAGCTGGAGCCGGGATACTACCGGGTGCAAACCGACGTGATTAAAGCCGGTCTGGAAATCGACTGGCTGGAGTTTAAGCGTGTTGATTCCTGAGTACCGTTTGTAGGCCAGATAAGGCAAAGCCGCCATCTGGCTATTTGCTTCGGCTCGCCTGCTGGCGTTGCGCTTGTCAGGGCGATGTCATCTTGCTGTTATACGAGGACATTTCCGGTTTGCCGAACAAAAAAGCCAGCTCAACCGAGCTGGCTTTTTGACTAGTGAGCGCCCCCGCCCCCGCCGCCTGCGCCAAACGGCGGTCTGGCGAACCACACCAGCCCCAGCAGCACCAGGAAGATCCCCGCCGAAATCCAGAAGATTTCGTTGGCTGAGACAATTAGCCCCTGGTTGGTAATCTGCTGGGCTATCCAGCCGGAAGCCTGCTGCTGCGTCATCCCCATGCCTTGCAGCTGATCGTACATCTGCTGGGCATTGGGGTTGAACGGCGTCACCGACTCGGTGAGCTGCGCGTGGTGCATCGCTTCACGGTTAGTCCACAGCGTGGTGGTAATCGACGTCCCGATGGAGCCTGCCAGCGTACGGGTAAAGTTCGACAGACTCGATGCGGCCGCCAGACGCTCAGGCGGTAGCCCGGAAAGCGTAATGGTGGTCAACGGCATGAAGAAGCACGCGACGGCGAAGCCCTGAATAAACTGCGGCCAGGCCGAGGCGCCGAAGTCCATTCCCGGTTCGAAGGTGTAGGCGCGCCAGTAGAAGCACACGGCATACATAATAAAGCTGAAGGTGACCAGACGGCGCATATCCAGCTTATGGGCAAAGCGGCCGATAATCGGCGACAGCAGCACCGGAATGACGCCTACCGGCGCTGAAGCCAGACCGGCCCAGGTTGCGGTATAACCGTAGACCTCCTGCAATAGCTGCGGCAGCAAAACAATCGCGCCGAAGTAGAGCATATAGGCCAGGCTGATACACAAACAGCCGATAGTAAAGTTTCGTGACTTAAACAACGACAGATCGACTATCGGGTTATCGTCGGTCAACTCCCAGACGATCAGGAAGCTTAGCGACACCACCGCCACGATGGTCAGCACGATAATTTCCGTGGAGTTAAACCAGTCGAGCTCTTTCCCCTGGTCGAGCATGACCTGTAGGCTACCAATCCCCAACACCAGCAGCGCCAGGCCTATGCCGTCGATACGCCTTTGCTCGGTTCGGGTTTCACGCCCGCGCAGAGTCTGGAGGCTTAACAATACCACTATCGCGCCAATCGGCACGTTGATAAAGAAGATCCAGCCCCAGTGGTAGTTATCGCTGATGTAGCCGCCGAGGATTGGCCCGCAGATCGGGGCCACGATCACCGTCATCGACCACAGCGCCAGCGCGATTGAGCGTTTGGCGGGGGGATAGTTGCTGAGCAGCAGACTTTGCGAAAGCGGGATCAACGGTCCGGCAACGATCCCCTGAATCACGCGGAAGAAGATCAGCATGCTCAGGCTGTTGGACATCCCGCACGCCCAGGACGCAATGACAAAGGCGACGGTGGACCACAGGAACAGCTTCACCTCACCGACGCGCTTCGCCAGCCAGCCGGTAATCGGAATGGAGATGGCGTTCGCGACCCCGAATGAGGTGATAACCCACGTCCCCTGGCTCAGCGACGAGCCAAGGTTACCGGCGATGGTGGGGATAGCCACGTTCGCGATGGTGGAGTCCAGCACCTGCATAAAGGTGGCCAGCGACAGCGCAATGGTCATAATGACCAGCTGCGCGCCTTCCAGCGGTTTTTGCTGTTGCATTACGCGCACCCCAGCATTAGTTGGCGTTGGCCTGGACGATGTCGTTAATCAGCTTGTTCACCGGATCGAGGCTGATTTCACGCGCATTGCTCTCGTAAACCGGGCTGGTACGAATCTGGTTAGCCAGCATCTGACCGTCGCGGTTGGAGGTATCAACCTTCACCAGCGTAGAGAGACCGATACGCAGCGGGTGTTTCGCCAGCTGATCGGCATCCAGTTCAATACGTACCGGCAGACGCTGCACGACTTTGATCCAGTTACCGGTGGCGTTCTGCGCCGGCAGCAGCGAGAAGGCGCTGCCCGTACCCATATCGAGACCGACCACTTTCCCGGTGTATTTGACGTCGTCGCCGTAGATATCGCTGATGACGGTTACCGGCTGGCCGATACGCATGTGCGCCAGCTGCGTCTCTTTAAAGTTTGCATCTACCCACAGGTTGCTGGCCGGCACTACCGCCATCAGCGGAGTGGTTGGGCTTATCTGCGCGCCAGGCTGGACGGAACGGCGGGAAACATAGCCGCTCATCGGGCTGACAATTTTGGTACGTTGCAGGGCAAGCCAGGCGTTACGAACGTCGGTTGCCGCCTGGCGAACCGTTGGCTGATCTTCCAGTTTGGTCCCCAGAATCATCGCCTGGTTAGCGTTGTACTGCTGTACCGCCACATCGAGAGCCGCCTGAGCGCTGGTCACCGCATCTTTCGCGTGCTGCAGCTCTTCACGGCCAATCAGGTTGGCGCTGCCCAGCGGAATACGACGGTTGAGGTCGGTTTGCGCCTGAGCCAGCGTGGTTTTGCGAATATCGATATTCGCCTGCAGCTGCTTGTTGTTGATCATCAGCTGGCGCATCTGGCGCACGCTGGAGGCCAGCTGGGTCTGCGCTTTTTCAAACGCCTGCTGAGCATCGGTCTGGTCAAGCGTAACCAGCACGTCACCCTGCTGGATGTAGTCGGTGTTGTCGGCCCAGACTTTCGTCACGCTACCGGACACCTGCGCCATGATTTGTACCTGGTTCCCTGCCACGTAAGCGTCATCGGTTTCCTCGAAGTGACGCAGAACCAAAAACCAGTAGGCCCCATAGGCCACGGCAATAATAACAAAGAGCAAGGTCAACAAGATGAGGGCGCGTTTACGTTTGCCTTTCTTGTTGGCGGGTTGCTGCGGGGTTTGAGTCTCCGCATTTGCGCTCATGTGATTCTCCACATTTCTTATTATTGATATCGGCAATGCCGACCTGTTTACCAGAAAGGCCAGCAGGGGTTATCTGCTGGCCTGTTTGTTTTCATTGCGATCGCGGTAGTATCAGCGCAGGGCGTCGAGTACTGAGCCATCCTCTTCCATCTGATCCAGACGGGTAAGAAGTTTGCGGGTGATATGCTCAAGCTGATCTTTCTCAGCCGCGCTGAGAGACGACCAGAGCTGATGCAGGCAGTGATGCTGCGGAGGCAGAACCTCGCTCAGGAATTCGCGACCTTTGTCGGTGAGCTGCAGATGCAGGCAGCGGCGGTCATTGTCGCTTTCACGACGTTCAATCCAGCCGCGTTTTTCCAGTTCATCGGCGATGCGGGTGGCGTTGGTACGCGATGACCCGAGCGCGCAGCTGAGTTCGGAGGGCTGAATGCTGTGATTTTCTTGAGACTCCAGCGTGATTAGCGCCATAAATAACGTCTCGTTAATCCCTTGAGCTTTCAGCATTTTATTGCGGTTATCCAGCAGCTTACCCTGCATGTGCATGCACAGGCGAGTCAGAAGAATTTCCTGGAAAGGGAATTCTTCGCAGCGGCTGGCGCGAAATTTCAGCATTTGTTCAATGGGCGTAAACGAACTATCCATCTGGGCATTACCTCATTAGTTACAGCCGATATAGTAACGACAGTGACAAATAAAGTAAATGAATTATTGCCAGTAATTTATGTGATGACTCTATGGTATAGGGGTGATGAATACGTATGTCTATCACCCCGTAGCCACTATTCGGCTGCCTGACGATGATAGCCCCACCACCAGACCAAAAGGTTGGCGACGGAAATCGCCGCGCCGGCCGCACAGACTCCGAGCCAGCCGGCATGCTGCCAGGCCCAGGCCGATAGCAGCGACCCTGCCGCACCACCGATAAAGTAGCTGGTCATGTAGCCTGCGGTGAGTCGGTTACGGGCGTCAGGCTGCACGCGATAAATCACCGTCTGATTGGTGATATGCACCCCCTGAACCATCAGATCCAGCACCAGAATACCGATAATCAGCGCAATGGCGGAGGTCTGGCCGTAGCCAATCGCCACCCAGGAAAGCAGCAACAACACCAGGCCCCATGTGGTTGTCAGGTGTGCTTTGCCTTTATCCGCCAGCCCACCGACGGGACGAGCGCCCAGCGCGCCCGCCGCGCCCGCCAGACCAAACAGGCCGATCGTGCCTTCCGAATAGTTGAACGGTGCGCCCGAGAGCAGAAACGCCATCGAGGTCCACAGAATGCTGAAATTGGCAAAAGTCAGGCAGCCGAGCAGCGCGCGGGTGCGCAGTAGCTTATCGTGCGCAAAGAGGCTAAAGATGGAGCCGAGCAGCTGCGGGTAGTTAAGGTGCGTCTCCTGCTTGAGCTTCGGCAGACCACGCCACAGGGCGAAGGCCAGTACCACCATCAGCGCGCTGGCGACCCAGTAAACGGTACGCCAGCCGCCGAGGCTTGCCAGCAGCCCGGCGACGGTTCGCGCCAGCAGGATACCCAGCAGCAATCCGCTCATCACGGTTCCGACCACTTTGCCACGCTTTTCCGGTGAGGCGAGGGTGGCCGCCATAGGGACCAGAAGCTGCGCGACGACGGAGAAGAGTCCCGTAAGGGCGGTACCGAGGATCATCATGACCAGCGAACTGCTGCTGGCGGTGATCAGCATGCCTCCCGCGGCGAGCAGCGTCATGGTGACAATCAGCGCGCGACGTTCAAACATATCGCCCAGCGGTACGAGGAACAGCAGCCCGGCGGCGTAGCCCAACTGCGCGGCGGTAACGATAAAACCGGCCTGTCCGGCGCTTAGTGAGAAGTGACGGGCGATGGTTTCCAGCAGCGGTTGTGCATAGTAGTTACTGGCAACGGCAAGGCCGGTGGCGACGGACATTAAGGCGATTAACGCTGGGCTAAGCCCGTGAGCAGGTTTCGTCATGGTATTGAGAATGTGAGGAAGAATGAGGACGATAATAACGAAAGGCTGGGAGGTGCGGGAATATGTCGCGTAGCGGAATGTGCTTTTTGATGGCGGTCGTTGTCTCGTATAGGCCGGATAAGACAAAGCCGCCATCCGGTGACCGGTGGCGGCTTTGTTTGATGGCGCCAGGTTTATCAGTCCTTATTCTGCGCTGCCAACGCTTCTTTCACCCAGCCGTCAAATACCTGCTGGTGGGCTTTAATCCAGCCATCCACCTGGCCCTGAACGTCGGCTTCCGATGCTTTACCGGCATGCATCATGGAGTTCTGCGCGTTAATGTCAGACAGCGGCAGTTTCATAATGGCGAACAGCTTCGCGGCAGCCGGGTTTTTCTCGGCCCAGGCTTTGTTGGCGACAATATGGATAGTGCTTACCGGGAAGCCGTAGTTAGCGCCGTTAGGCAGCTTGGTGTCGGCATCTTTCGGAACGCCCGGCAGGGAAGAGAACGGCACCTGCAGCCACACCACGTCTTTACCTGGTTTCAGTACATCGCTCACCCAGTACGGCGTCCAGGTGTAGTAGAAGATCGGTTTACCTTCTTTAAAACGGGTAATGGTGTCGGCCATCATCGCCGCGTAGTTACCCTGATTATGATCGACGGTTTTGTTCAGGTCGTAAGCTTCCAACTGGTGGTTGATGGCCGTTTCACAGCCCCAGCCTGGCGTACAGCCGGTCAGGTCGGCTTTACCGTTACCGTTGGTGTCGAACAGTTTGGCGATCTTCGGATCTTTCAACTGCGCAATGTTGGTGATGTGGTATTGATCGGCGGTTTTCTTATCGATCAAATAACCCTGTGCCGCGCCGCCAACCAGCGTCCCTTCACGATAGAACTTCTTATCACCGCCCGCCGCGGCGTACATGTCGTTATGCAGCGGGATCCAGTTGACGGCGGTGAACGTCGCATCGCCGGCGGCGATCGAGGTGTAGCCGACGTTGTAATCGACTTCGTTCGGTTTACTGACGGTGTAGCCCAGTTTTTCCAGCGCGCGGCTCACCAGCAGCGTCTGGAAGGTCTCTTCTGACAGGGTGCTCTGCACCGGCTGAACGGTAATGCCTTTCCCTGGAAGGTCGGCAGCAAACGCGCTGGTGGAGACCAGCGTGGTAAAAGCAGTGGCTAAGACAAATGAGTGTCGCATCGTTGTTCCTTTAATAGTGATAGTCGTGGAGCGTTGGCCCGCCAGCGCGGGCCAACACGATGGTTACTTAGTGAAAGGGCGAAGCAGCAGACCCAACGGGCCGGTGCTGTACCAGCGGCGGTTGCCGCGGCTGCGGGAGTCCCGGCCTACGGCCTGCGTCAGGCGGTCGAGGATAATGGCGAGGATAACGATCCCCACGCCGCCAACCGTCGCCAGGCCCATATCGAGACGGCCAATACCGCGCAGCACCATCTGGCCCAGACCGCCGACGGCGATCATCGAGGCGATAACCACCATCGACAGGGCCAGCATCAGCGTCTGGTTCACGCCTGCCATAATGGTCGGCATGGCCAGCGGCAGCTGTACCTTGAACAGCATCTGACGCGGGCTGGCACCGAAGGAGCGCGAAGCTTCAATCAGGTCCGCGGGTACCTGGTTAATCCCCAGAATGGTCAGACGCACAATCGGCGGCAGGGCGAAGATAATGGTTACCACCACGCCCG
Organism: Kluyvera georgiana ATCC 51603; assembly: GCF_001654985.1. GTDB lineage: Bacteria > Pseudomonadota > Gammaproteobacteria > Enterobacterales > Enterobacteriaceae > Kluyvera > Kluyvera georgiana. The sequence goes on from NZ_LXEU01000025.1 coordinate 41,615, forward strand.
GCACGTTACCGATACCGAACAGCATGACGATCGGCACCAGGTAGACAAACGCCGGGGTTGTCTGCATCGCATCGAGCAGCGGGCGAATAATTTTTGCCGCCCGCGGGCTACGCGCCAGCCATATCCCTAGCGGCAGGCCTATCACCACGCAGAACAGCAGGGCGGTGAGCACCAGCGCCAGAGTGATCATCGCCTGCGACCAGGCACCGATAGCGCCGATGGCGATCAGCGAAATAAAGGTCGCGATGCCCATCCCAACGCTGGAAATCTGCCAGGCAATCAGGGCGAACAGCACGATCGCCACCGGCGCAGGCATCCCCAGCAGCAGCTGCTGGAAGGCGCTCAGGATGTAATCGACGGGCACGCGAATCCCCTGGAACAGCGGACGGAAGTGCGTAACCACCCAGTCGATACCGTGCGTCACCCAGCTATCGAGCGGGATCAGCGTTTTATGGAACGGGTCCATAATGTCGAAGTGTTCGGGCTGCGGCGCGGGCGCGCTGTGCAGCCAGTCGGCGTTGCCGCCGGACGGTGCCGAAGCCGGTGAACCCCAGGCATCGGCGGAGTTAGCCGCGCTATCGGCGGCCGGTGTGGTATCCCACGGATTAGATTGATCAGCCATTGTTGTTTGCCCCCTCGCGATCTAATGCCTGTAGCAGCATTCTTTTTGAAATAACGCCGACGTACTGCTGCTCTTCCCCAACAACCGGTACGGCGCAGGGGGCATGACCCACATGAGAGAGCAATTCGCTGAGTGGCGTTTGCGCATCGACGGCCAGTGGCTCATCAAGAAGCGCCGCGTCAATTCCCTGATTGGCTTTTAGCGCCTCTTTCAGTGAATCGATGGAGACAATACCGACAAACTTATTCCCGCGTTCGATGACGTAGCCGTATTCACGGTCATCATCCTGCAGTAATTTCAGGGCGGAGCGCGGGCCAAAGCCCGGTGTTTTACGGATCAGACCATCCGGATTACGGCGCGCAATATCCTTGGCGCTAAATACCTGGCTAATATCTACGCCGCGGAAGAAGGTGCGGACATAGTCATTTGCCGGATTATTCAGAATTTCATCCGGGGTACCGATCTGTACCACTTCGCCATTTTGCATAATGGCAATGCGATCGCCAATTCGCATGGCCTCATCAAGGTCGTGGGAAATAAATACCACGGTCCGCTGATGTTTGGCCTGTAATTTGACTAACTCATCCTGCATCTCGGTACGAATTAACGGATCGAGCGCTGAGAAGGCTTCATCCATTAACAGGATATCGGGGTTAATGGCCAGCGCGCGGGCTAAACCAACGCGTTGACGCATCCCGCCGGAGAGTTCGTCAGGATAGGCGTGAGCATAGTTTTCGAGGCCCACCTGGCGCAGGGCGTCCAGCGCTTTCTCCTGGCGCTCTTTCACCGGTACACCGGCCAGATCCATGCCAAACGCGGTGTTATCCAGTACGCTCATGTGCGGCATGAGGGCGAATGACTGGAAGACCATTGCAATTTTTTTACGGCGGACATCGCGAAGCTCGGCGTCGGATATTTTGGCAATATCCACGCCGTCAATCAGCACCTGCCCACGAGTCGGTTCGATCAGACGATTGAGAAGGCGTACCATGGTGGATTTGCCGGAGCCGGATAACCCCATGATGACAAATATCTCGCCTTCTTCAATGGCCAGACTGGCATCTTTGACGCCAAGCGATAACCCTGTTTTCTCCAGAATTTGCTCTTTGCTGAAACCTTTGTCGATATATTTAAATGCTCGCTGTGGATGCTCGCCGAATATTTTATAAAGATTCTTAATTTCTAATTTAACTGCCATGCAATATGAAATTTCCTGTTTTTAGTTTATGTCGATATGCTACCTGATGAAAATAATGACCTGTATATACCCTAGCATACTGAGACGATGTGACAACCCTCAATCTGTTTTCATCCGAAATAGCCGGCAGGGTGATATCGCTCTCATTTCCCATGATATAAGGGCTGAGCGCAAATGAGCGGTAGTTGATTTTTTTTATAATTTTGGTCAGGAATTTGGGTTGAGATCTAAAAAATGTACTGAATATTTTCTGAAAATTAGAAGGGGAATGGCGGAGATTATTTGTATGATGATGACGTTTTTTTAGGAAATATCCGGGTGGAAAATAAGGACGTGTTTTGCTGAATTAACGTGAGATATTTGAAGTAAAATAATGCCCGTGTACGGCGATGATTCACGGGCACTCCGGGACTACATCCGCATGCCAACGGCCAGCCGGTTAAAGGCGTTCATCAGGCTGATGGCAAAGGTCATATCGCTGATTTGCTCTGCGCTGAAATAGGTTAACAACGGTTGATATACGCTGTCTTCGGCATGGGTTCTGGCGATGTCCGTCAGGTCTTCGGCCCATGCCAGCGCAGCCTGCTCCGCATCATTGAAGTGATTACTCACTCTCCATCCCGCCAGCGCATCCAGTTTGCTCTGTTCAACGCCCGCTTTGCGCAGCGCTTTGCTGTGCATTTCCAGGCAGAACGCGCAGCCGTTGATTTGCGATACGCGTAAATACAGCAGTTCCAGCAGCGTGCGCTCCAGCGAGCTTTTTTCCAGCGCGATACTGGCCTGTACCAGCCCGGCATAGACGTTGGGGCTGAGTTCACTATAGGGTTGGCGTAATGCAGTCATTGTCTTTCTCCTCGTTCAAGATGTGACAAAAATAGCACTATAATGGTCTTAGAAAGATGGCCATATTAAGAGTAAAAAATAAGACCATGAAGCAGAAGAGCGAACCGCGTTACCGGCAAATAGCTCGCCAGCTGAAGACGGCGATTGAACAAGGGGAGCTCGCGGCAGGCAGGCGTCTGCCATCAAGCCGTCTCTATGCTCAGGAACTTGGCGTTTCACGCGTGACGGTGGAGAACGCCTATGGCGAACTGGTGGCACAAGGCTGGCTTGAGCGACGTGGGCAGGCCGGTACGTATGTAAGCGATCACTTAACACTGGAGACTGCGCCAGCTGAGCCGCTTGGCTTTGGTGGCGAACAGTTTCAGCCACAACCGTTTCAACTGGGGCTACCCGCGCTCGACCTCTTTCCACGCGGAATATGGTCCCGTGTGATGGGGCGTCGGCTGCGAACGCAAACGCGTTTTGATTTAGCGCTTGGCGATGTATGTGGCGAAAGGGCGTTACGCCAGGCGATTGTTGAATACCTGCGATTGTCGCGAAGTATTGAATGTGAAGCCGAGCAGGTATTTATCACCTCGGGCTATGCGGCCGCTATGAGCCTGACTCTACAGGCTCTGTCGGGGCGTGGTGAAGGGATGTGGGTCGAAGACCCCGGCTTTCCGCTGATTCGTCCCACCATCGAGCAAGAAGGCGTGACGCTGCATCCGGTGCCTGTCGATGCCGAAGGGATGGACGTTGACTGGGCGCTCAAACATGCTGCCGATACGCGTTTTGCGCTACTGACTCCCGCGCATCAAAGCCCGACGGGCGTCGCGCTGTCACTGCCGCGGCGGCGACAGCTGCTGGATTGGGCAGCGCATCATCAGGCGTGGGTGATTGAAGATGATTATGACAGCGAGTTCCGCTATCACGGCAAACCGCTGCCGCCGCTGAAAAGCCTGGATGCACCGCAGCGGGTCATTTATATCGGCACATTCAGCAAAGCGCTATTTCCGGCGTTGCGTACCGCCTGGCTGGTGGCGCCGATGCCGCTGGTGGCGGCGTTCCGCCGGCAGGCTCAACGGGTGGCTTGCCCGGTGCCACTGCTTTGGCAGCAAACGCTGGCAGATTTCCTGCGTGAAGGTCACTTCTGGCGGCATTTGAAGAAAATGCGCCTTCACTATGCCCAGCGTCGTCGCTGGCTTGAAGCGGCGCTTGTGGCGCACGGTTTTCAGGTGGTGGAACAGCTGGGGGGCATCCAACTGGTGGTGTCGGTTGACGGGGATGACCGGATGATGGCGCGTCGGGCGCGAGAGGCGGGCCTGGCGGTGCAGGCGGTTAACGACTGGCGCATGGCTCATTGTGGAGGTGCCGGGCTGATTATGAGTTTTACCAATATTGCTTCACAGGCGATGGCAAATGAACAGGTTGCGGCGCTAAGGCGAGCAATAAAATAAAAACCCCGGAGCATCAAAGATACTCCGGGGTAGACGCGTTTTTATTATCAACATCGTTATGGTTATATTATCGGCGCGATCCCAATAATACGCCAATAAAAATACCCACTGCCGCGGCAGCGCTCACACTTTGCCACGGTTTATCGCGAACATAGCTATCCGCGGTATCGGCAACATCGCAGGCGCTCTGCTGTAAACGGCTGCGGCCATGAATACGAGCGCGGGTTTCACTCAGCAACGCTTTGGCTTTGCGGCGCGCAGTTTCCACTTCATCTTTATTCTCGCTGGCCCAGCTCTTGAGAATATCCTCCAGGCTATCGGCTAATTGGCTGACATCGTTATGAATATCCTGTGCTTCATCTTCTGCTTCATTACGGTTAAATAATTTGGGCATAACGTCCTCCACGAAATTTGCTGGAGCGTTAAGTGTAGGTCATCCGCTATAAATTGCCGTGATTTAACGTGTTTATGGATTTATCTGAAAGCGAGGCGAATACTGATTCATGTAAGGTGGCGATGCAGTAAAAGATGACGAGGAAAAAATATGTATCTACGACCTGATGAGGTGGCGCGCGTTCTTGAAAAAGCGGGCTTTACCATGGATGCGGTAACCGCCAAAGCCTACGGCTATCGCCGGGGTGAAAATTATGTTTACGTCAACCGCGAAGCGCGGATGGGGCGCACCGCCCTGATCATTCACCCGGCGCTCAAAGACCGTAGCTTTAAATTTGCCGAACCGGCATCTGATATTAAAGCGTGCGATCACTACGAACAGTTTCCGTTGTACCTTGGCGGCGATGTTGAACAGCATTACGGTATTCCGCACGGCTTTAGTTCACGAATGGCTTTAGAACGTTTCTTAGATGGGCTTTTTGGCGAGAATATCTAAATAAGAGACTGGCATGGCCAGTCTCTTATTACCCTGCTATCAGGCTTTTGCTTGCGTGTATTGCTCGACGCGGAACAAGCGACGGCAGAAATCGAGGAAGTAGCCGTAAGCGGCGCCCATCACCAGCGATATGACCGCGTTTGAGCTGACCGCTGCGGCAATCTGATGCCAATCGGCGCCCACGCTCAGCAGAATCAAGACGTATACCGGCGACTGGAAAGTCACGTACGCTAGCGGATCCGCCACTCTTTTCATCCAGCCAGCCGGGCTGATTCGCGCGGCCTGGCGCATGATGAAGTCACGGTAGATACCGTACGGCCATGCAATAATAATGTTGGCCGGAATCGCGACCAGTCGAGACGAAAGTGACTGCTCGAAGGTCATTCCCGAGAGAAATATTTCAATCATCATGTTCACGACGGAACAGTAGACCACCATGGCGAAAGTGTCTGCTGCCGCATGACGCAGGCGTGACTGCGCAGAGAACATCGGTATGCTCCTCGAAAATGAACGTTAAAACTGAGAGAAAACGTGTTTGTTGGCGTTTTGGGTTGGTTTGTTCAACGTGTATAGATTATCCATCTACAATAAAACAAACAACTAGTGAAATATTTTTATTTAATGCGTTTTTATCAATAAAATACTCTGTTTTTGGTTGTTTTTTAACCTGTGCGCTATTTTTGTTTTTAACTCCGTTTTTTGTCTTAAAAATCATTACATTATGCTTTGTTATCGAATGGTTAATAGTGTCGGGAGCGTAGGGGTTTATTGCTGCTAGCGCGCTAATGCTAAAATTATTGTGATTTTCGTCACTAACGGTGTTTTTATCTGACTAAAAGGCTATTTTTTGGCATTAAACGCTGGTGGGGTGTATTGGAGGATATGCGTGATTTGTGGGTAAGCATTCAGTTTCGTGAGGAGAGGCGGTGAGCTAGGCTCACCGCGGGGGAGGTCTTAGCAAACGCCAAAGTCGCCTTCTTCACGATACGGGGCAACGTCATCGTTTTTCAGCGTGTATTGCTTACCGTGTTCATCGCTGGCCTGGACGGCCACAATGCTGTCTTCATGGGCTTCAATAACCTTTAATTTTGGACCGCCCATTTTAGGCTGGACCAGATCGCCAGGTGCAAACATCAACGTGCTCCTTTGTTGTCTCTTATCTTCATCAACTTTGCCGTAGCGGCGATAGATTTTACCGCCTGTTCCACGGCATCACGGCTAGCAGCCGCGCCATACCACAAAAGCCGGTTACCCCAGCCAGGGTTAAGCCTGCGCCCACGAATGCGCTTAGCAAGAAGAAGGCGCTGGAAACGCTATAACCCAGTAGGACGCCCAGTAAAATTAGCATGCCTGCGGCGATCTGTACCTGGCGCATAAGGGGTAGCGGCTGTGATTTATCTTTGACCGTCTGCAGGCCAGCCTGCCGCCAGGCGTCGATCCCTCCGTCAACTATTTTGACCTCTGCAGGTGCTGCGGCGGCAACCAGTCGCGCCTCGTTGTTACGCGTACGATTGCCGGACTGGCAGTGAAAAATCACGATGTTGCCAGCTGACGCCTGAAGCCTCTGCCCTTTTTCGATGGATGAGAGCGGAAACGATCGGGCCACCGGAATGTGTTCACGCGCATATTCGTCGGTATCACGAATGTCGATAAGGATGGCACCTTGCTCAAGGAGCGTAAGCGCCGCTTGTGGAGAGAGGTATTCAACGGTCATGTTCAGGTCTTCCTCAAGGGCAAAAGAGCGTTTTTAGGGTGGCAACAATCTGCCTCACCGCGTCGTTTTTAATAAAATAGTGGAGGCGTTGTGCGGCGCGCTGGCTGTCAATCAGCCCCTCTTCGCGCATGCGCGCAAGATGTTGAGAAGTGGCTGAGGGGCTTAAGCCCGTCACTTTCGCGAGATCGCCGGCGCTAGTGCCTGGCGCATCGCACAGCATACAAAGGATCAGCAGCCGGTGGGGGTTGCTCATCGCTTTTAGTAGCGTGGCGGCTTCGCTGGCGCGAGCCTGCAGAAAATCGATTTCATTCATAGTTTATTTTAGGTTTATCTTAATTAAGAAGACTCTAAACTAAAGAGGGAGGGATGACAAGCCGTGTTGTGTTGGTAATGTACTTATTGCTTAGTGTGGTTATTATCAGTATTTGAAAAGTCCGGGTGGTGACAATATTAAGATTATTCCTACTTTCGTGCGTGCTCAGCACTTTTTGTTACGCAGGCAATTTGATGGCATGCCTTGTGACGTTAATTTCGTTAAGTTTTAAGAAAGAGTGTTAATGACTTTTGTTTATGCATTGAGTATCTACACTTTGAACATCATTAGTAGATAACATTTAGTGATTATTATTTATTTTTGAGAGTAAATAGATGGTTCTTTTACGATATTTTTACGTAATTGTTTGTTGCATTGATTTTCAATGCAGATATGATCGATGTCGCATTTCTAATGCACATAAGATATTGACGATTAGCCTTAATTTATAAATAAAAACACTCTCCGTCTTTAATAAGGCATGGAGGGCGATTACTTGTTTAATACCCTGTGGATGGAATCGAAGATTAATAATCATGGAGGGCTTTACGGCGATGCGCGGATAAATCGTTTTTACCCGGCAACCGTCAGCATCAATGCATATCAATCAGAGATGAAGAATGAAAACATAAATTCGTATTATGGCAAGTGTCATCGGCTTAGTGGTATCGGGGGCGGTAGCGGCTGCGGGTTCTACGCAAGGTAAGGGCGGGCAGGTCGAATTCACCGGGTCCATTACGGATGTTTCTTGTAACGTGACCAGCGGCAGTGCAAACCCGCAGGTCGATCTTGGCACGTGGGCACAATCCTACTTTACCGGCTCTGGCGTCGAGACGACCAAAAAATCCTTCCAAATTAGCGTCCAGGATTGCCCAAGTTCGGTAACCCAGGTTGCCGTGCTGTTTGATGGCAACAAAGACAAGATCGACACGACATTACTGGCAATTGCCCCTGGTGGTGCAACGGGGGTCGGTATCAAACTGTATGAAGCGAACCAAAGTAAACCAGTCACTCTGGGTAAGGTAAGTGATAAATACCCGGTCACCGCTGGGGCATCAGGTGCCAACACCGGTACCGCCGATTTGACCTTCTATGCCGACTACAAGGCCACCGGTACAGCCGTTACCACCGGGGCGGCAAACGGTACTGCTACCTTTAATATGATTTACAACTAATTAAAGCTCTGAGCAGAAGGCGGCTTCTGCTCAATTTCTCTTTTATTCTTTAAATCTGGTTTTTCCCAATGAATCGTTTTATCGCGAGTCTGGCTATTTCTTTATTTATCATTTCATCTGGTGCTCATGCGGGGATCGTTATGGGGGGCATCCGCGTTATTTATGAAGAAGGTAAACGTGAGGCGTCTATTTCTGTTACGAATGCCGATGCCGCAATGCCTTATTTAGTTCAGTCATGGGTGGAAAATTATCTGACCACGGATAAGGGGCAGCCGCCGTTTATTGTGACGCCGCCGCTATCTCGTCTGGAACCTGAACAGAAAAATATGCTGCGAATTAATTATACTGGAGCACAATTACCCACCGATCGTGAATCGGTATTCTGGTTGAATGTGAAAAGTATTGCTCCAACGCAAAAAGATGATGTGAATAAGCTGCAGGTCAATATTAAATCGAAGTTTAAGATCTTCTATCGGCCGAAAAATTTAGCGGGCGAGGCGGAAAGCGCCTGGCAAGCGCTGACATTCAGTACGACGGGAAACCGGTTGGTTGCCCATAACCCCACCGCGTATTTTGTTTCCTTCTTTTCACTGTCTGTTGGTGGGCAGGAACTGGAATCGCCAGGCATGATTGCCCCCTTCAGCGATCAATCGTGGCCAGTCACGCGTTCAGGCGTCGTGAAGTGGCGAGCGATTAACGACTTTGGCGGCATTACAGACTCCGCGCAACAGTAATCTTGCTGACAACTCCCATCGTGAAAAAGAGAACTTCCGACAATGCGTTTGATGAGGCTGGCATTGGCCGTCATCCGCTTATGGCCTGGATTCCCGCGGCGTTGCTGCTGCTGTGCTACCACAATGCTACGCGGGCCGAGGACGATTTTGACCCTTCGGCATTAGAGCTTTCCGACCCGCAACAGAAAATGGCCGATCTGCACTATTTCGCAAAACCCGGCGGCCAGCAACCGGGGCGTTATCCGGTGGACGTGTGGGTTAATAACCAGCAAATGGGCCATGAAACCATTGAATTTGTCGATGTTAATGGCCGGCTGCAGCCACTTTTAACGCCGGCCCAACTGGCCGAGTATGGCGTAAACGTTAGCGCGTTTTCGGCATTTGACTCGCTGCATGAAGGGGAAACCTTCAGCCTGATCGGCAAGTTCATTCCCGACGCTTCCAGCACGTTTGATTTCACCGAGCAGCGACTCAAACTGAGCATTCCGCAGGCGGCGATGAATCTGCAAAGCCATGGTGATGTCGACCCTTTCCGCTGGGATGATGGCATTCCTGCTGCATTTGTCGACTACAACCTGACCGGTGCGCAGACGCAGCAAAGCGGCGGTGACTTTCGCTCCAGCTATTTAAACTTGCGTAGCGGAATTAACCTGGGCGGCTGGCGGTTGCGCAATATTGCCGCGATGCAGTACGACAAAACGCGCCGCTGGCGTTCGCAAAGCACCTATCTACAGCATGACGTGCGCGCTTTACAGAGTCAGCTGCGCATGGGCGACACCTATACCAGCGGCGATATTTTCGATAGCGTGCAGTTTCGCGGCATTCAGCTGATGTCCAATGAAGAGATGCTGCCGGATAGCCAGCGCGGCTTTGCGCCGACGATTCGCGGCATGGCCCACAGTAACGCCAAAGTGACCGTCTCTCAGCATGGCTATGTCATTTATGAAACCTTTGTCGCGCCGGGCGCATTTGTCATTAACGATCTGTATCCGACTTCGCAGAGCGGCGATCTGGATGTGACGGTGAAAGAGAGCGACGGCTCAGAGCGGAAATTTACCCAACCGTTTTCAGCGGTGCCGTTTATGCTGCGCCAGGGACGCATAAAATATAGCGTCAGCGCGGGGCGTTTTTACTCCACGCAACCCCAGACCCGCCGTCCGCAGTTCATGCAGTCGACCCTATTCTACGGCCTGCACGCAGGTGTGACGCTTTATGGCGGCGGGCAAATTGCGGAGGATTACCAGTCCTGGTCGGTCGGCGCGGGGCGGGGATTTGGCGTGCTGGGCTCGCTGGGCGTTGATTACACCAGCGCGGTGACCCGTACGCCTTCCAGACAGCGTTATAACGGCCATTCGGCGCGCTTACAGTATCAAAAAGACTTCGTGACTACCGGCACGACGCTGAGTCTTGCAAGCTATCGCTACTCTTCCAACGGTTACTACGATTTTAGCGAAGCCAACGCCCTTGAGGGACGTTATGGCGAAACGGACAACAAGCGTAATCGTGAGGAGATCTCGCTGTCGCAAACGCTGGGGGGCGCAGGTAGCTTGTCCGCTTCTGCCTGGACGCAAACCTATTGGCATTCCACGCGACACGATCAGACCGTTCATGTGGGTTTCTATAGCGCCTGGCGAAGCGTCTCCTGGGGAGTGGGGTATTACTATACGCAATCGTCGCAAAGCAATAAAAATGACCGCTCGTTCTCTTTTAACGTCAATATCCCATTAGGCAAGATGCTGCCGGATGCTTCCGTTAGCTACAGTACCACCTCCGATAAAAACGGCTATACCTCGCAGCAGGCCTCGCTGTACGGCTCTGCGTTGGAGAAAAATAACCTCTACTACACCGTGCAACAGGGCTACGGCAGTCATGGTCAGGGTAGCAACAGCGGCGTGTCGCTGGACTATCGTGGCGGCTATGGCGAAGCACAGCTTGGCTATCAGCGTGATAGAACCACCCGTCAGATTAACTGGGGCGCGTCCGGAGCCATTGTGGCGCATCCTCACGGTGTGGCTCTGGGCCAGTATACCGGTGACAGTTTTGCCATCGTCCGGGCTCCCGGGGCTGATAACGTGGCGATTCAAAATGGCACCGATCTCCATACCGACTGGCGTGGCTATGCCATCGTGCCGACGCTCACGGCGTATCGTAAGAATGATATCAGCCTGGATACCGAATCAATGGCGGATGACACCGAGGTTGAACTGGAAGGGCAGACGGTGATCCCCGGAGGCGGTGCGATTGTCGAGGCTGATTATGAGACACATATCGGGCACCGCGTATTGTTCACGCTTCGCGGCAAAAATGGCCCGCTGCCGTTTGGCGCGAGCGCAACGCTTTCTGGCGTAGAGGGCGCTGACTCGGGAATTGTGGCAGAGCAGGGGCTGGTTTACCTCAGCGGCGTTCCGGATGATGGCACCCTGATTGTGCGCTGGGACGTAAACCATATTGCGCAAAGCTGTGCGGTTCATTTCCATCTTTCCAATCATCCACAGCGTAATCCGGTCAACACGGTGAACGCGGTCTGTTTATAAAAGGGCTTGAGTATGTACATCGGTTTTCGGAGCTTTTGCGTTCTTGTTCTGCTCATGCTGGGGGCGAACAGCCCGCAAGCCTGGGCAGAAAGCTGCAGTAATACCATCGGTGATATGACCGTGAACACGCAGAACATCAAATACCTGCCTACGCTGCCGGTCAATTCGCAGATGTCCCATTCGATGGCGGATAATGGCAGCGGTGTCCGCTTTTCTTGTGATTTAGCGATCCCCGCCGCCGGGTGGAAGCGCGTGGTGTATCAGCAAATGGATACCCAGGGGGCGGCGACGGCGGTGAATGGGGTGCATATTTTTGCCAGTAAATTGCGCGGTCTTGGTTACTCGCTGGGGGTTCAGTGCAATGGCGGCGCGGTGCATTACATTGATGGAAGTTCCTCTCCGGCGGGGAGTGAGTCGGCAACCATCTGCGACAGTCACGATATACCGGCGCTACTTAGCATGAAAGAGGTGATCATTAAGGCTTATGTGACCTTCTATAAAACTGGCGACATACAGCTGAGCGGAGGAAACCATACCAACGTGGATGCACAGTCGCAGGTTGGGAAACTGTTTATGGAACTGCAGTCCGCATCGGGGAAAACCACGACCAGCACGTCGCCAACCTTCCTTGGGCTATCGGCGCTTAACATCGATATCGGTGCCAGCGGGAGCTGCCAGGTCACCACTTCCACGATTCATGTGGCGTTAGGTTCAGTCAATAAATCCGAATTTAAAGGTATTGGCACGACCTGAGGTAACGCCCAGACGTTTGCTATTCCGGTTTACTGCTCTCAGCCGACCGAGGTACGGATAGGCTTCTTTGGTGTAGAGGATGCATCCGGGCAGCCGAATGTTCTGGCATTAACAAAGACCAGCGCGGCGGCCAGCGGCGTTGGTGTGGCACTGAACTACGGCAATAACGGCGCGCCAGCCCCGGCAGCCGGTACGGCGGTGAAAATTAATGAAGCCACGAACCTTCCGATATTGAAAAAGGTGGCGGCAAGTAACGCCGCCAGCGCAGAGCGAATTAATTTCTCTGCCCATTATGTGCAGACCGGCAATGTGGTTAACGCCGGGACGGCGGACAGCATGGCGACGTTTACGCTTATTTATAATTAATGGTGACGGGCAAAACGCCCGTTTTCTGCGTATTCTTCTTTCGCTGGCGACAATGCGCGGAATATAAAAAAAGCCGCGAATGCGGCTTGTTTGTGTGAATGTCAGGTTATTCGCTAATTTTTTTCTCAAGCTCAGCGGCGCCGTCTTTGGTTTTATCCCAGCCTTCCTGGGCACCTTTTTTGGTGGCATCCCATCCTTTCTCGGTGGTTTCCTTGGTCTTATCCCAGCCTTTCTGCGCGCCTTCTTTGGTGGCGTTCCACCTTTTTTCCGTCCCTTCCTTGGTTTTATGCCAGGTTTTCTGAGCGCCTTCACTTACCTGGCTGCCGACGCTGTCACTTTTCCCTTCGGCGGCATGTTTTGATTTCAGTTTCAGCTCTTCACCCTGATTCTGCGCCTGATGCAGTTTTTCCTTCGCGGTGTTGGCGTTTTCCTGTGCTGCGGCGACCGTTTCGTCAGTGGCGTGTGTGGTCGCGGCAAATACCGGTGAAGCCAGCAGAAGAGTGGAGAGTGCGATTATTGTTTTTTTCATCATAAATCCTCATCGGTGTGTGAGCCTGAGCAATCATGACACGGGCAATTTTCCGTGGCTTTAGGAATAAACTGTAAGTGAATCATTGTGTTCAGCGCTCCAGCATGAGCGCCGTCATCGGCCACGCCTGCATTTCCAGCTCGTCGTCCGGGCTACGCTCATACGACAGCCCGGACAAGGCGTATCAAACGAATCGGGTGCCGAAATTCGTCCAGCGCGGCAGGATCTGCGTATCTCAAGCAGGCGGAGTTAGGGGGGGCGGCGGGGCTGGATGAGGAGTCTGCGAGCGCGCGTATCAGCTCTTATGAGAACGAGGTGCTCGCGCCCGATTTTCGGCTGGTCTGTAAACTTGCCGCTGTACTGGATGTGCCGGAGGCCTATTTTTACGCGGTGGAGGATGAGTTGGCCTGCAGTACCACCGCTATCGAAAACGTGGTGGTAGCAGGCTGAGTTGCATTCTCATATCTATGAGATGATTCTGCTAATAACACCGTTTGCGCTTTTATAACCGCCCACTAATATTGGGAGTTGGCGATAAATAACCGGGAAACATATCCTTTTGTCGATATACAAAATAATAAATAATGGCTAAGAGAGGCGAACGTGCGTCATTTATATTCTGGGATGGTTGTTGGATTAGCTTTACTGGCCACGGCCTGTGCTCCGGGGCCGGTAGGCACAAAACGGTATCAAGCCTACTCCGGGCAGGATGCTGCGGTGGTTTATACCCAGCTCAACGAGCAGCATCATGGCCTAATCTATTTCCAGCGTTTTACTAAGGCAGAGGATTGCTACAAAGAGCAGGAGCTTATTTATATCAGTAATAATCTTATGGAAGGGACGGTGAACCGTTTATATGAAAGCCGGATTCGTCCCAATGATTTCTGGTCGCTGTATGTGATGGATAATTCCAGCGGCCATCAAATCGCCACACGAACGGCTTTCATTCCCGAAGCTGGTAAACATTATGTCGCCATACCGTATCAAGGCGTCGTGGAGATTCCGCAGGATTTAAAACTATCCGAAAGCGATAATCTGGATAAAGTGTATGAGCAGTATAAAGACAAACCGGCGAAGAAATGGAATGTGCGAGATGGGGTTTGTAAGTTCTGGTTTGCGAAAATGATGGGGGAGTAAGGATAGCTTCCTCGGCGGGTGTTCAGAAGGGGCAGGGCGGATTACGCACTAAAAGTATGGATTTTCTAGCGGCAGCGTCCTATCCTGAGAGCAAATATACGAGGTTATCATTATGAAAGATGTTGTTGATAAGTGCAGTACCAAGGGGTGTGCAATCGATATTGGTACAATTATTGAAAATGACGATTGTACCTTTCAAATCGAGCGAGTTTTTCCAACGGAAAACGAAGCGGAGCTAGCGGCCGCTAAAATCCAGAAACTGGCTTCTGCTGCGGCATCGGATGGGAAACCAGAGGTTGAGTATCAGATTCTGAAGGTCGACAACGAAGCAAAACTGGACGCTTCTGTCACATTCTCTTGTCAGGCAGAAAAGATCATTTTTGAATTATCACTACGTTCGGCATTCTGAGTGTAAGCGCGCCTGCCCGTATGTTCAGTGGATGAACGGCGGCAGGCCTGAGCTAATACATGGTGAGAAGTTGCCACATGAACAGACATCTTGTAGACAAGCTGATACTAGCCGTACGCATAGTCTGCATTAGCTGTGGAAGTTGATCCGGGCGGATGCTTGGCATGTTTTTCTTTTGCGGTTTCTCGAATGCTTTCCCGATGTTTACGCTGGGAACCGCATCAATCAGGCCCGTGTTCTGCGCATAAATCATGACTTCATTAATTCGCTGACAAAGGCGTCGAACTGTCTCTAATGCCCCTCTGGCCTGAACCGGCTGCACTGCTTTAACCAGAGTATGAGCCTTAATCTCAGTGACACTGATATCACCGATTGCTGGGAAAACATCTCTCTCAAGCGAACGCCAGATGTCGTCGGCATAGTCCTCTGTTACGCTGGCTTTCTTCACATTCCACCAACGCTCAGCAACTAACAGGAAAGTGTTGGTTTTGGCCTCTTGAGAATTTCTCATCTGTTCTTTCTGATGTTCCTGAGGATCAATGTCTTTCGCCAACAAAACTCGAGATTCAGCTTTGAGTTTACGCGCATCAGAAAGTGAGACTGCAGGGTAGGCACCGAAGCTCTGTTTGGTTCGCTGCTTGGTCAGAGGGCGATAGTAACGGAACTGTCAGAGCTTACTACCGCTGGCCTTGATTAGCAGAGTAAGCCCGTCGCCGTCATACAGCTGGTAATCGGCATCTTTAGGTTTGGCGGCTTTGATTTCCGTATCGGTTAACGGCTTAGTTTTTCTTGCCATGGGGAGTCTCCATGCGTTTAGGCCCAACGAAAACAATAGAGCTTTTCGTTGGGCCTATCAATGGGCCTAAAAGGTTCGGATTTAATTAGTTCTCTTCGGACTTCGCGGGACAAATTGAGGGCACAAAAAAGCCCGCAGGGCTTGCGCCGTGCGGGCTCTTAGGACTTCATCGGATGACTCTGGTAATCATCGATGGAGAATTTTGGGCTGGCGTCCCTGTAACTGGTTTCTTATTTAATTGATTTATATTGTTATTTAATATTGATTTTCAATTGAGGGTTCTATTTGGGGTTCAATGATGAAACCATTAAACGAAGCTGCTGAGCATTTGACGCCAAACTATGCCAAAAGGTAACACATCAGCCAGTTCAGCTACCAACTCGAAGTTGAACTCATATCATCCGTGTCAGCTTTTCTTCCTTTAATCAGCCGAATGCGTTAGCGTCATTGAAACTGTTTCTCATGGTCATTGATGGAGAAGGTATGAAGGATAGGATCGTCGAAATACTACAATACACCCTGAAAAAAGATTCTGGATCTGACTTTCATCAGATCATGCATGAAGTCAGTGTTCCACTTCATACCCGGAACGGTATCGATGTGGTTGCGTACGGAAACTCTCTGCAGGATGCTGACAGCTACTACCTCATACGTGCTTTTGAAAGTGAAGAACAGATGAAAAGCGTTCTTGATGATTTCTATGCGAGTGCGGGTTGGCGCAGTGGCCCACGAGAAGCAATCATCAGTCGAATTGAAGTAAGTCTTAAGTCAGTATTGACGCTTCCGCAAATTGCTGTGAATGAGTTGAGGAAAAAATGACAAGAACAGAAATAGTAAAGGCAGTGACTAAATGGTTCGACGTTGACAAGTATAATGTGCTGAACGAGCTGACGGTTGAACAGATATACATAGAAGTAGAAAGACGTGTTCTTGCTTACAATCTGCTCACCCAATACGATTCGCTTAAACCCCAACTTAAAGCTCTTGTTGATGATCATGAGCAGAAGATACAGTCCGGGAAAGTCCTCTTTAATGAGGACGCTAAAATTGACAAGCCAGAAGAAATCCTTTCATCAAGCTACATAGCAAATCCACTTACTATTGCTGGTGCAAAAGATGTCATTGGGGCTGTTGATATGGTGAATAGACTTATTGGCCCGGAAGAAGAGGCTAAGAGGTCAAGGCAGCTTTCGCAATACCTTAGTCAAGCGGGCATCAGTAAAGATGTCATGTTTGTTGAAATTCATCTCTCAGAGGCTTCTACAGAAGACATCATTGAGCATCTGAAAACGATGATACCGCGATGGAAGAAGGAGCTTAAGGTTAAGCCACATGAAGAAAGAGGTTATCGCTTTGGGGTCGGTACGATCAAAAAAGTTATGAAATATAATCTCATACCGATGTTTGACCTCATGTTTTGGGAAAAAAAGACTGGCAATAAGATTGGCATAGCGTTACTGGCGAGGCTGCTTTACCCTCATCTGATTAGTGAAAATAACCGCAGTGAAGGCATGGTAAAAGATACTGATTATCCTTTAGCTGTAGGTTTTATGACCAACCAGAGCTACATCAAATCGTTAGGCGATTTTATAGTTAAATACGACTCTGACAGGGATTGGAAAGTGTGGAGTTTCATCAACTACTACTTACCTGAAGACGAGCAAGAAGAACAAGAAAAGTAAAAAGCAAAAAAAGGGGAACTTCACTCTGGCTGAACTTCCCCGAAACTCATCAAAACTCACTTTAGCGTTAAAATCTCTCGCCTGAACACCCCTAGTTAGCTCCTAGAAAAAATACGATAATTATCTCCATCGAGAACAACGTGAAGGAGATAAAGATGAATACTAATGTAGTATCAAACAGTAAAAGACTTATTCGTTTACCAGAAGTATTAAATCGTACTGGTTTATGTAAAGCGTGGATTTATCGTTTGATTAGTCGTAATGAATTCCCATCGCCAATAAAACTTGGTGAAAGAGCAATAGCATTCTTAGAGAGTGATATAGATAAGTGGATTGATGAAAAGATTACTTTATCACGTAATAAAGTAGCTTAAAAATCAAAATAATAATGGTTTCGGTAGCTGGTTAGTCTATTAACTAAAAATATAAACGTGGGGGGTCATATGTAAACACAATCGAACTTATCATCATAATAAAACGAAAAAATAATCTGCTCTCAAAATAATGCATGAAAATGCAGGGGGCTATACATCAAAAAAATATGGAGTAACTATATGAATACTGAAGAACTAAATAACATTAAGGACTCATCGACTAAAGTTTTTACTGCTATGGCGAAGAATCTTTATATCACAGGAATACGTATATATAAAGAACAAGAAGAATATGAGGTATTGGCAGCCATAATGTTAGATAGTGATAGAACGGAGTCATATATTTTGCATGTTAAAGAATATCTGGCAAAACGCTTTGATGAACATATGGAAGAAGAGGGTAAAAGAGAAAGACTGATTTATGTTGATATGGATAAAGTTATGCATGAAATGAGATATGTTCATACCCAAGCATTACTTTTTAGTATGAGCTAACAACAGCGTATTCGGCCCCGTAAGGGGCTAATAAAAACACAATGAATTAAATAAGCATTTAACTATGAGGGTATAAATATGTCTAAAGAGAAGATAGGTGTTAATAAATCAACCGAACTATTCTATGACCTTGCATGTAGATCGTTTTCCGCAAGCTGGAATATGTTCATGGAAGTTAATGGTGATGGGGACGCTAATGATTATCTGGATGATCCAGATTTTATGAGTCCATTTATTATTTATGTTATTGACCATATTCAGAATAACTTTAAAAGATTCACCGCTCAAGAAGGAAACAATGGTGATATTAATCAAGTTAACTTTGAACTAGTCGCTGCCATGTTAGTTGAGTATTCAGAAGGTTTTAGAAAATAAGAACCAATCTTGCCCCACAACGGGCCAAACCAAAACATAAAAAGGGAAATATAAACGACAAATACAATATCTGTCGCAGTAAGTATGTTGTGCGAAGAACCCCCAAAAGTAATGAATGCTATTCAAGAGCGTTTTGAAATATTTGTTGCCATTACGGGATATTCAGTAGAAGAAATCATGGATGATAGCAACTTGCTTGACGAGTTAAATCGATTTATTAATAACGAACTCGTTAATGATTTAGGGTTGGAATATGGAACCGTCAACATAAATATCGATTATAACAACTAATTGCTTTTACTAACTATTAACATGATATAAGGATTAAAGATGAAAGAGATTATATTTAATAAAAGTGAAGAAGAAAAAAACGAACTTATTGCTAACATCTTACAAGGATACTGTGATGAGATATATGCTATTTATGAAAAACATCCTGAAACAGCAATCGATATCTTGAATGGAGGTTTTCTTTCTGGCGTCATATATGATATTTTGATAACTCGTGAGATGAAGAAATACTCTATCAAAAATGATATATCTGATATCAATAGAAGAGATTTAAAAACCACAATATTATATTGGCATCAAGAACACATCATTGAACTTGTTATGAGAAATCTAAAGCAGGATAAAAATCAAGATCCTATTTATTGGAAGCTAAAGTTCACAGTGATCTGATATTAAAATATTATGAATATTCCCTCGTACAGAGGGAAATAATCCTGTAAAGAATCGGAGATAACCAATATGATTGATGAATTCCATGTTATGTATATGTACAAAAAAATTCAAGCTGAAGCGGCTACTACCGACATCAAAACACTGGAACAGTTTTTGAAGAAGTTCCGCCAAGTTGTTGCGGAGCGCCGGGAAGAATACTATCGGGAGATTGGTGAGAAAAAAGCACGTAAGTTGAGAATGAAAAGAGCACAAAGATTACTTGAGAAAATGACATGTGATCATGTTTCACCAGAGGATCTCAAGGAATGACTATTTGAGTTTTATTAGAACACAAACGTAGAAACGATAATCATTATCATTTATAATGGTTTTTATCGATAGTTAGGTGAATCTGGAGGGAACTGTATGAGCTTTGAAGCTAAAAAGGAACACGCTATTGCCATTATGGAAAGCAAGAAGATGTGGCGTAGTAATTATGCCCCTCCCTTGCTACGCCTCGCATGGAAAGCTGGATTCAAGATACCACCGCTACCTTTTGCCTCATTCTGGCAAATAACCTTGCTGATGGGGGTATGGTTTGGTCCGGCATGGGGGATTTGTATGTGGTTTTCTTCATGGAAGGACAGTGATATGCAACCGGGCGTTGCATTTGTCTCAAGCATAGTCGCAGGTATTTGCTTTGGTGTTCTTATGGCTGCGTATCATTGGTGGCGAAAGGTAGTTAACAATCTTCCAGACTGGGACAGTCTGGAGTAAAGATCTCTGTAGAGGCTATATAGCCTTTAAATGGACTGGGTGTGAAATGGGAAAAATAAAATATTGGCTAATAGCAGGATTTATTATACTTCTTTCGATTGTTTACAGTACGACCAATCAAAGGGACTCTCAGCTTTCTAAGTTGAAATGAGCAGGCGAAAAAGGAGATGTAGAAGCTCAATATGCCTTGGGTCTCATGTATTTATATAGAGAAATACTGGATATTGACTATCAGCAATCAAAATCATGGTACGAAAAAGCGGCTGCGCAAAATGATGTTGACGCGCAATTTCTGCTTGGGGAGATGTATGATGATGGTCTCGGCATCAGAACGTAGTTTACCATATTGTTTGTGTATTCTTCTTTCGGGAATTGATTTTTTAGTTCATTGGCTATATCAAAATATTAGATTAACTCACAGTTATCTGTTTTTACTTTTCTCATATAAAACCTCATTATAAAATGATTGTTATATTATATATTACGAGTTGAAGATTAAGTGTAAAATTACAGTGAAGCGCTCAATATAATACCCTTGATAAAATATCTATTATTCTACTTCATTAAATAGACATTCGGGTATCTTAGGGCGTTGTAGAGACAAGACTTCATCATCCGTAGATAGCTGGATATTGCTGTCTACGTCATTATTTTCATCCGTATCTGTTCTAAAAGTATAAACGTTCTCAAATCTTTCCTTTTCATCAACAACAAATCCCTGTGCCTTTTTGACATTAGGTCGCTGTTTTGCGTTAATAGAATGAGCTTGTCCTTTAAGGAATATGTTGGAGTTCATAAAGAGATCTCCTTCTTTATCAATAATGATCCCTTTCTTTTTGAGCTTTTTAAAGACAAGGGACATATTTGACTTTTTAATATCTAACTCTCGGCATAGCTTTGCCTGTGAGATATGAAAGCAGTTTCCAAACTCCATGATATTTAAGATCCTTGCGATAACTTTTAATTCATTCTTTGAGATATCAAGTTCTGCGAGCTGCTGGAAGTTTTTCGTGAACATATGAACATAATCAACATCTTTCTTGATGGATTTGATGTTTTCTTTTCTTGAATAGATATTGGTAATATCTTTATGTGTGCTGTGGTAATGTTCGAATATCTGCACTTTCTGTTCAGTAGTAAAATGATGGTCATCAATATACTGTGTTAGCTGAAAGGGTGATAAACTGCTAAGGGATTTAAAATCTATCTGTGTCATTGTATATTTCCTTTTATTGTTTTTTATTAATACATAACAGATTAAACACTATCGTCAATAACAAAGTCAAAAATCAGTGGAAAAAGTTATAAAATAGTGGAGAGCTATCCATTGAGTATGATGGATAAAAAGCTTATTACTTTCTGGCTGGAATAAGTTTACTTAGAGTGGAATGTCCGCCAGTAATTGAATAATAGTTTTAGTGCGGAACTATAGTTATAGTTTTTGCTAACTATGGTTATAGTAAACTATAATCATAGTTATAGATATCGATAACCATAGTTATAGGAACCTATAACCTTTTTTCTGTAATATGTTGTTTTATATGAGAAATAACAACTGTAATATAGTAATAAGTTTAATATAGTAAAAGTGAATGTGTGCCTGTTGAATGGCACCTGCTGTTTTATGAATGGCGTTGGAGGTTTTCAGCAATGAAGGATGAATTGTATTGAAATATTTCTTAATTGATCTGTCCAGAAACGTTTTGCGATGAAGTTTATTTGTGCCTTATGAAAATGGCACCAATGGTGTAATCTGTTTATTTTTCTTATTCTGTTATTACACCGGAGTGATTGTTTTCTACAATCACGAATCGCTGCTTTTATTGTGAGAGATTAATTAATTTGCCTTTTACTTTATGTGCGTCTTCGACGCGATCTTTTTTGGATAAATCCATCACTAACAGGGATGAACCCTGCTCCAGCAATGTGATTGTCTTGAACAATCACTAAGTGCTGCTTTTATAAATATAGTTTTCCTATACGATCAAGAGAGAATTTTATATTTTATCACGGTAATGCTATGTTCAAACATAGGATCATTTTTTTATAACTGAATGATAAAACGATCTAAAACCGATCTTTTACGCCTTTACTAGAAATATTGAACTACTTTATCAAGAAAAAATATATTAATGTCAGAGTCAGGGCGTAGCCGTGCGTCAGCACATGAGCTTCAGCTCATAGATGGTGGATATTATCAAAAAAGGATTTTAATCAAACAGAGAGGAATGCTTTACAATAAAAATATAAATTTCATTCATAAGTACCTAATCATTTTTAATGTTGCAACCCTGTATGGCGATCATAAAAATCGCCCGGTTTCTTTTAATCCTCTTAAGTATTATCTCTTACTTCTTGCAAAATTAAATTAAGAAAAAATCGGCCTGTAGCCCTTGCGGTATAAGACTTATGACGAAAATACGTGACTGACTGTATGGTCAGTGTTCCTGACTCTGTGGTCAGTATTCCTGACTGCACGGTGAGCTTTCCTGACTCTGTAGTCAGTTTCTATGTCATTTTATAAACTAAAAATGACTGTGTTTTAAATTCTAGTCACTGGAATACTTGCGATTTCTAAAATATTTTCGCAAAAAAATATGCAAAAAACTTGATATCTATTTTGTGCATGGTATTTAATTAAAGATAAAATGATAAGAGGTAATAACGTGATGAATGAAATAGAAGTTGATTTAGATTTAGGCTTAAACCCTTTTTGCTTTGAGACAGAGATAAAGATTGAAACAAGAAAGAAAAATCTAACTGTTTCAAGAGGCACAGAACTTATCGAAAAGAAAGATACAGGTAAAAGCTACTTCGCCAATATCGTGCATACGCAAGAGGTCGATAAAGAAGAGTTCATTAAACTCTATACCTCTCAGATAAAAGCATACTTTGATCTCACGAAAACAGCATATAAAGTGTTTTTCATATTTTTACGAATATATCAGGATGCGATAGGCAAAGATCATTTCTACCTGAGCTGTAAAAAAGCAATGTCTCTTGCGGAAAAGATAGATCACTTTGTCTTGTCTGAATCTATCTTTTACAGAGGGATCAAAGAACTCATCGAGAAACGTATTATTGCTAAAACCAATGAGAAAAACTGGTATTTCATAAATCCCGCAATTGTTTTTAATGGTGATCGTGCTCGTTTTGTTTCAGAGATTATAAAAAAGAAAGAAGCAATGGAAGAACAACCCGAAAGCACAGTTGTCAATGGCGGCGGCAGTAGCAAACTTAAAGATAAAAACAGGTCAATTGAAGCAGTTATGCAAGAAGTTAATAACCAAGAAGATATAGATTTGTTAATCGCAAGATTGCAGGCTAAAAAGTCTCAAGGGTTAGCGAAGAGTGAAAGTATAAATGGAATCCCTTCTGTAGAGAACACAAGTCTTGTGCCACCAGAAGAACCGTTAGATTGGGATAATATTTAGTAATCCATTAACGCGACTTCTCTGGACTTTTTATACACATATATTCATATTTTAAATGTTGGGATGTGGAAGGTTAAAGCCTTATTAAATTAAAAGAAGCCAGATAAACTGGCCTCTTCAGAGTATTGTAATAAATTTTTTGGAGTAATCATTTATTTACTTTTAAACAGTAATCAAAAATAAAGTCATTGTCAAATTAAATTATCGTCCTCTTGATTAATTCTGTTTTATTTAATATATATTAACAAGGCATTGTGTTTTTATTTAATCAGAAGAAGAAAATATGGTGAATAAAATGTAATAAATCAAAGGAGTATCAAATGAAAAAACTTAATAAAAAGAAATGGCGAACAAATGTCTGTGTACGCATTTTCAAAATAATCCTTCCCGCAACAATATTAATTTCAGCAACCACAGCTAACGCAGCAGTCTGTAGCCCGGATGTCAGCTCATCATTAAAACAAGCGCAATATAACGCAATGAAGCAGGATGCGGCTCAGTTAGAGCCGGTAGCGAAGAATTTCATGGATAACATCAATCAGTCGCTTGAGACGATTGGTTGTACGGACGCTTGGCCTGTGGGAAACCTCGGCATCAGCCTGCCATCTGTTGATTCAATAATTAAAAAAACGAAGGAAGCAGCAATAAGTAAAGCCTGTACGATTGCGAGAGAAAAAGTCAGTCAACTGACCGGAAGTATATCCGAAAGTATTTCTATTGATATGCCCGTGATTGGGAATATCGCAAATGGAAGTGTTTCTACAGGAACTGGCTCTTCATCAGGATCGGGAGCAACCGTCAATGGAACCGATGTCTGGAGCAGCATCAGTAATTCAATGAAGTAAGAGGCAAAGGAATGTAATGATGATAAATATAAAGAAAAAAGAAGTGTCGATATTATTAGCAATATTAGCTAGCCTGTTATTAACTCAGTCAGCTTATGCCGCCGATTTATTTACCGTCCCGGAGACAGACAAATCAAAGCTGTGGTTTCTGGATATCTTATTCCCGGACAATTTAGCGGAAAGTCCCTTAGCCAGCACAATGACAATCCTTAACAGCGCCGTTTTGCTGGTTGGTGGTATTTTAGCTGCCTACACGCTGATTGCCGGAACCATGTCAACGGCACATGACGGAGAAATGCTGGGTAAGAAATGGTCTTCCATGTGGTTGCCCGTAAGAACTGCATTAGGTACGGCAATGATACTCCCGGCAGCAGGTGGTTTCTGTGCCGCTCAGGTTATGGTGTTATGGCTGATTAATCAGGGAGTCGGTCTGGCGGATACCGTCTGGAATACTTACGCCTCTAACCCCTCAGATGGAGCAGTTATCACAACATCAGCGTCTTATCAGGAACTTGACCGTATAGCGAAAACTGCTTTTATCAATAACGTCTGTATGTTGAAGGCGGGAGAATTATGGAAGAAATCAGCAGCAGCCGATCCCTTCCCACACGTCACGCCTGCGTTTGAAATGACGCCAGAGAAAGGTGACTATTTATACACATACAGTTATGGGGCCAGCAATGCCGGTAATGATATGAATAAAAATTTACTGGTATCCAAGGCTGCATGTGGAAGCATCACGCTTACAGACCCCAAAGCCAAAGCTTCTTATGATGAACAGGCTAAAGCGCAGGCTACCATTGCTGCTGGCGGCATGTATATGGCCTATATGCCACAGGATATAAAGACGAATATTTCAGATGTTATTGAGGCACACAATGCCGCATTCATCGGCCTCAATAACAGTATGAAGACGCTGGCTGAAAAGTATGTGGCTGATAATAATATTGATATTCAGTCTGTTATTAATGGTGCTACCGCGAATTATGTATCAGTTATTGATACTGCTGTCAGAACGGCATTTTCTACTGGCGACCAGTGGGATGATTTCAAAGAGAATGTTCAGAAAGATGGATGGTTTATGGCTGGCGCATGGAGTATGAAACTGATCCGTGTGCAGGATGCGATTAATGGAGCTGCTCATAATCTTCCTGTAGCCGGACAAGCGACAATGGAATACGGCGATATATTCGATAACAGCCTGAACGCGATTATGGCAAAAGTGGCTCAGGATATGGCGAGATCAACCACAGCTTCAAGATATGCGAATGGTATTGATGCGCAAAACCGAACAGAAGCGAATACCAGTGGTAAAAGTGGTGCAGGCCCTAAAACAGATGATGCCGGGAAAATTGTTTCTTCTCTTCAAAGTGAAGCCAATAAGAGCATTTCTGGTGCAATGGCGGGTTTTCTCAGTTCCAGCGTTATTAATGGCAGAAAACAAGGGAAAATTGTCTCGTTTTCAACCGACACAACCGCTGCCAATTTACAGGCGATAAACCCATTATTAGCCGTTAAAGGGCTTGGGGATACGATCAGTGCTGCTGGCTGGACGTTATTAGGGAGTTCTGCAGTTGTTGGCGCAGGCCTTGGTGCATGGACTTCATGGACTGCAAGCTGGGTATCGGGAGCATTTGGCGCAATGGGTATTGTTATGCCACTGGTTATCCCATTATGGATAGCGGGTGATACCTTAGCCGTCGTTATTCCTATGTTGCCTTACGTCATGTGGTTTGGTGTTTGCGTTGGCTGGATGATCCTGTGCCTTGAAGCTATGGTCGCAGCACCATTATGGGTAATAACACATTTACATCCAGACGGTGATGGCGTAGTGGGTCGTGGTGGCGCTGGTTATGGTCTGGTTTTATCGTTAACCATGCGACCAGCGCTAATGATAACAGGATTAATAGCAGCCTATACGATGCTCCCTATCCTTGGTGGGATCGTCAATGAAACATTCTCCGGCGCGTTTGGCATGATGTCAGCCAATGCCGGGATAGGTATCATCGAGTCACTGGCTCTCATTGCTGTTTATATTGCGATGATGTTCACGGTAGTGAAGAAATCACTTTCACTGATTCATATCATCCCTGATGAAATTATGAAGTGGCTTGGTGTTCATGGTGGTCAGAGCATGTCGGGTTACGCTCAGTCGGCATCAAAAGGTGTAGAAGGTGCTATGTTTACCAAAACCGTGTTGGATCAGGTTTCTCATACCTCAAATGCGATGGGTAATCAGGTCAGGAATGCGCAAATCAACAAAGATCGTGAACAGCAACGTGAGCTTCAACAGCAGCAACAAGCTCAACAGGGGAAAGCACAGGCGGCTAATAAAGCCAATGATACGGGATCTGCATTCAGAACTCATATGAGTAATGCTGGCCCACTGGATCAGCAGGATGAATATCAGTCTCTTGAAAGTGCTAACTCGGCTTACAATGCGGCTGAGGCAGCAGATGCTGTTGGTGATAAAGCGGGCGCAGCAGGTTATATGAATGTAGCTCAAAAGGCTGCTAACAGGGCAGTATCATTTGGTGAACATAACAGACCGTTGCTGCCTATAAATTTACAAGTCCAAGCATCTTCAATAGAGAATTTCAAGGCTCCTGATAGAAAAGGGAGCGAGGATGATAAAAATAGTGCTACAAGTGGCAGCAGCATTAAATGATAAGACACCCACTGAAAGTAATGACAGATAATGTGATATAAAAAGAGGGCCACGGTCC
>NZ_LXEU01000026.1 GCF_001654985.1 Kluyvera georgiana ATCC 51603
ACGGTCCTCTTTTTTATGAATGTTAGCTCTCACGTATCTATTTTTAATTGCGTATTAAGCGAGCACAATACATAGTCAGTGGAGTTTGCTATTATATCACTACTAAATATATCATAATCTGGGGATTTCCATAGTTCAATATGGATATGCTTGAAAACTTCAGAGATATCACAAAGAAGTCGCTTTATATGGTTGATAGTAATGTTGTATTTATCGAATATCTTACTATCAGGACAAAATGCTTTGACATCTCTATGGGCAATTGTTTTGTTTCTTTTAGCTAATGAAAATAAAACGACTTCTTCATGTGGCCTCAACTTATCCTCAATGAGTGCGACAAGATCATCTCGTCCGATGTCTTTCAGTAGAGACTTAAATCTGTGCAATGAAAAGGTATCATTATTTGTGTCTTTTATTTTTTCGAATAGACATGATATTTCAATAAATATGAGTTTAAACATTCCATCGATTACAGTTTTGAAATGATTATCATATAATCTTGAGTCGTCAAAATCTGCTACAGTATAGTAATAATTTGGTTTGTTTTCTCTTTCTACGTCTAAGGATTCATAAACCTGAAAATAGGCTTTGGCTGCAACTAATATCGCAGCCATATTATGATAGTGGAAACGGAGTTCGTCGGGAGTACTGCCCATTTTATTTTTCCCTGATGTGAAATATCATTGTATTCTGGCAAATAAAATAAACAACTTGAAAGTAAATTTTTATATCTTAAGTTTCGTACATGTTTGACAGCCTGTTATAAATTGATTATCTCCATAATAAGATTAATTAAAAGGAGATAAATAGATGAAGTTAGAGCTAAGAGTAGGCGATTATAAATTAATAGAGCCTAATTTTAAAATATTTACTAATGACAACAATAAAACGTTATTCTTTATAGCTATGAAAGTAGATGTCGATGCAGAAGAGAAAATTAGACAAAGCATGAATAATGATGAATTCAAGATTGAAATACAAAATGGCATCATTGGTCTGACTGTTATTGACCGAATCTACAGCTTTGATGTTAGAGGTTTTTTACGTGCTTACTTAATCAACCATGTTAAAGATCAGTTTTCGGTAGCTTTTGCCTTTCTTGACGAAGATGATAAAATAAAAAAAGAAAACGTAAAAGCTATAAGGATGATACACAAGTGAGGGTTGAGCTAATAAATGACAATTTGTTCGATGAGTTCTTATCTAATGAGTATCAGATAGTATTAACGGATTCTGCTACTAATGAGTATGATGAATATGAACAGAGTCAGTCATTAGATTATAAAAGGTTAGTAGGAATACTGAATAAAAATGAAAGCATTGTTCTTCCTGTTATAGATAAAACCATTCCTATCATTTTTTATAATTTTTCTGTATGGACGAAAATGAAATCAAGAGTAAATGTCTTTCTCCAAGAACCCAGCCGAAAAACATTCTTTGGTAAGTTAACAACCTCATACCAACCGGGAACAGAAAGCATTTATATCAGCATGAATCTGTATGAAGATAAATACAAAGATAAGAAAAAATGTAATCAGGTTAATGAGCATGAAGTTTACAAATTTCTCTTGGCAGCAGATTGTAGTCATGAAGAAGCGACTAACCTCGTTCTCCTGCATGAAATAGGCCATGCTATACATCACCAGTTAGAAAAGCGAGATGGTTATCTGCTGGAACCAACGACACCAGAAGCGTCTTTCCTAAACCCGTTTGTTAAGTTGAACGGGGAGTGTGTCGAAGGAATAAAGTATGTGACTCGTATCGCTCATAAAGCAATAACAGAAAGCTATGCAGATTTATATAGCTGCATTCTCGTTGATAGGTTGTATGATTCTTCTCGTTCTGATTTGATTATTAATGCATTACATCATTACAGAACAACGCATAAAAACGAGAGTTATTACTCATATCCGAGCATTGCCAGTTATTTGAAAGATCGCAATGGGAGAGAGTTTAAATCCTTCGGTGAAATTCATAAGTATATGTCAGCTACTATAGCTGACAACGCAGTATATGATATTGGCAGGGACCTGAGTCAGGGCAAACCACAGCTAAGTAAATTCATCGGAGTTGTGAATATACTACATGGTTTAAATAAACGTAAAATAGATGATTCTATTGAATGTATGAAACTTAAGTTTCCATTTGCGAACTACATACTTAGTAAAATAGATAAAAAGAATCCGTATGGATACCATCAGGATGCCTTTGAAATTGGATGTAAACATGCTAGCGAATGGATTGCGAACAAAAATTTAAGCAAAATACGGCGTGGAATAAAAATTGTGAAATCAACTTTAGAGAATAAGGTAGGGAATATAGTCAATGATTTTTCTAAACGTCGTCCGTAAATCACTATGTGTCTCATTTTTTTTAAGCAGTATTTTATGATGATCTAAAGCGATCAGTGACTGAACAGGGCTTGTTTCTGTTAATGATGTTTTTTACAAAAAAACTACTCCAATAAATCATAACCATTAATACAATTGACAGTTTAATTAAAATTGATTAATTAAAATATAAGTAATAAATAACAAGGAGTAGTGATGAAAGTGAATCAATTTAAGCTAAAAGAATTAGGATTGACATGTGTAATATGTTTTGCAATTTTATATACAAACTATGCAGCGGCTGTTTATCCGGTCACAAACTATACTCTGGATCCTTATTTAATGGGGCGATCACCTCAATCTATGGGAAATGGCCTAATCGAAACATTGGTATCGATGAATGATAAACTGGCACAGGCAACGATAACAGCTAATGAAAACCAGAAGAATCAAGTTGTCAGTAATGCCAATCAAGCCATCCAAGAACAGCGTATGCAGAATATCCTAAAAAGAATACCTGATGCTAATGCTTGTGAAGAAATTACAACGGCGGGTGGTCGTGGTTCAGCAGGATCGAATACAAGTTCAGCGAAAGAAGCCTTGTCTGAAAACAGCGTTAAAATTTTTACACAAGCAAATACCGGAATAAATGAGGCCAAGAAAAATATTATGGGCCGAGTATCAATAGAGGTGTGTTCTGAAGAGGATGTGAAATATAACAGAGGTGGATGCAATACTATAGGTCAGTATCCTGATAAAGATAAGTCTGCATCCAGCTTAATTACGCCCCCATTATCTAAATCTGATGCTTTGTCTAATAAGGTTTCAAACCAGTCTTATAGCATCAATCAGATGAAAGTCGCTGAGGCTGCAAAAAGAAATCTTATAGGAAACTTACCTGTTGAACCATTAAATAACAAAGGACTGGAAGATACAACCGAAGGACGAGAATATTTATCGGCCTTTTCGAGCTTTGTCTCCAGAAGCACTGCTGGAACAAATGCCATTGATTCCATACTGGCAATGAAAAAAGCAAGTAATGTATCAGTGAACTCCAGAGGGGCAAAGATAGGATCCACATTAGGTTCTACGCAGGGAGCAAACCTTGCTTGGTCGGATGCTTCCGTAAAAAGTAAGTATGCAACTTTATTTCCCGGCTCAACATTCCCGGATAATCCTTCAGAGTGGGAAATGTTAAGATATGAGATCTATTCACGCTATGCAGATACAACAGGTGCTGACGCTTGGCAGGTAAAAATCAGTAGTGCTGATGAAAAAGAAACTGCGCATGAGCAGGCAAGAATGCAGGCACTTGATTTAAGATTACAAATGCTTCAAATCGAAAGAACAGAAGACACAAATATTTTGCTTGCGGCTCTGTTAGGACAACAACTGCAACCGGTTGATAAGCAAATGCTGAACAATTTAAAAACAAATGCGACAAGAGCGACTCAGGCAAGTGAATAAATTCCTGTAGACTGCCTTGACTTATTAATGATAGATGTTAAATAATTTCCATATTTTCAATATGGAAGTTATTATGTTATTCATCAGGTATCTAAAAGAACATAGAAAAAAGAACTATTTATTTCTTATTGTGAGTGTTTTTGTGAACTTAATAGCAATGAATCAAAAGGTTTATGCATTTAATTTATTGTTTATCTTTATATATGTATTTTGGTATATCATCCTCAGGGCAGATATGGACTCTAAGGATGAGTGATTTCATTTTTCTTTTGATTTTTTAAAAGAAATAGAGCTATTATATAAATCTATTGCACTGATATAAAAACGAACGGATGCAGCTACAGCAAAAACATATGTAATCAAAAAACCTAATCCATTTATCATATGCTTTTCAAAAAAATCGACATCATCACTTGCTGTGTTAATTACGAGATATGCTGATGTAATAGTAGCCACCAGAAAAAGAGCACAATCAGAACCAGATCTAAGCAAATCTCCATAGCGCTTGTAAGTTCCGTGTGCTAATAACCCTCCCCAAATAATAGGCAACAGGAACAGGATTTGCATACTATATGTGAGGATGTAATAACCTATGATATTTAAGGCATTTAATAAAGAAAAAATAAAAATAGCCTTTCTTAATTTATTTTCGCAAGGAGGTGTTGTAAATGTGTTTTTTAGTTCAGTGCGCATGAAGTTAATAAAAGCTTTTGATTTCATAATTAAGAACTCTTTTATTGGCATGTTAATCCCTGTAGGTTGGTTCAACAAACCCGCCCAAGAAATATGAGCGGATTTGGTAGACATATGGTATGAAGATTACTTGATCTCGAAATCTTCCAGCGTTTTACCGGCTTCGAGCGCAGCAGCGATAGCACGAGGAGTTCGGCCCTGACCTGTCCATGTCTTTTCAGAACCATCGGTATCGATGTATTTATACTTAGCTGGACGTGGGGGGCGTTTCGCTCCGGTCTTGGAAGACGATGGGCTGACAGTTGAAAGCAACTCTGCCGGGTTTATGCCATCTTCCAGCAATTTTTGACGGAATGCTTCCAGCTTTGCCTGTTTCTCTTCCTGCTGTTTTAGACATGAGGCTTCTTCTTCACGACGTTCTTCTACAATGATAGTGAGTTTTTCTAACATCTCTTCCAAAGTTTCAAGTGTCAGTTCACGAGCCTGAGCACGGAGAGTGCGAATATTGTTGATAACCTTTAAAGCATCAGACATGCGATTTCCCTAATGGTAGTGATGTAAAGACATCATAGTTCTAAACCTTTTGACCTGAAAAATCAATCCGTTGAGTTTTTTGTAGTTAATATTGGTACAGTTGATTCGTGCTTCATTTTATTATCGCCATATACTAATGCGCAACATCTCACTACTATTTTAGTATTATATAACCATCATCAGAAATCCGATAATAAATATGGTGAAGAATATCATATAGCGCTGCCATAATGGAATGGTATTCAACCATCGCACTAATTTTTTAGCTTTTGATAATAGTTTTTTTGCTCTTAGGGTTTTTATGAAAAATGAGTCGTCATTATATTCTTCTATTTGCCTTGTTTTCTTTATTGTTATAGTCAATGAAAAAACCATTACAATAAGAAAGGTGATTGATGCGTTATTTAATTTTTTTCCTAGAGTGAAGTATTCATATATGGCAACAATTAAAAGGATTAATACAAAAACGATAAATGCCAGTATCTTAAACTTTGGTTTCTTTTTGCTCTTCGAGTCTGAGGGTAGAGTATCTTGTTCCTTGAGGTTAGATGTGTTGACTTCTTGAGTATTTGGTTCGTCATATGGAGTATTCATCGATATTATCCAGATAAAAGACGAGTTGGCAGGAAGCACAATAAAAGTGCTTTAATATACGTAATCGGATTTTATGAAGAAATACTTGTGTTCTTCTTATGGCTTATGTTTTAGTTCCCTGTCGGGAAATGGAAAATCAAGATAACTATTATCTGAAGAAGGATCGTTCTGACTTACCCAACCCCACCAGTTGTCTCTGTATTCTTGTGTTGTGCAGTGATTTTTTTGACGTTGAATCTCATCTAAAATATTTTCCTTTTTATCAGGCCACTGATCTTGAAGTTGAGTTAATGTTCTTTCAAATATATTAGAACGAATAGCTAATTTAAATGCTACCGTTTTAGTCTTCTGTAGACGTTGCTCATAATCAGCGACAACCTTCTTATGGCTATTGATTGTGTTATTCAACTGCATCTGTATTCTACTAACCCTATCATTAGCCATAGACGCTTCAAACTGCGACTGTTGAGAATCCAGCCTTGCCTCATTTGCCTGTTGGTAAGAGTCTACAATTTCTCTATTACGTTGCGCCGCATTATAATCATAATTCCAAAACGGATTTTTTCCAGACATAAATATACCTCGATGTCAAATATTATATGTGTATATAATTAAACATTAATTTGCTAAAAAGCAAATAATTCTATTAATTAATATCATCAGTCAGATATTTAATTCCCTTTTATTTAATGTTTTTTATGGGCCAAATAAAATATGGTATATTAAATACTTCCACCCATTGCTCGCAAATATAATGTGCGTGAGATGGAACCCTGAACGTCCTGACTGGATTTAATACATCATCAGTCATAATACAGATCTCGGCATCATCGGATCTGCAATCAGGCAGCGAGTAGTTGATTTCCCTGATGTTGCTATATGGATATATAAATGTGCTGTTCATATTTTTACGCAATGTCGAAGACATTACGTTTTTCTTTATATTATTTTTACGCAACTGCTTGGCAGTTACGTTTTTCTTTATATTATGGTTAAAGAGAAGAACCGAGCGTTGCATTAAATTAATGGTGAAGCCCACCTGTTCGTATTCGTAAGACAAAGCAGCATCGCTGAACGAGTCAACAAAAGCGATTTTTTGATCTTTTTCGAAGATTTCCATGCTCATCCCTCGCTGTTTTACTGCTTTATCTCAGCCCAGCATAGTCGCCAGCGCCAACATACTCAAGCAAAATGATCTGTAAAATCGATCGATTAATTTATATTGATAGTTATTAGCGATTAAAAAGGATTTATCGATCGGTTTTTTAATTGATTTAATCGATCGATATATTGTTTATGATAGTTTATAGCTATCATTTGTTTTGTATCGATCGATTTAAACGATGTGACGAACACTAAAAATAATTCAATTCTATCAATTGATTAGACGATAACTCCTGATCTGTAGGTCAGTGCGCCGGGATTGGGGTATACGAATCTGACTAAATCCTTGAGGGAAAAATGAAAGGACATAACTTCTTACCACTGGCGGTCTCTCTGATGTTTCTTTCTGGCTGCCAGCAGCTCAACGAAAGCATGAATAGCGTTAATGGGGCAATTAACTCTTCACTGTCATCATTGAACAGCACCGTTGATAAAGCGCTGGGGGTTTCAGCTTCCGGTCAGGATAGTGGTCCAGCGACGTCCATTACTGGCCTTGGTGCTGTCTGCAAAGACTATGAAGAAAATGCGATGGCATCAGAGAAAAAATGGACGGGCAAACGGATCTCAATCGCAAATACGACTGTTCTTGAAGTTACGAAAGGCAGAAGTGCCAGCGATATGATGACGGGAATGCCTAAATCAGCACCTAACTATTATCTGCTTTTTAAAACAGCCGATACAAGCTACTGCGGCGGAATGGTTTGGATCAATTACTACTCCGGCCTTGATGATGCCGTTCTGACTTACAAGAAAGGCCAGAAAGTCAGTGTCACTGGAACAGTCAACAACTTCGAAGTCCGTGGGTTCGCTACCGTCAACAACGCCGATATGCCAGTTCGTCTGGTTGTTCTGAGAAACGGCACTATCAACCACTAATTCAGGGATAATACTATGCGTAAATATTTAACGGTTGCAGCTCTTGGTATTTTGTTAACAGGTTGCGGCGAAAAGAGTGATTTCGAAAAAGCCATTAATGAAAAAATCAGCAAAAACGGTGTTTGCTATGGTTTTAGTAAAGAGAACAACGCTAAAGTTGTTGAAGATTTCAGACTTGGTACTCCTGTAAGGGTTAATATTTATGGCAGAGATGATGTCGAGCCTGTTTTAATCGGTTTGAAAAATACCGGTTTTCTGAATATTTCATATGAACAGGAAATGTTTAAAAGAGTCGCAATATTAGAAACAACTGATAAAGGTCGTAATACAAAATTTTGGGATAGCAATAATGGTGCCTGTGTTGGTCATCGTGCTGTTGCTGAGGTTAAAAGCTGGACTGAACCGAGTGAAGGCAATGGCGTTAAAATGACACAAGTGACCTATACGTGGAAACTCGATGACGTTCCGAGCTGGGTGGATAAAAAAGCTTTCTCTGGCGTTAAGGGGATGGCTGAACCCGAAGAAGCGAAAATTATTTTGGTGAAGACCAATAACGGCTGGGCCGCTCGGTAATTACAGGAAAAGACGCTATGAACACTATCTATTGGGTGATTTCCATGGGGCTGCTGCTGAACATACCATCACTGGCACCAGTGCTGTTTCTTCGTAAGGCATCAAAGAATGTGAAAGTATCGATGGCGTTGAGGCTTTTTCTGCTAAATGCCTTCTTAGTTATATCGCTAGTGACGGTATCGCAGAACACGACACAAAAATACGGACTGTTTCCTATATGGTTGGTCATTGTTGCTATTGTGCTGTTTTTGGTCACACTGCTTCCAACGGTGAAATTCATTCGTAAGCATTTAACCGTAGGTAAAAGCAGGGCTGTTATCCTCTCATCATTCCTGATTGTCTATGCCGTCAGATTTAATGGCGTGTTTTCAGATGTGAATGGAAGCGGATATACGCTTAATGGATACAATGTGGTGTGGACGTTGTTCTTCCTGTTTGCCTGCCTGCTGGCTTATCTTGGTTGTGCTGGGAGTAAAACATATTCTGGTTATTCTGCATCGTCATCTGCATCGCAACCAGATTATTTTAAGCCGACCAAAGAATATGAGACGCAATCACAGATTGGTTACGATATTGCTGTGAAGGGGCGGAGTGTTCTATCTGATCCCAATCTGAGTATTGTTGAGCAGCAGCGTTATCGGGATGCGCTTGAGAAAAAAGAAAAAGAGGATTGATAATATATATTAGTCGCGACTTGATCTGACACATAACCTTTCAAGGTCATGTGTCATATTTACCTATGGCTGGCTTGATCAATACAATCATAGTTAAAACAACAGATATT
>NZ_LXEU01000027.1 GCF_001654985.1 Kluyvera georgiana ATCC 51603
CTGGCTTGATCAATACAATCATAGTTAAAACAACAGATATTGCTCTTTACCCACTTAGTGTCTTTTTGGAGGCTTGAAAATCTCTGTGGTTGGATTGGTACAATAAGAAAATTTTACTCTCTAGTTGTTGACCCACTATGGCGTTTTTTTGTTGCTGTAAAATTAGAACAATGATATAAAAAACAAACACTTTAAAAGGATGGAATGATAATGTACCCGTTTCAAAGAACAGTCAAAAACGATGTTTACACTTTCTATTATGATGAGTCAAACAACGTGAGGAAACTGTATCTGTCTAAGCAAATAGATGGTTATAACGTAGATCACGATGAAGATAAAAATACCGGTGTAAATTTTATCTTAGGCGGGATTGCTCATAAAGGGGATAGCTCTACTGCTAATTTTGATGCTCTAAAAAAAAAGATAATGTTACAATCAACCGCGAAAGAGATAAAGCTAAAGCAGATAGCAACAGGTGATTTTATCTATATGCTAAACTCTAAAAAACTTACAGGTTTTTTAGAGTGGTTAAACGAAAGTGATTTGTTTATTCAGTATTTTAATTTAAATATGGAATACTGGTCTTATCTTGACATAATAGAAGATTGTGTTTTGTTCTGTATGGAAAAAAATCTTCTCAGATTTTACGATGAGATTCAGTTCAGACAGTATCAGGATCTTCATAAAGATGAGTTGTATAAAGTTATTCTGAATGATAAAACTTCTTTCATAAAGGAACTTAAAAGTTTTGACTATCCATATTTAGGAGGGAAAGAGCGAGAGTTTTTAAAAGTCATGTTCAATCTGACAGCAGAATATGCAGAAAGGATTTTCAACTTTCCTTTATCTACACAAGATGAGAAGCTACAAATAAATAGCTTATGTGATCTCTTGGAAATGTGCATTGAAAATGGTATGGAAGAGTTTACTTTTACATTAGATGAGCGCTTTGATAATGAAGTTCGGGATAATGATAATTATATTTTAGATGCTTTCACTTTCTTCTACCGACATAGAGCAACCGAGTTTTCTGAAAGTAAACACAGATTTGATGTGGAAGAGATCGTTAAAGAAGAGTTTGATAAGCAAAAAAAACACGATAAAGAGTTAGCAAAAGTAGATATAAGCTTTATTGTTTCTGATGATAATTATTTTGTTCAAGTCAGCGATGTTGTAGCAGGGCTCTTCCAAAGATATTTTCATTACATAAATATAAGTAAGATTGTTGACGTTAAAACTGTCAGAGCATCCCTCAACCCATTACAGCTAAAGAATCTGGAGTTATTCAAATCACTAATTATTAAGTCTGATAATGAGAATGATAGTTTCCTTTTCTACGTAATGTCTAAGAGTGAGCACGAGAAACACATAGCTTTTACTTTTCCTGAAAACGCATAACAGCAGGATGTATGGCAACTGTTTTATATAGAACCTACCTCGGCTGGTATGCTTTCGTTGTTATATTATTGACCTTCGGCTACAGGCATGGTAGGAGCTACTATCAGCCTACCAATCATTGCGGCTGTTGGGTTTGTCGCTGGTAAGGCATTTTTCTCTGATAATGTTGTGTTCAGGCGAAGGATGTAGTTGGCTACAAATATCGAACCGACTCAGTATATAGTCTGGTGGTGGTTCATTAGATTAAACGGAAATTATTTCCCGATGATCTTATTTGTTTTGTCCTTTATGTTCTATATCCTGATGTCCTCCTATGTGGAACCTTGTCTTTGCTGGTTCGTGTTATGAGAACGATGTGATGATCTCGTTCTGACTAATCCTGCTTAGGTGTAATAACAATGAAATAAGGGAAAATAGTTAATGTGCATCTTGTTTGTGAAAAATTTGACTTCTTTTCATTTAATATGCTAAACTGCTCTCAGTTATCTATTGATAGTTGACCGTTCGGTGGAGTGATCCCAATATCTTATAGAGAATGATTGGGCAGGCTACTGACTTGTGTTGGTTCAGTCTTGAGGCAAGCACCAAAAGCTTTTGCTTTAGCGCCGCAACCCTCCTGATTGCCGCAGCGGGATGCAGATCATTAGAATGATAGATAAAAGCGGAAGATCAATATTTTTGATTTCCGCTTTTTCTTTTTAAAAATGATCATTAGTAAACATGTTTAGATGAGTTTTCCCATTTTCTGCTGTGATTATATCATTATGGCAATTTGGGAATTGCCCTGAAATATAGGTTTTATCACCGTCTCCCTTGCTGACGTTATAGT
>NZ_LXEU01000028.1 GCF_001654985.1 Kluyvera georgiana ATCC 51603
TCTCCCTTGCTGACGTTATAGTGATGGTCTGTAGATATTTTTCTTCCAAACCTGAAGCTCCCATTTACAACGCAGTGAGGCTGATGCGGTTCACCTGTAGGCAGTACGGCATGTTCTTCTTTCCCGAAAACAAAATGCTTTTTATCATCATCTATAAAATATTTTGTATTATAACTTGATTTTCTTCTTGGTTTTTTTCGCTTTCCTATCGCGAAAATTTGTTGTTTCACGCTATTATGAAAGTGTGATTCAAGAACATCATCTCGGTAAAGGCGGCATAGCTCTGCCAGTTCTGGAGCAATGAAATTTCTTCTAGGGAGGCGCATTGCTTGTTCAATGTCTGACGAGTTCATTTTCTCCATCGTAAATATGACCGATTTAAACAGTTTAGCTAAACGACTGGAAAAGAAATTGTGAATATTTCCATTCTTAACTTCAGAAGGATTAATACTTGTGCTTAGGATGGCATAGCGAATATTCTCACAATAGTTTTCTATCTCTTCAGTTATAAGACAGGTAGCATAGTCGAACCCATTAATTTCTTGCAATATGTGTGAGTCAACAGTGTATTTCCCGCTTGAAGTCAGTGGATTAAATGCATCAAATTTAAAATCACATTTTTTTGGTAATTTATCCCTTATTGCCTTGGGGATCAGGGATTCTTTGACAGCATTAAATTCTTTAATCAGATCAGTGTCTGAAGATATAAGGCCGACATAAACTCTCATACTGTTATTTAATCATTTTAACGAGAACTGAAACAGGAATTTGAACTTTTTCCTGATCTTTTTCAGGTAGTTTTTTAAGGACCTTTAGAAATTCAATTAATGCTTTTTCAGCATTGCGGTCGATGATTACTGATTGCTCATGTTTTTCATCTAACTCAGGGAATTTATATGATTCATCCTTAGGGAGAAGTGCTACTTTTGCCCTTTGATATGGATGTTCAATAAGTTTATATTTGCCCTCTGATTCTTTAATGAATTTTTTTAAAGAACGGCCTGAAAGAATATCTTTATAATCGGGTAAATTCTTCATTAAAAGTGGAGGTAGATTACTCAACAAAACTGGTTGTTTGTTTGTATTCCAGTGTTGTACTGCAATTTTCTCTAAAGTATCTATTAATTTTTCTTGTGTCATGATGGTTAATCCTGATTTATATGATCCCCCCATTTTCAATGTTAATACATACAAATGTCAACGTAAAAAAGCTGTGTATCGTTGAAAGTTGTACGCTTCATCAACAAAACTGATACCACCAACATCTCAAACACCTTCGTTAAGAAATGTGCATGTTCACTTTCCCGGCGGTCTGAACTTCGGATAGCGACTCCTTCTTGCATGTTCAGGTAGGGGGGTTGGCGTGAGGTCCATATAGTGATCACGTTCAGGTAGTCCAGTTTTAGGGCGACTTGGGAAACGACTGATCTCATCCGGTGTAGGCTTGTAATCATTTTGATTAAACTTTGCTTGTTTCTCATATTCAGTGCGAGGAATATAATGGCCTAATACATTATCATAGACATAGTTTTCAGTAATACGTTTATCATGTTCTTCACTGATAATATCAATTTCAGTTTTGTTCGTTTTAGCCCATATGAATTTGTCCCTGATAAAATTAACCAAAAGAGCTGTGAAGCGTTTAAAGATATTATCCTGACATGGATTAGCCTGTTTCCTCTTAATACGTACAGGGGCGCTTCTGAATGCCCAGCTTGGTATTTTAGAGGCGGGGGTTTT
>NZ_LXEU01000029.1 GCF_001654985.1 Kluyvera georgiana ATCC 51603
GGTGTTTTCAGAATAGTATTTTTTCCAGAATCAGAAATACTGACCAATGGTTTCTTACCAGCAATAACCTTACTGACTTTTGTTTTATCACGGTAAGATTTGACTCCACGAATACTAGTATGAGGTGAAGGAGCAACCAATACCGGTTTTTGCTCATCAGTATTTGAACTGCCTGAATGATTTTCAGGTAAGACAATCTCTTCTGGTTCAGCAAGATGTGTAATCGTAAAGCTTCTGACATCAACGATGATTTCAAGATCAAGCTCACTGAATGTTTTGTAGACTTCAACGGCTTCTTGCTTGGTAGCATCACGAACAGCCTGTTCTGCGGCTCTTTGCTCTTGAGCTGCTTTACTACGCCATTTGGCACTGTGGATACGCTTCATTGGAGGACGGTTTGTTTCAGCGGCTTTGGCAAGCCATAGTGCTTTTTCTTCATTATCCAGAGCAACCGCCGCTTTTTCTAATGCTTCTTCATGCTGGGCCTGAAGGGAACGATGATCAATACGTTCTGACGAGCCAGCAGCAGCAAGGTAGCTGTTCGCCATAGATGCCCATGACTCACGCCAAAGGACAGACATTTTTCTGTCGTTCCAGCTTCTTTCTTTTTTACCGAACCCATTTTTATCTATTGTCTTTAATGTCAACATAACGTGAGCATGAGGGTTATCGCTATCGAGATCGTGGAAAGCGATATCGGCAATCATGCCTTTATCAACGAAATTTTTCTGACAATATTCAAGAACAAGTTTTTTCTTGTCATCATTATTTAACTCAGCAGGAATAGCAACATCGAAATAACGGGCTGTTTGACCATTTTGCTGACGCTCGACCCGTTCAACTTCATTCCACAATGCTGTAGAGTCTTTTACGATATGTTCTGGAGCATTAACAGGTGCTAATATGAAATGCCCGCATAAATCAGTACGGCGGCTATAATCATAGGTATCACCTGTTCTTTCATCTGTGATTCTGCAACGAGCATGATAGGCAGCTTTCGCAACGGAAGATCTGCCCTCACTTCGTTTCACAATTTTAAAATCAAGATGAAAAATAGCCATACAATAAAAACAACCTCAATATAAATTTAAAGATCAAACCAAAATATAAATCTCCAATGCGACTATGCTGGTTTTAGTTTTTCGTAAGAAAAACTCTGGTGTTGACGTTGACCTTGTTTCCGAAGGAAACGGTGTTAGCCTGCGGCAGGCAACCGTCGGTAGACCCCACACACTGCGTAGCAGTGTATAGGTGGGCATTGCTTTATTTTTATATCTCCTAAAGGAGCTAAAAATAACGACAATGTAAAAAGTTTTCTTACTCTTAATTAATAACACTAGTTTTAGTATCTGTTAACTTAACAGGGCCGGAATCGGATAAACGGCTGAGGTAGAGGGATAATATTGAATTTTTTGTTTTAGATAGCGCCCGAAAGGGCAAAAGTAGTTAAATTAGCCTCCCGCCGTAAGGCGGGAAAGTGAAAATTAGACAAAACAGTGAAAATAACAAACGCTTTTACGTGTTGCACAATTCACAGGTTAGGTTCGGAAATCAGAGTGTAAAAACAACAGTCAAAATTACTTTCATTGATTTGATAAAATAAGTAACGGGGAGAGTATCAGGTATTTAACGTTAGTGGTTGCACTCGTCTGTGTTGCAAAATTTTATTTTCGGCTTACTGGCGTGTTGTTTTTAAAACCAAAACACTATTTTTTGGGATAAATCCCATCATTAACAGGGCAAGCCTGTACAGCAACTAATTGTCAGGAACAATCATCTCGTGCTGCGTAGTTTAATTCAAAATAAAATGTTCGATTTTGTCATGTGATTTGACCTTTTCCTTTTTTAATTGTATTTGATGTTTTTAAAAACTAAAAGGAAAAGTAATTATGAGTACGGATGATAAAAACAGAAAGCCAAGAACAGAAAAAACAATTAAGCAAAAAATAGCATCAGCGCAGATGCGTTTGAATCGCCTCAAGAGCAAAGAGAAATCTTTATCTAAAAGCGCTGAGACACGCCTGAAGATCATCCTTGGTGCTGAAGTTGCTAAAGCTGTGGGCTGTAAAGTAGAAGAGGTGGATAAAGAGTTAATCTTAGGACTGATATTACAATCATCGAAAATTAGCATTGAAGATAAAGCAAGATTAAAATTACGAGGAAAAAGGTTTCTTGAGGATATAATTGGACGGCAGAAATAGGGGAATGATTATCATTATTCTATTATCAATAATCATTTTACGATGACAAAAGGGCCTTACTGGCCCTTTTGTAATTTTTTCTAAACGCGAGAGTATCTAAAATACCCTTTTATATGGCGAGCTAGATATCCTCCAATCGAGTCTGAAGAAATCAAATCAGAGTATATATTTTCAGGGATATCAAAATATTGATATATCGCACCATTATTAAATTCAATCTCAAGGATGAAATCATTAGCATCATAACCAACGCTACGAATGTTACTTGAAACTACTGGTTGTCGATCCATAATTTCCTCTATAATTTTACTTTACTTATTCGTGGGCTTTGCGATCTCCAAGCCTCGATGACTTCGGCATAATTTGGTTCTTTTTCTGGTAATATATTCCAGCCACCGGGGGTCATTGATTCATCCTGTGGGAGGATATCATATACAACAGGGTCTTGACTATCAGGTCTGCGGTCCTTTGGTGGAGGTATTACTAATGTCCTCATCGGTAACTTTACGGCCTCTCCTAATACAATGCATTCTCCTGTTCTAAGAATAGGAAGCATGCTTGTTAATCCATCAAGATTATCTGACATTGCTGAAGTTATATGGCTTCGATCAGAAGCATTGTTAAGGCGAAGGGCAAAAAAAGTGCCACATTGTGAAAGTATGGTCGGATCGATTTCTGATGGGCGCTGAGTTACTACCATTGTTCCTATCCCATACTTTCTTCCTTCTTTTACAATTCTTTGTACCATACGTGACGCGATACTGTTATCTTGACTATTTAAATAATTATGAGCTTCTTCCATGACTATTAATAAAGGTCGGTGCCTACCACCTTGAGATAAGTTTCTTGCCCAGAATAAAGCTTCATATAATATTCTTAATACAGCACCTATAATGGTTTTCAATATATCTGATGGAACACCAGATAAATCTAAAATAGTTACAGGTTTGTCTCCAATCCATCCTTTAAGAAGCTGGTCTAAGTCTTTACTGATATCACCATGTATCGATGGTGTCCATTCACCCGGTTTAAAAATGAAGTCATACCTTGGAATTCTGAGCTTTGAACCTAATGCTTGTAGTTGCTTACCTAAAGGAAGTGGGGATGGTAGGTAATTTATCTTTGTGGCACCAGCTTCATTTGATACATTCTTGAAAATGGGAGGTATGCCCGATAGTGCATTACCTTTCAACTCAGATCCATCATCTAATGTTTCATAAGCCAGTGTTTCAAGTGGTTGTTTTCCTTGGGTTTTAATATATGTTCCAAAAGTTTCTGTATACAATTGATGCCATAAACTGTGCAAATTGAAAGGTATAGGTGAATCTGCGCTCAAAGTATCCTGATTTGATCCATCTCGAGATACTCTCTTAAGCGACTCACTTTTTACTTTTTGTATTTTCTCTAGTAATATATTACGTTCTTTTTCTGAGTCTATCCCACCAAAACATACTTCTGAAAGTTCATCAAAATTAAGGGCCCAATAGGGTATATATAATTCATTTTCACCCACAATAGGGTTGGGGTCTGCATTGACCTTAAATATATTCGCCCTATCTTTTAAGCATCTACCATATTCTCCATGCAGATCGAGCATAATTATTCTTGCGGAAGGGTATTTATTAGTGTCAGATAAAGCTGTTATCAAACTTGCTACAGTTGTAGATTTTCCTGAGCCAGTAGTCCCTACTACAGCAGAATGTCTGGTTATAAGCTTATTAATATCAATAAGAGCCGGTATTGAGTCTGCATTTGATATATGTCCTACTTTAACAAAATATCCTTCGTTCGGTTGTCCATATATTTGTTTTAATTCTTTTTCCGATACGAGATGGACGTTATCACCGATCGTTGGATATTGTGATAATCCTCTTTGAAATGTTCCATTTCTTTGTGCTTCTCCTATAAGTTGTATGCGGAGCCATCTGTTATCCACTGGTGTATTTTCGTCAGGTTCTAATGGTGATGCACTAGCGCCAACTTGGCTGATTATTCCATATAAGTTATTAAACCCGATTGGTATTCTAACAAAGCTACCTATTTGTCCCGCCCTATAGCCTTGACCATCAATATAGATGAATCCACTTAAAGAATCCTTGGATAATGAAACACTGACTGTGGTGCCGTTTACATCTTGAACTTTTCCTAAATATGATTCTTTATCAGACATAAAATTAATCCTTCATAGAGCCAATAATTCTTTGTAAGAAACTGGAAAAGTCCTTGAAGTCACCGAAGTTAACATTGGAGTTACAATAAACGCTATCTTCTATTTTTATTTTTTTTATAAATCCAAATATTTCTTTGTCGTCATCATTGTTTTCATTGTAAAACCATTTCCCATAGTTAGTTCCAATAATAGCAGCATCGTTAGTCCATATATTCAAATTATGTTGATTTTTAGCTAATCGGTAAGCTTCTGGGTATTTTTCCTTACCATCAGTATAATAATCGCCATACATTAACCCTAAAACCATAGCTGTTGGATTTGACTTTAGTGCACTAACTATAACATCATTTAAGTGACCATCATTAAAGGAATAGCCTGATAATACGAGAAATGATGATTTTTTTCTGATAAATCTATTTAATTGATCCAGTAGGGCTAAATATGGCATTTTCCTACTTTCTTCATATTTCAGGTGTGAGGGATATATTAAGTGTGATGACTCTTTATGGTTGGGGTGAGTCCGATATACTCTTTTTTGATTACCCACATGTTTTTGACACCAATTGATTGAGCCATGTATTTTCCAAAGCCTTGACCAATGCTTAGGGATGAGGTTATCCTCCAAGGCTCTAAGATCAAAGAATGG
Source organism: Kluyvera georgiana ATCC 51603 (assembly GCF_001654985.1). GTDB lineage: Bacteria > Pseudomonadota > Gammaproteobacteria > Enterobacterales > Enterobacteriaceae > Kluyvera > Kluyvera georgiana. The sequence continues at coordinate 5,018 of NZ_LXEU01000029.1, forward strand.
ATTGTTAGCACCAACGAAACCGTCAAAGTATGGTATTTCCATTTCTTCAAGTGATTGCTCCATTAAAAGATCGTAATTTGTTGTGAAAATTTCCACAGCAATCTTGCGATCTATTGAGCGTATCCATTTAGCCAAATTATGATATGGTGTTTCTGAATTTGGTAGGCTCACGTTGATTTTTTTTGCTATTTTTTCACATATTGTTATTTCAAGAATCGAAAGCTGTTCTTCAGTTAACCCTCTAACTTCACCACCTTTAGACACTGATACAAGTGCTCGCAAAAAGCTAAGGATATCTTCTATATTATTTTTATTTTTCTCTGCTTTCTCCAATTCCGATATAAGTTTTGCGTATTGCTCATTATCACTTAATTCAGAATGAATATATTTCGTAAGATTAACTACATCTGGTATTAATGGCCACTGGCCTTCAGGCATATCAACTGACAACGGGCATCCTGCTGATAGGAAAAAGCCGATAGCCTCGTTATCTTGGGATAATGATTGTCTTAAGTATTTTATATGACGGATAGGATCGTGTGTAGTATTCATCGAACACCTTCAACAGTATGTTTCGTGTACTATATAATAAGACTTTCAAGGTAACATTTTCTCAAAGAACCATCTATAGTACATTATGATTTTCAAGAGGTTGGTCAATTTATTAAATGAACATGACTTACTAATGCGTCGTCATGCATTGAATGAAAATCATTATCATTCGATTCTACCACATTTGTAACCAAAGTTGCGCATGATAGGTAATCATTATCATCATTTTCAATCGACTCTGTAACAACAGTGCTTTGATAAGAGAAATTCTGATCACTGTTTTCTATCTCTCTTGTTTCAATAGTAGACATATAGATAAAATCGTCATCTCCATTTTCGTTTACTTTTGTTATCATTGTTCCTGCATTAATCGAATCACTATCATCAGATTCAATTGTAAAAGTTCTTACCGTAGTATCAATAGAATACTCTAATGACTGGGTTGGTTTTCGATAGGTTTCACTATAAAACATCACATATGGTTTCATTTTAAGTCCTATAAATATTGAACGATATAAACTTCAGAGAAATGATGTGTGTCAGTTTGGTTATTTTCATTAGATGATAATGTTATCAATGTGAAAAAAATAAATCCGATACAAATGGCACGATATAAATATTTTTCGGCATTTTTTACGATGCCAGCAAAATATCTCACATCATCATTTTTGGCAAACCAATCTCTATAAAATGATTTTGCTAATTCTTTTTTATAAACAGATGTTCTCAACTCTTTAAATGAAGACTGATAAAATGAACTAATCAGCATACCTTTTCTTAAGAATAAGGCTAAATTAACTACCTGAACTGTTATAATTAAAAGTATGTAGTAATAGATTAAAATCAGAACGCTTGAGGAGTATATAGCGGATGTTTTTGTGAATAAATATACTAAAGCGCTTGCAAATGCTAACATTATCGTGGTGTAGTGGGTTATTTTGTTACGTATAACTGACATGCTTTCATTATTTTCTGATATCCGTTGCTTTAAAAATTCTTCTTGTTCCTTCGTTTTTTCTACAGATTGAGTCTCAATGTTTTCTACATATTTTTCAACTTGACTCTCTATGAAATCTGGCGACTTTCTTCCCCATTTTAAGTCGTAATCAAGAATAAAAAGGAAACCAAAGTTTTCCTTTTTAAGTAAATCAGGAGATAATTTTTTAAATGTCAGTATATAATAAATTTTGTTCCCTAAAGGTATTGCTATTAAGGATAGTCGTAAGTTATCGAGAACACATTGCTGCCTTATTTCTAGCGTGTCAAAATTCTCATCATCCGAAGTATGAAAAAGTAATGAATAATTTAAGAATCTTATTATTAGATAGAAAATGTTATTTATCATTTAAATATCTCATTATTTCTTTTGAAATGTTATGCCCTGTTTCGTGTTCGAGCCATACCCATTGACCATTGGCATTCATTTCTAAAAATAACCATTCATTATCAAAAACTATGAAATCAAAACAGCCGAAATCAATTTCAAAGAATTGCATGTAGATCAAACACTTATCTTTTATTTTCTGTGGAATGTCGATTTTGCTATATATTATTTTGTTATCCTTCTTTCTCCAGTCAATTTTATTTTCGGATTCAATTTTAACGGGAAAGAATATTTCATTAATGATAGTAATCCTTACTTCGTATTGTTTGTTTGAATATTTCTGAAAATAGGCAGGGCTGAATTTTAGAGTGCTTGTGTTTTTGCTTTTATCAAACAAATTTGTTTGTACAATCTCTTTGTGATGTTCATCCTCGACGACTCCGTTAGATAGAGGTTTAACTATGATATCTTCAGCCAAATGGGATGTTAATAGGTGAGGGCTGTTTGTTAAACAATAATCTGGAGTTGAAAAACCAATCTTATCAGCTATTTTTGCTTGTAATACTTTATTATCTGCTTTTCTAAGAATAGATGGCCGGGACAAACATTTTCCATCAAAAGCTTCAGCAATCCCTTCAACCAAAGAAAAAACTTCTCTATAACAATGGTTATGATATTTTACACCGATTATATCATTAAGATTTTCTGGTGTTGGTTTTCTATAATAAATAGACGAGCAGTTACTTTCAAAAAGAACACCATAATGTTGATTTCTTATTTCGAATCCTTTTTTTGTATAGGAAACCTGATATTCGGAAAATTTATCGATATTAAAAACATAAAAGTCATCAACACATTGTTTTTTAATTATATAATCTATAGTTTTATCAAAGCTTGATGTTATAACTAAAATCATAAAAATATCACTCTTTTTCTTTTATCCTATTACTTTGCTAATTTTTATGCAAAGCATTCCATGCTATTAAATGACAGCCCTCCTTGGTTGTTTGGGCGGGTGGGGGCTGGGTGTAAACTCACGGCCTGACCATACAATTGCCGTTAGCATCAAGGAAACCAGCCTACCATTGAAGCATCAGGTGACGTTGGTCAAGATGTTTGGCCTTATGGGTATAGCAGCACGAACGATGTCGCTTTCATTATGGCCCATTTGAAGCCATACATAGTATCTTCTGACCATAAACCTGATTGAATTAAGGCGCTACACGCAAGTGTGCGGAAGCCGCGCCAGTGATGCCCTGCTTCGTGCCATAGCCCATATTTCACAGGACTTTGTTGATTATAATATGAAGCAGAACAGTTAAACATTGGCAGTGCATTACTCTGACCAATCATCCATCAGTGCTACTCCTTCAGGCCATAACGTCTTAAGGTTATGTGCTGGTTCAGCCTCATTTGCCAGCTTGTGAGCCAACACATCACGTTGGTGGTCTGTTGTTTTACCAGCCTCATCGCAAAATGTTTACCTGAATCCATGCTGTATTTTTTATTATCACGCCGCTAGAGCCTTAAATTTCTGCGTCTGAACATAATCACCCCACCATTGCATTAGTGTTGCTCGTTCTGCTAGATACTCGGCACGGTTGTAAGCTGCGATGATTTCATCCCTTTTCGAGTGCGCAAGGGCTGATTCAAGGACTTCTGTCCTGAACTTACCAGACTCTTCTGCTGCTGTTCTTGCAATAGATCTCATACCGTGTGCTACCAGTTCTCCACCGAATCCCATTCTGATTATTGCGGCGTTTGCTGTTTGCTCATGCATATGACTGAGGGGGGCTTTGATACTTGGAAAAACCCATTCTCTGTGGCCGCTGATAGGGCGCATGTTTTCAAGAATACGGAGAGCTTCTTTGCTCAACGGCACTTTGTGAGGACGTTTCATCTTCATAAATTCACCGGGGATGTTCCAAAACCTGTTCTCTTCATCAATATCGGACCAACGAGCACGGACCGCTTCTCCCGGCCTTACCCACGTCAACAATTGCCACTCGATCAGCATACGGGTTTCTAACCGTATAGATGCGTTAGATAAAGCAATCAAGAAGCGTGGTAGCTCATCGGGTGGAAGGGCAGGCATGTTTTGCTTCTTAGGCTTACTGAAACGCTGAGCGAGATTGTCGGCAGGATTGAACTCTATAAGCTCTTCCGTGGCAGCATAGCGAAAAATTTCATTCAGGCGAGAAATGATGCGGCGTAGAGTTTCAAGTACACCTCGTTGCTCAATTGGGTCTAGATGCTGCTTGAGCATTTTGGGGCGAATCTCTTTGATAGGAACATTACCTAGCGTTGGAAAGATGTTTCTTTCAAGACTACGCCAGATATCGTTAGCGTGGTCTTGCGAGAGTCCTGCTGTCTTCTTCTTCTCTTCTAACCAGCGTTCAGCAACTGCTTGCAATGTATTTTCAGTAGCATCTTTCAGGTCATTAGCCACTTTTTCATTATGAACTTGTGGGTCGATGCCGTTTGCGAGCAGTGACAGGTATTCATCACGCATTGCTCTAGCACGAGCAAGGGTAAGATGAGGGTAGTTTCCTAATTTTGTTTTTGTTCGTTTTTTGGTCGCTGGCACCTGATAGTTGAAATACCACACTTTCTTACCACTGGGCTTAACTCTCAACATCAAGCCATCGCCATCATACAGTGTTATCTCTTTGTTATCGTCTGTTGCCTTGGCCTTCTTGATCTGAGTGTCGTTGAGCTTAGTAACGATTCTTGCCATTTTTTAGTATCCCATTTTTAGTAGCCTGAATGGTCGGGGTACTAAATAGGGTGTCATAACAAGTAGTTTCTAGCAATTCTCAGTAGACTTCACTGGACATGAAAAAGGCCGCAACCCTTGTGATGTGCGGCCTTGATAGTCTTTAGTAGACTTTACTTTACTAAAAAGTGGTGGAGCTGGCGGGAGTTGAACCCGCGTCCGAAATTCCTACATCCTCGGCACTACATGCTTAGTCAGTCTTTACATTCGCCTGGCACCTGCGGACCGACACGCCACTACCAAACTAGCCTGATTAGTTTTAACGCTTCAACCCCAGGCAGGGCTTCCACGCGATCTCTTTTGGGTTTGACCTCTCTTTGATCCCCGTCTTAAGAGCGGAAGCTAGGGAGAGAGGGCTCAGAGCAGGTTATTAAGCTGCTAAAGCGTAGTTTTCGTCGTTTGCGACTATTTTTTGCGGCTTTTTACGAGGCCAACCGCCCCTCGGCATGCACCTTGGGTTTCGCAAATCCCGTCGAATCCAGAATCAGCCCCAATGTGTTCAATCAGTATAACAGATTTGTGACGCGTGACGCCAGCGCAAATCGTGAGGGATTGCAGCTGGTTGCGTTCTGTACAGCGTATGTAAACAGAGAAAATAATCTAAAATGACAGCCATAATATAAATGCCATTATTATTTGCATGATATATCATATTTTAAAATCATACCCTTATTTATGGTAGGGCACATTAATGCGACTTAAACACTTCATTGAAGTTGTTTAGCATCGCTTAAAGATATTTTATTTTCCCCCTGCTAGACCATCCATCGTGTTTTGTGAAATAAACTTATTTATTGTTTTTATTTGCATTAATGCAGGGTGCGGGTTATAGGTTTTAAAGCGATCGCTCAGATGGTCGTAATGTAATGAATTGATTATTATTTTAATAATCAATGTGTTGCATTTATATTCTATTGAATCCATTTCAAGGTGATGCCCATATCAGGCGTTTTATCCTTATTGCCGCCGTGCGTAATTACCTTGCAGCGAGAGGAATATCAAGATGGCAGAACCAAACGCACTTTCTCCGACCGTAGATATTATTAGCCGTGAAACTGGGAAGGAGATCACAAGTTATTCGCAAAGTGCTGACAGGGTCGTTAATCTCTCGCAAAGCAGCGTAGTGAAAATTAATGCTTCGCCTGAATCAGTTAATTTTTATGAACGGCAGGGCGACGATCTTATTGTCCACATGAAGGACGGTACGACGGTACGCTATCAAAGCTTCTTTACGCTTGATGCTAACGGCTTACACAGCGAACTGATTTTTGAAGATGAGTATGGCGTACATCGCGCAGCCTTCCCGTTTGCAACGGAAGCGGGCCCAATGGCCGCTGAGGCGGTGGTGCCGACCATTGCCGAAACCTCTATTGGTGCGCTGACCGGTAGTGCGGGCATTGCGGGGATCTCAACCCTGGGCGTGCTGGGCGCGATAGCTGGCGCCGCGGTGATCGGCGGAATTGCTATCGCAGCCAGTAGCAGTGGTGACGGTGGCGGGAATGACGGTCATAACAGCGGCGGGGGAGGCGGGAAGGATCCTGAGCCTGTTGCAACCCCTAAAATTTTTATTAGTCCTTTTGCCAACGATAACGCACTGAACTCGGCCGAAGTTCAATTGAACCAACTGCTGTGGGGCTCAACACAAAATATCGCTTCCGGTCAGATGGTGACCATTACGTTAAATGGTAAAACCTATTTTGCGACGGTTGGCGGCGATGGCCTGTGGCGCGTGGAGATCCCTGCGGCAGATCTGCAGGCGCTGGCTAACGGTTCTCAGGTCGTGACCGTGAGTTACACGGAGAAAAGCGGTAAGATCATTACCGCTAGTGAGACGATTACCATTGATACCTCCCAGCCGGCTGTAGCGATTGCAATCCTGTCCACCGATGGTCATCTGAGCGCGGCTGAGGCCCAACAACCGATGGAAGTGCGGGGAATCACCAGCCTGTACGGCACCGGCGTTACGCTTATCGTGACCTTGAACGGCAAAAACTATGTGGCGACCGTGGATAGCGCGGGTAACTGGAGCGTCTCGATCCCGTCGGCAGATCTGCAACTGCTGCAGGATGGTAATTACACTATCTCTGCTCGTGTCTCACTTGGAACCCTGTCGGCCCAGGCGACTCAGAATCTGGACGTGATGACCCATGACCTGCCTAAGCCGACCCTCAATACGCCGTTTGGCGATGGCTACGTCAATAGCGCAGAACATGCCGCTGCTCAGACCCTGACGGGGACGACCGGCGTAAAAGGCAGCTGGCAGACGGTCACGGTGACGATTGGTAATAAAACCTGGGAAACGACTGCGGATGCTAACGGTAAGTGGACGTTAAACCTTAGCGCTGCCGATATGGCGGCAATGGCTGCCGGTACCTTGCCGATAACCGTGGTTGCCAAAGATGCGGCGGGAAATACCGGACAGGTACAGGGCAACGTTACCGTCGATCTCACCCCGCCTTCGTTAGCTGTCCTGTCACTGACCAGCGACAATATTCTTAACCTACAGGAAGCGAAAGCGGGCCAGACGCTTAGCGGTATCGCATCGATTGAAGATCAGGGCCGTACGGTTTCCGTAACCCTGAACGGTAAAAACTACACGGCGCTGGTAGGCGTGGACGGTAAGTGGTCTATTTCCTTATCGCCAGCCGATCTTACCGCACTCCCACAGGGGACTAACAATATTGTGGCAACCCTGACCGATGCGGCGGGCAATACCACCACGATAAACGGCAGTTTTAATGTTAAAACGTTGCTGCCTACCATCACCGTCACGCCGCTGACCGGTGATAATGCATTGAACGCCGCCGAGGTGAAAACTGACCAGACCCTTTCCGGCACCACGAAAAATGCGCCGGCGGGCAGCACGGTGCAGGTCACGGTAGGCGATCATCGTTACATCACGCAGGTGGATGCCAACGGCAACTGGAGCGTGCAGATAAGCGCCGCTGATTTGCAGAAATTGCCGCAGGGGCCCACTAGCATTAGCGTGACCGTTACTGATCTTGCCGGGCAAACGGGGACCGGTAGTTCAACGGTTAACGTCGATACCCTGAAGGGGGGCGTGGCGATCAGTATTATTGCCGGTGACGATTATATCAGCAAAAACGAGGCCACTGGCCAGGTCACCATCCGCGGTACCAGCGCGGGGCTGGACACAAATACCACCGTAACGGTAACCATTGGCACGAAGACATTCCCGGCGCAAACCGATGCTCAGGGGAATTGGTCGGTCACGTTGCCTGCCGGAACGCTGTTGACCCAGCCGGATGGCGCGCTGACGGTTACGGCGACGGCGATCGGGCCTAATGGCGCGGTAAGCGACAACCATACTATCAATATTGTTATTAATAACTTGCCGAATGTCAGCTTTAACACGCCGTTTGGCGACGGCGTGCTAAACGCGCAGGAGATTACCCAGAACCAGACCCTCAGCGGTAAAACCGGCGTAAGCGGGGCAGGGCAGAAGGTGGTCATTACCCTTGATGGCGTTAATTATCAGGGAACGGTAGATGCCAACGGTAACTGGATCGCCACCATTCCTTCAGGCGCGTTGTCGGGGCTGACCAATGCCAGCTCGCCGCTCCAGGTTACCGTTACGGTCACCGATATCGCCGGCAACACCGGTTCTCAGAATCTGAATGTTCCCGTTGATATGGTGCCGCCGCAGGTCACCATCTCTGCGTTTGCAGGAAACAACTACCTAAACGCCAGCGAAGCCAACATCACCCAAACGCTGAGCGGGACGGCAACCGATGTACAAACCGGAGATAAAGTCACCCTGGTGCTGAACGGTAAAACCTACACCACCACCATTGGGCAAAACGGAGCCTGGTCTATTCCCGTCACTTCGGCGGATCTGAAAGCGCTGCCGGACGGCACCGTCAATATGACGCTCACGGTGACCGATAGCGCGGGCAACGCCACCGTGGTAACGAAGCCTATCCAGGTGGCGATAGATCCGACCAAACAGCCGGTGCTGAGCGTGGATCCGGTCACCAGCAACAATATTATCGATGCTGCTGAAATTAACCAGGCTATCACCATCACCGGTAAAACGCTCAATGTTCAGCAAGGGCAGACGGTTACCGTCTCCCTGGGGTCGCTGTCCTGGATCGGTACGGTGGATGCCAGCGGCATATGGTCTGTGCAGATCCCGCAGGGCGATCTGGTTGCACTGACCAGCAATGGCTATACCCTGGTGGTGACGACCAGCGACCAGGCCGGTAACACCGTATCATCACAGCATAACTTCACCATTGATAAAGACCTTACCGCTATCAGCGTGCTGCCAGTCACAGGTGATGATGCTATCAACGTGGCCGAGGCGGGAGCGGGTTTCAGTATCACCGGCATTTCCAGCAATCTGACGGCCAATACCATCGTCACCGTCACCCTGAACGGTAAAACCTATTCAAAGGCAACCGAAATTGACGGCACCTGGTCGGTGTTGATACCGGCAGCGGATGCCAAAGCGTTGAGTGATGGCAAATCCACCGTCACCGTCAGCGCCGTTGATGCCGCCGGTAACCCGATTAGCGTCAGCCATGATTTTACGGTGATTATCAACAAAGTACCGTCGGCGACGATTAATACGCCATTTGGCGACGGCATACTGAATAGTGCAGAAGCTGCAGGTTCACCAACGCTCACCGGTAGTACAGGCGTACTCGGCGCCGGACAGACGGTCGTGGTGAATATCGGCGGCATCCACTACAGCGCCACCGTTGATGCCAACGGCAACTGGTCGCTGGATGCGCCTGCCGCGTTGTTAAATGCCCCGGATACTGGCTTAACTCCGATTCCCTACACCGTCACCGCGAAGGATGTGGCTGGAAACACCAGCGTCATCAGCGGCACCATCGACGTTGATAAAACACCGCCAGCGTTAACGCTTCAGGCGGTCAGCGGTGGCTACGTTAACGCGGTCGAGGTGGTGCAGAGCGTGCCGATTAGCGGTACCGGCGGGCCTTACGATCCTGACCATCCACATACGATTGTTGTGGCAGTTAACAACCAGACCTATACCACTACGCTGTTAAGTAACGGGACCTGGAGCATCTCGCTGCCGGCGGGCGCGCTGGTAGGCCTGCCTGACGGCCCGATTAACTATACGGCCACCATCAGTGATTCCGCCGGTAACCCGACCGTGCTGAAGGGCAGTTTTATTCTTGATGCCAATCCGGCGACCCTGCCAACCATTACCATCAATGCTATTTCCGGCGATGACTTCATCAATGTGAATGAATCTTCGCAGCCGCTGGTGATTAGCGGTAAAACCACCAACACCGAGGCGGGCAGTATTATCAGCGTTGTATTTAACGGCGTCACTTATACGGGTGCTCTGGTTCAGCCAGACGGTACCTGGTCGCTGACATTGCCTTCGTCGGTGATGACCGGGTTGACCAGCGGTACCCAGGTGATTACCGCTACCGTTACCGATGTCGCCGGTAATTCAGCCACCAGTAACCATAATCTGACCTTTGTGGCCGATGCCAGCAAACTGCCTTCTCTCACCGTCAATGTCATCGCCGGTGATGACGTGATTAACGCCATCGAGCATCTTCAGGCGCTGACAATCAGCGGCTCATCCCAGAACCTTACCACCGGTCGTATTGTCACCGTTGCGCTGAACGGTAAGACCTATACCGGGCTGGTGGACAGCACCGGCAAGTGGAGCGTTGACGTGCCGGCTGCCGATGTTCAGGCGCTGTCCAGCGGTTCCGGCTCGCAGCCGTATACGGTGACGGCAAATGCTACGGATATCGCCAATAACGCGGCGACGCCGGTCAACCATACGGTAACGGTGGATCTGATCGGGCCGACGCTTACGCTAAACCCGGGCAGTTTTGTTGCCGATGGCAAAGTCAATATCAGCGAAACGGCGGCTATCCAGGTGCTGTCGGGTACAGCGCCAGAAGGGCAGATCGTTACGCTCAACGTGGGCGGTAAAATTGTTGATACCGTGGCGGGGCCGGGCAATAGCTGGTCGATGACCGTTCCGCTGGACGTTTTGCAGAATCTTACCCAGGGCAAAGGCGAGTGGACGCTGAGCGCGACGGATGCGGACGGCAATACCACACAGGTGAAAATTCCTGTCGATGTCAACAGCACCACGCCACCGACCCTGACCATGAGCACGCCTTTCGGTGATGCGCTGGTCAATATTAACGATGCTCAGGCCGGTACAACGATTACGGGGACCAGTCGCGGTCTTGCCGCTAATACTGTGGTGACGCTCTATGTTGATGGCGTGGCGGTACGAAGTGGAACCGTGGGCAGCGACGGTAAATGGAGCATTATTGTTGGCTCTAACGATATCCCGGCTAACAGCGATGGTACGCATGTCTATACGGTCAGCGCGTCGGATGGATGGGGCAACCAGGCCGGTGCGACGGCCAACGTTGATTACCTGCTGACCAGACCGACGCTGCCATCCCTCAGCGGTCTGTTTGGCGGCGATGGCATTATTAACCTCGCAGAAGCCACGCTCGGGCAAACCCTGAGTGGTTCAACCTCGGTAACCGGTCCGGGCCAGACCGTTAAGATAACCATTGATGGCATTAACCCAATTACGGTGCCGGTCAACAATGACGGCAGCTGGTCGTTAACGCTGCCACCGGCTGCATTGCTGGCATTAAGCGACGGTTCGCACTTAATGACCGTCACGATTGTCGACAGAGCCGGGAACGCCGTCACCGGCAGCGCCAGCTTTAACGTGCAGACCGATACGCTGCCGACGCCGACCCTGGCAGCGCCGTTTGGCGATGGTATTCTGAACGTGCTGGAAGCCGGTGCAACAACCGGCACAATAGGCGGCTCTACCGGGCTGGCGAAAGCCAGTATCCAGAGCGTGACCATCCGTATTAACGGCGTAGATTACGGCCCGGCCACCATCAATGCCGACGGTAGCTGGAGCCTGTCGCTGACGTCCGCCCAGATGAAAGCCTTCCCGGATGGCAAGGTGAGCGTTGATATCACCGTTACCGATAATGCCGCCAACGTCTCGACGGGCAGCGGGAGCTTTATCGCCGCAACCCATTCGGCTCCGTCGCTTAGCCCGGTCGTGGCTTTTACCGACGGCGTGCTGAATTTCGTCGAATCAACCAGTAATCAGACCATTTCCGGCACCACGAATCTCTCCGGTGCCGGGCAAAAAGTCTCGTTGGTGTTAAACGGGGTAACCTACAACGGAACGGTGCTTGCAGACGGCAGCTGGACTATCAATCTGCCAAAAGCGGTGCTGCAAAATCTGCCTAACGGTAGCGCCCAGATGCTGGAGATCACCGCCACCGACGCGGTGGGCAATACCGATACGCAGTCGGTGAACTTTACGGTCCATACCAGCCTGCCGACACCGTCTATCGTTGATCTGTTTGGCAGCGATAACCTGCTAAGCCTTAGCGAAGCCAGCGGACCGCTGACGCTGACGGGGACAACAGGTGTTACCAGCGGCACGCAGTATGTGAAGCTGACTATCGACGTCAACGGGGTCAGCTACCCGGCCACGGTGCTGGCGAACGGAAACTGGATCCTGGCGCTGCCGGCCAATGCGCTGCAATTCCTCAGCAACGGTAAGCACACCATTACGGTGACCGCTGAGGATCAGTTCGGCAACGTGAACGAATCGGTACGCGAATTCTCTGCTGCACTGAGTAACCCGGTGATCACCCTCTCCTCGGCGTTTGGCGACGGCAACGTCAGCCTTAGCGATGTGACAAGCCCGATGACGCTGACCGGCAACCTGACAACAGCGATACCGGGTAACTCGACGGTATCGGTGACCATCGGCGGTAAGACGTTCCCTGGCGTCGTTAACTCAGGGGGAACCGGCTGGTCTCTGACCATGAATCAGACCGACTGGAGCGGCGTGACCAACGGTTTGCAAAGTATTGATGTGAAAGTGACCGACGTGGCGGGCAACGTGACCACCATTACCCAGCCGGTCAATATTGCGCTGATACAGCCGACAATCAGCGTCACTTCCGCATTTGCAGGCGGAACCCTGGACTACGGTGAGTCGCGGCTTGTACAGACGCTCACCGGCACCTCGACGAATCTGGAAGCCGGGCAGAAGATTACGATTACTATCGGCGGTAAGACCTTCCAGACAACGGTGCAAAGCGACCATAGCTGGAGCCTGCAGGTCACGCCGGAGCAGATGGTGGGCATGGTTAGCGGTACCATTACGCTGACGGCAAACGATAAAGCGGGTAACCCGACGATCGTCACCGGCACCACCGATCTTGGTCTGATTATCGATATCACACCGCCGGTAGCCTGGATCACCATCGATACAGTGGGCCTTAATAACTCGCTGAATGCGGCGGCACTGGCTTCTGGCAGCACTACCATCAGCGGGAAAAGCAGCAATGTCTCCGGCGTGATTACGCTGGTGATTGGCGGACACACCTACAACAATATCCCGATTGCCAGCGACGGTAGCTGGCAGGTTATTGTGGCCAAAACCGATCTCAGTGAAGGGCCAAACAGCATTATCGCCAGTGGAGCGGGTGCCCCTAATGCGGTGGTGAACGTCACGGTGGATACCGTGGCGCCGAGCCTGGCGATTAACGCGTTTGCCGATTTGAACAGCACCGGTAAAAGTCTCGACCAGACCTTAACCGGGATATCCGATGCAAACGGCCGTGAAGTGCGTATCGAGTTGCTGAATTCAGCGGGTACGGTGGTGAAAGTTTACTACTCCACCGTCGCGGGCGGGAGCTGGTCTGCCTCCATTCCGAAAGGCGATCTGGCAGGACTGAGCGACGGCGACTATACCTTCCGGGCCTCGGTAAGCGACAGTGCCGGTAACTCGTATCAGACAACGGAAGGCTTCACCCTCGATGCGACGCCGCCGCTGCTGGATGTCAATTTCAACCTGCTTCCTGCGGTGCTGAATACCCTCGCTATCAAAGATGGACTGGTGATTTCCGGCGACGGGAAGGAGGGCGAAAGTCTGATCATTAGAATTGGGCCGCTATCACTTCCGGCCACCGTGGGTTCCGATAGCAAATGGTCCGTGACCTTCCCAAAAGCCGATTTGCTGACCTTAACCGACGGCGCGCAGGTGGTGAGTGTTACCGCAACGGATGCGGCCGGTAATACCAGCACAAATTCTGTGACCCTCAACGTCGCTCTGAACAAGGACCTGGGCGTGGCCATTGACAGCGTCTTTGGCAATGACGGTGTGCTCAATATCGCCGAGTCTCTGGTTACTCAAATTCTCACCGGTCATGTAGACGGAGACTACCGCGGGGCAACCGTTAAGCTGACCATCGCCGGCGTCGATATCAGCGTGCCGGTCGGCAACGATGGCAAATTCTCGATTAACCTGCCGCCGTCGCTGTGGCAGGGGCTGACTACCCAGACCCTGTCCTTAGCGCTGGTCGTGACTGATGCGAACGGCAATACGGTACCAAGGGATAATAGCGATCCGCTGGCGAACGTCAAACTGGCGCTGGGCGACCTGCCAAAAGCGGTAGAGGCGGTTACTCTAACCCTGGATAACGTGGTCAATGCCGATAAGGTGATTAACAACACGGAAAGTCTGACGTCCCATGTCATAAGCGGCGCGCTGAGCAATGTCACTAATGCGAAAAGCGTTGTGCTGGTGATTGCCGGACAGACAATCACCGGCAGCATTGATACTGTGTCCGAAACCTGGTCAGCGCTGATGGGAAGTTCGTTAATTCAGGGGCTACCGGACGGCACCGCCAGTGGGAAGGTCATTATCACCGATAATTTCGGCAACCAGATCTCCACCGATATTAGCTTTGGTGTCGCGAGGACACTACCCACCATCAGCCTTGGCTCGCTGTTTGGCGATGGCACGCTTTCGCTGAACGAACTGGTTTCCGGTGTGATAAGCGGGACCACCACAGGGCTGGCGGCCGGGCGGCAAGTGACAATTACCATTGGCAGCACGGCATCCTTCACCGCCACGGTAGACAGTACCGGTAAATGGTCCGTGAGCCTGCCGTCCACCGTTGCCGATGCGCTGAAAGCGCTGGGTACCGCCGGGCCGCTAACCGTCTCTATGGCGGCAACGGATCAGTACGGTAACAGTGCGACCAGCGTCAGCGGTTCGCTGAAGCTGGATCTGCTGGCGCCGGTGCTGAACTCGCTGACGCTGTTTGGCACTAACACCCTTAGCGCAGTAGGTGCGCAGACCGATAAGCTGATTACAGGCAGCGTGGCCAATGCGGACGACGGCTCGCTGATACAGGTGACCGTTGGCGGTAAGGTCTTTACCGGCACGGTGAGCGGCAGTTCATTCAGCATTACCGCTAAAAGTACCGATCTGCTCGGCTTGACGGATGGTAATCTGACCGCCAGCGTGAAAATCACCACGCCCTCCGGCAACACCGTCACCGATGCAACGCATAACGCTATCGTTAACCTGACCAAACTGCCGGTGGTCAATATCACCTCCCTGTTTGGTAATGACGGCTATCTGAATCTGGATGAGGCCAATCTTGGGCAGACCATAGGCGGCACGGTCACTAACCTGGCCAACGGCTTCATAAAGGTGACGATCGGCGGAGTGATACATGATGGCATTGCCGTTAACGACGGTGTCTGGTCTCTGGAATTGACCAAAGCTGAACTGAAAGGACTCGGTGACGGTAGCCTGACGCTGACGGCGTCGGTCACCGACAGCGCGGGTAACCAGGCGACGAGTTCCCAGGTGATCACCTCTATCGTGACCAACGTGCCGAAAATCACGCTTAACCCGCTGTTTGGCGGCAACGGCCTGGATCTTAACGACCTGCTGAGCCAGCAGTTTATCAGCGGTAGCGTCACCAACCTGGCGGCGGGATCGCAGGTGAAAATCGCCCTGGGTGGCTTTAACTACACCGCGACGGTCAATGCAGACGGCACCTGGAAAGCGGCGCTGCCGACGGTTGATTTGCAGAAACTTGCCGACGGCCCGCTTAACGTCAGCGTTTCGGTTCAGGATATGGCCGGTAACAAAGATACCGTCAGCGTGACGCCGTCGGTGGCGATTAACACCTTACCGACGCTGGTGGTGAACAGCATCTTCGGCGATGGTGGTCTGAGTATCGCCGACCTGCTGAAAGCGCAGGTTATCTCCGGGACCACCAACGACAGTGGGATTGGATCGAAGGTCACAGTGACGCTGGGCACCCACACCTATACCGCAACGGTTGGGGCAGATAAAACATGGTCTGTCAGCGTTCCGACCAGCGACCTGAGTCAGTTAGCGGACGGTAATCTGACGGTTGGCGTCACGTTGACTAACCCGGCGGGTAATGTCGCGTCAGGCAGCGGCGCGCTGACCGTGATTTCGCATAACCCGCCGTCGATCTCCCTGACCTCGCTGTTTGGCAACGACGGCTGGCTGAACATCAGTGAAGCCAATACGGCCCAGACTATCACCGGGAAAATAAACGGCCTGGCCGACGGGGCAAAAGTGGTTGTCACCGTTGGCAACACCGTTCTCGCCCCGGGCAAGATCACGGTGGACGCCACTACCGGGACCTGGTCGGCGACCGTTGATTCTTCCATCCTGAAAGGGATTACCGATGGCACACTGAAAGTGACGGCGGGCGTCACCGATAAGGTCGGTAACACCAGCACCACCTCTGTGGATGTCAGCAGTAAACAGACGGCTCCTACGGTATCGATTAATCCGCTGAGTTCACTTCTGGGTCTGGTGGTACTGACCATCAGCGGTAAATCGACCAACGTGGGCGCAGGCGGTTCAATCAGGGTTTCACTGGCGAACAGTACGGCCAGTGTGGTGGCGACGCCGGATGCGAGCGGCAACTGGACGGCGTCTCTGGGCCTGGTGTTGAACCTTGGCGTTATCCTTAGCCTCACCAGTGTTTTGAATATCGATGCGGTGGATGCGGCCGGGAACCACACCTATCTTAACGTCGGCCTTAACGGCAGCATTATTTCCACCACGCCGCCGGCCACGCTGATGGCAACTGAAGCTGACACCCTGTCGGTGCTGGCTGCCAGCGAGTCTTCTGACGATCACAGCACGCTGGCGACCACCACCACGGCGGCGAAAGTCAGTGCCGTATTGGCCGATAGCACGACTGACGCACAGAGTGCAGAAAATCAACAGGCTACGGAAGAAAATGCCGCTACCGGTGCCTACACTATTGGAGGCGTCACTATCGTTCTGGCCGATGGAACCCAGCAGACCGGGGACTCCGTAACGGGCAGCGCCGGTAACGACACTATCCATCTTTCGTCTCTGGGGTTAACCCATATCGATGGCGGTGCCGGAACCGATACGCTGATCCTCGACGGGCAGCATCTCCAGCTCGACCTGACGGCGCTGGGTGACAAAATCCAGAATATCGAAATTGTCGATTTAGGCTCGTCCGGTACTAACAGCATCACCCTTGACCTGCAACAGGCTTTAAGAATTACCGATAAACCTGAAGACGACCTGCTGATTAAAGGCGTGTCCGGCGACCAGGTGAATCTGGTGCAGGCGCAGGGAGATATCTGGAGCGTCAGCGGGCAGCGTGATATCGGCGGGATCCAGTTCGATGTTTATCACAACAGCTCTCAAGGCAATACGCTAGGTGATGTTCTCATCCAGCACGGGCTGCATGTCAATATGGTGTAAACCGGTTGTCGCCTCAGGGACGAGGCGGGTTCGGATGTAAAAATATCACCGGGGTAACCTAAGGTGGAGTGAATGACGAAAACAATCCTGCATTGCACAATGCTGGCGGCGCTGTTGATGGCATCGACAGGCAGCGCAAGAAGCGCGGAAGATACAAGATGGCAAGCGGCGCCGGGAGATGCTTACCAGGCACAACTGACTATCAAAGAGGCGATTCTTCGCGCCTTTGCACGTAACCCCAATATTTCGATGGCCGCGGCGCAAATTAGCGTCGGCAAGGCCAATCTTAGCGAGGCGGAAAGCGCCTGGTTCCCGCAGGTCTCTTTGCAAGGGAATACCGGACGTTCTCATCGAACAGACTCTTCCGGTTCGCTGAACAGTAACGCCTCAGCCGGTATTAACCTGCGCCAGCTGCTGTGGGATTTTGGCAAAACCAGCGGCAGTATTGATGAGCAACATAACCTGTCGGATGCCTATCGCTACCAGCTCTATGATTCACTGAATCAGGTCGGTATGCAGACGCTGCAAACCTATCTCCAGGTTAAGCGTTTTCAGGCGCTGGAGGAGTCGGCGAAAAAAAATACCAACTCGCTGAACAAAGTGCTGGAGATGGCTAAACTTCGCGCCGAAGCTGGGCTAAGTTCGCAGTCTGACGTATTGCAGGCGCAAACCCGTATCGCCGGAATGAACGCTACGCTGGCGCAATATACGGCGCAGCGGATCTCCGCTCAGGCAGCGCTCAGCGTGCTGACCGGCGTGACTGCAGACACGCTGCCCGACCTGCCGGTCGATCTGCTTAAGCAAAAAATCACCCTCAAAACGCTTCCCTATGAGCAAAGCTATGCGGTACGCAGCGCACGCGCTAAACAGCTCGCGGCTGACGATCGTATTCGTCAGGCTCAGGCTCAGCACTGGCCAACGCTGTCGGTGCAGGCCGGCCGTACGCGCTACCAGAGCAGCAGCAACAGCAGCAATTACTGGGACGATCAGGTCCAACTGGTGGTGGATGCGCCGCTGTATCAGGGCGGGGCGGTCAGCGCGAGAGTTGACGCAGCGGAAGGCGATCGTGCCAACGCGCGTGCGCAGGTGGAGGCCAGCAAACTGGATATCAACCAGAAAGCGGCAACGGCATGGGCGGATCTGGCCGGATCGCAGCAGCGCCAGCAGGCTGGTGAAATACAGTACGCCAGCGCCGAGCGGGCGCGAGGGGTGTATCAGGGTGAATACCAGCTCAGCAAACGCAGTCTCAATGATTTGCTCAGCGTTGAACAGGATGTTTTTCAGGCCGATACCTCGACCATCACCGCGCGCTATGACGGCTGGGATGCGGCCGTACGCTATGCCGCTGCGGCAGATAACTTACTCGACATGTTAGGTATCGAGCGGAGCCGTACCGTGGGCGACACGCTGCCTTCTCTTTAAACGCACAGGGTACAGGAGATGTAGATGCAACATCCCGAAACCGAAAGCTGGATCAATGTTATGGTGCGGGCGGCAGGGCGTTTTGGCCTGCCCGCTGACGCGCCGGCGGTACGTCAGCAGATGCGCTGGTTTGAATCCTTGCCTCTGAATGTACGACTGGAGCGGCTCAGTGGATTAATGGGGCTACAGGTTCGGACCGCCGAACTGAAAAATATGCGCTGGAATGCGCAGACCCTGCCGGTGATAGTCCAACTGGAATCCGGCGAGCTGATGCTGCTGGAGGCGATCGACGCAGACGGACTGGTCAGCTACTGGCTCAGCGACGGCGGCGATCTGGTGCGTGAAGAACCGCTGGAAACCCTGCTCACCCGTGTTAAACCCGAGATTGTGCTATTGGGTATCGCCGCACGCGGGCGCGATTCGCGTATCGATGAGTTTACCCGTCCCTGGGAAGCACACTGGTTCTGGCGTCATTTCTGCCACAGCGGACGCAAGCTGAGCGAGATTGCGCTGGCTTCGATTGTTGGCAACGTGCTGGCGCTGGGGGCGATCCTTTTCTCAATGCAGGTGTATGACCGGGTTATTCCGGCGCAGTCGATCCCGACCCTGTGGGTGCTGTTCTTCGGCGTGTTGATGGCGGCGGCGTTTGAGTATTTTATTCGTCTTGCGCGAACCCATGTCTCCGACATTATGGGTAAGCACATCGACCTTAAGGTCTCCTCGCTGTTCTTTGCGCGGGCGATGGCCATCAAAAACGACGCGCGTCCCAAATCCACCGGCTCATTCATCTCCCAGCTCCGTGAAATTGACCAGGTGCGCGAGCTTCTGACGTCAACTACCGTCGGCGCGGCGATGGATATGCCCTTTGTTTTCCTGTTCCTTGGCATTATGGCGCTGGTGGGCGGCCCGCTGGTGGCGGTTCCGCTGATCGCCATCCCGCTGATTGTTATTCCTGGCCTGCTGGTGCAGTGGCCGATGGCGAAGCTGGCGAAAGAGGGGATGCGCGAGAGCGCTATCCGTAACGCGGTGCTGGTCGAATCGATCGAAGGGATCGAGGATATCAAAGCCCTGCAGGCGGAACCCTATTTCCAGCGCCAGTGGGAGCACACCCATTCGGTAGGTGCCGCAATCGGCATGAAACAGCGCGTGTGGGGCGCACGGCTTAGCGGATGGGCCTCTACTGTCCAGCAGATCACCTACGCCGGGATGCTGGTGTTCGGCTGCTATCTGGTGCTGGATGGTGGGATCACGACCGGTACCCTGGTCGCCTGTAGCCTGCTTTCCTCGCGTACGATTGCGCCGCTGATGCAGCTGACGATGGTCTTCTCGCGCTGGCAACATGCGAAATCAGCGATGACCGGACTGAATGAGTTGCTGAAAAAGCCGCTCGATAAAGAGGCCGACAAAAAAATGGCCCACTGCCCGGTGCTGGCGGGTCACTACCAGGTCCAGGGCTTGCAGTACAGCTATGACGAAGAGAAGGGCGAGCAGGCGGTACAGATAGGTGAGCTGGAGATTAAGCCTGGCGAGCGCGTTGCCATTCTCGGCAAAACCGGTGCCGGAAAGTCGACGTTGCTGAAGCTGCTCTCTGGCCAGGCGCAGGCCACGAAAGGCAAAACGATTATCGACGGCGTTGATATGGCGCATATCGACCCCGATGACGTCCGTCGCCAGGTGGGCTACCTCTCTCAGGATTCGCGTCTCTTCTTCGGTACGCTGCGGCAGAATCTGATGCTGGGGCATCCTCATGCCACCGAGGCGGAACTTATCCAGGCGCTGCGTATCAGCGGAGCGATCGCCATGGTGCAGCAGGATGCCGCCAGTCTTGACCGGTTGATCAACGAAGGTGGACGCGGGCTTTCCGGCGGACAGCGGCAGATGGTGCTGTTGAGTCGGTTAATCGTTCGCAATCCGCAGATTGTGCTGCTGGATGAACCCACCGCATCAATGGATGAACAGCTGGAGGCCTGGGTTATCCGCCAGCTCCAGCAGTGGCTGACCGGGCGTACGTTGATCCTGGTAACCCATCGCCCGGCGTTACTCAATCTGGTGGACAGAATAGTGGTGATGGAAAACGGCAAAATTATTGCCGATGGCCCACGGGATTCGCTGCTTAAGCAGGCGCAGAATAACAGTAACGTGGCGTCTATCGCCTGAGGATATTGCCATGAGTCAACTGGGGATGCAGGAAGAGCTGGCGCGCCAGGGGCGGTTTTACTCGTCGATTATCTGGCTGTCGCTGATCGGTCTGGTGGTCTTTGTGGTCTGGGCGTGGTGGGCGATCCTTGATGAGGTGACTGTCGGTACGGGCAAAATCACGCCCTCGACCCATGCGCAGGTGATCGAAAGTCTGGATGGCGGGATCATCAAGTCGCTGGCGGTACGCGAAGGGGATATTGTCGAGCAGGGGCAGGTGCTGGCCCGGCTTGACCCGACACGGTTTCAGTCAAATTACGGCGAAGCGGCTGCCCGTGCCAGAGCGCTGCGTGCGTCCAGCGAGCGTCTACGTGCTGAACTGACCGGCGCGCCGCTGAAGTTCAGCGCCGAATCTATGCGCGAGCCGGATCTGGTTGCCCGCGAACAGCAGCTGTATGAATCCCGTCGCCGCAACCTGAATGAAACGGTCAACAATCTGCAGAAAAACTACCGGCTGGTGATAGCGGAGCTGCAGATGACCCAGCCGCTGGTACAGAAAGGGGCAGCAGGCCAGGTTGAGGTGATCCGTCTTCAGCGTCAGGCCACAGAGCTACAGGGTAAAATCGATGAGGCGCGTAACCAGTTTGCGGTGCGGGCGCGGGAAGAACAGGTAAAAACCAATGCCGATCTTGATGCTCAGTTACAGGTCATGGCGGGGAAAGCGGATCAGCTGGATCGCGCTACGCTTTTTTCCCCGGTGCGTGGCGTGGTGAAGGATATTCAGATCACCACCGTCGGCGGCGTGCTCCAGCCGGGCGGTAAGCTGATGGAAATTGTGCCACTGGAAGATCAGCTGTTGGTTGAAACGCGGATTAACCCGCGTGATATCGCCTATATTCGCCCAGGCCTTGCCGCTACGGTGAAGGTCACTGCTTACGATACGTCGATCTATGGCAATCTGAACGGTACGGTCGAAGTGGTTTCGCCGGATACATTACAGGATGAGGTTCGCCGGGATCAGTTCTACTATCGGGTTTACGTGCGGACCGACAGCGCTGAACTGCGCAATAAAGCGGGGCAGCGTTTTCCGATCCTGCCGGGGATGGTGGCAAGCGTTGAGATTAAGACCGGACAAAAATCGGTGCTCGATTATCTGATCAAACCGCTGAACAAGGTGAATGAAGCGTTGCGTGAACGCTAGGAGCGTATCGAAAACCCTCCCCCGCCAGGAGAGGGTCAGCCAGTCGTATTAGCGGCCTGCATGCTTCATTATGCGGGCTTTATCCAACTGCCATTCACGATCTTTCAGATCGGAACGTTTATCGTGCTGTTTCTTCCCTTTCGCCACGCCGATTTTTACCTTACACCAGGCGTTTTTCCAGTACAGCGACAGCGCCACCACGGTGTAACCCTCGCGGTTGATACGCCCGTACAGGGAATCCAGTTCGCGCTGGTTGAGCAGCAGCTTACGGGTGCGGGTAGGATCGCAAACGTAATGCGTAGACGCTACGGCCATCGGGGTAAAGTTGGCACCGAACAGGAACGCTTCACCGTCTTTCAGGATAACGTAGCTGTCGCCGATGTTGGCTTTACCTGCGCGCAGGGATTTCACTTCCCAGCCCTGGAGTGCCAGGCCCGCCTCAAATTCTTCTTCGATAAAGTATTCGTGGCGGGCGCGTTTATTCAGCGCAATCGTGGCCGATCCAGGTTTGTGTGCTTTTTTCTTTGTCATAATATCCTGAAATTATCGCTAATCTGATAAACCTAGCCTCAAGCTCCCGCGAGGCGTAATGCGTTATCTTAGCACGATATAGCCTGCGTCCGTTTTTTTTAACCGTAGATAAATGATACTATTTACGCCGTGTTCGATCATGGAAATTGCTATGCCTCAGATTAGCCGTACTGCGCTGGTTCCCTACAGCGCGGAGCAAATGTATCAACTGGTGAATGATGTGAATGCCTACCCGGATTTTCTTCCCGGTTGTACGGGCAGCCGCGTTCTGGAGTCTGGACCGACGCAAATGACGGCGGCGGTCGATGTCGCAAAAGCGGGTATCAGTAAGACCTTTACCACGCGTAATACCTTAACCGATAACCAGAGCATTTTGATGCACCTGGTCGATGGGCCGTTTAAAAAGCTGATTGGTGGCTGGAAGTTTACGCCATTAAGCCAGGACGCCTGTAAGATTGAATTCCATCTCGATTTTGAGTTTACCAACAAACTTATTGAACTGGCGTTTGGTCGTATCTTTAAAGAACTGGCGCTGAATATGGTGCAGGCCTTCACGATGCGCGCCAGAGAGGTTTATCGTGTCGGGTAAGATTGTCGTGGAGGTGGCCTACGCGTTGCCGCAAAAGCAGTATGTTCAGCGCGTTACCCTGAATGAGGGGGCGACGATCGAGCAGGCGATTCAGGCAAGCGGCCTGTTAGCGCTGCGTAATGATATTGATCTGAGCAAAAATAAGGTCGGTATTTATAGTCGCCCGGCGAAACTGCAGGATGAGGTTCACGATGGCGACCGGGTTGAGATTTATCGCCCGCTCATTGCCGATCCAAAAGAGCTTCGCCGCCAGCGGGCGGAAAAGTCGGCGCAGAAAAAGGGATAACCCTCGGCTGCTGTTTGCAGACAATAAAAAAGCGCTCATTGAGCGCTTTTTTTCGTCAGCGTTGGCTTATTTGGTCAGCGCCGGTTTGTTATCGATGTTGGTCAGCACACCGCTGCTGTTGAAGGTCAACGTCAGTGTCTGCTGGGTCGCCTTTTCATGGCCTGGCTGCTGGCGGAAAACATAGAACCAGGTGTTGGTGCCGAACGGATCGGTCATCATCGGGGTACCTAAGGTGTAGGCGACCTGTTGTTGGGTCATACCTGGACGAATTTTCGCTACATCGTTAGGTGCCAGGTAGTTCCCCTGACTAATATCAGGACGGTAAACCACTCGCTCCAGAGTGGAACAGCCTGCAGTCATCATCAGAAGAACCGCTGCGGCAGCAGTCAGCGTTTTACAGCGCATAGTGATTTGATTCCTTTTCGGGCCCGAGCAGTACGCGGCTCATATGTCATGTGCCGATGATAATAGACCTGAGGTAAGTTGGAAACCTTTGATATCAGGTCTTACGGCGTTTTTATTGTGAACTCAGACTCTAGGAAATCAAAAAAGTTTATGCGGCCAGCAACTCTTTCGCATTCGCCAGCGTATTACGGGTGACTTCACTGCCCCCCAGCAGCCGCGCCAGCTCTTGCAGACGAGCCCGTTTATCCAGGGGCTGCATATGGGTTTCCGTCATTGCGCCGTCGGTCTCTTTGCTGACGTAGAAGTGGTGGTGCCCACAGCCTGCTACCTGCGGCAGGTGGGTTACGCACATCACCTGGGTTGATTCACCCAACTGGCGCAGCAGCTTACCGACCACCGCCGCCGTTGGGCCGCTAATGCCTACGTCTACTTCATCGAAAATCAGCGCCGGGGTTTCCATTTTACGCGCGGTAATCACCTGAATAGCTAACGCAATACGCGACAGCTCACCGCCGGAAGCCACTTTGGCAATCGCCTGCAGCGGCTGGCCCGGGTTGGTAGTGACGCGGAACTCAATACGATCTGCGCCTTCGGCGGTCAGATGCTGTTCTTCAAAGCTGACGTCAATATCAAACACGCCGTGCGGCATAGAGAGCATATGCATGCTGTCGGTAATCAACTGCGCCAGTTCTTGGGCGCTGGCCTGACGCTGAGCGTGCAGCTGGCGCGCGGTGTCCAGTGCCAGTTGATGATAGCGAGAAACAGCTAGTTTGAGCGTTTCAAGCGAGTCGCTCTGGTCGTCGAGCAACTGCTGTTCATCCAACAGCGACTGATAGTATTCCGGCAGCGCTTCCGGCGAGATTTGATGCTTCCGCGCCAGGGAAATTTGTTTTGACAGACGCTGTTCCAGCTCGAACAGACGATTTGGATCGAGATCCATCCGGTCGCAATAATGGCGCAGTTCGTCGCTGGCTTCGCTTAGCTGAATGGCCGCTTCTTCCAGCATATCCAGCACGCCGGAGAGTTTGCCGTCCATGCTCACCAGTTCGCCCGCCAGCTGGCGGGCGGTATAGAGCTGGCTTTGCAGGTTCACGTCATCGCCGTCGGCCAGGATAGCCAGCGCATGCTGGCTCGTGGAGAGCAGCTGGCCGCTATTAGCAAGGCGCTTGTACTCTTCATCGATTTGTTCATATTCACCGGGCTGCGGATTGAACTCGATCAGTTCTTTCAACTGGTATTGCAGCAGTTCGGCTCGCGCGGCGCGTTCCTGACTTTGCTGCTGGTGAGCCGCCAGATCGCGGCAGCTCTGGTGCCAGAGGCGGTAATTTTCCGCCATCTGATGTGCGAGATTGGACTCGCCAGCGTAGGCGTCGAGCAGCGTTTTCTGGTGTTCGGATTTGACTAACAGCTGGTGGGCATGCTGGCCGTGGATCTGGATAAGCAGCTGGCCCAGTTCGCGCAGTTGGGAAAGCGGTACGGCCGTGCCGTTAATAAAGCCACGAGAACGACCGTCGCTGCTGATGACGCGGCGCAGCAGGCACTCGCGGCCATCTTCCAGCTGGTTCTCCTCGAGCCAGCGCAGGGCCGCTGGCGTGTCCTTCAGCGCAAAGCGCGCGCAGAGGTCGGCGCGTGTGGCGCCAACGCGAACCATGTCGGCTTCCGCTCGGCCACCCAGGCACAGCCCGAGGGCATCAATTGCAATAGATTTACCCGCACCGGTTTCCCCGGTGATGGCCGTCATGCCGCTGTTGAAGTCGATTTCAAGTTCACGAACGATTGCAAAATTGCTGATGGTCAGTTGTGCCAACATAGCCGCTTTCCTGTATGAAAACCCATAACTGTGTTTTCATACAGTATAGACTGGTTTTTTATCCAGTAAAGAGGCGGCGATAAAATTAGAACAATTTTTTTGACCAGCCGAGTTTGGTGCTTAATGTATTGAAATAGCTGTAGTCTTTAGGGTGAATCAGATTCAGGTGATAGTCGCTGCGGCGGATTAAGACATCCTCGCCTTCCTGGATGGGCAGGGCAATCTGGCTATCACAGCTAATTTCCAGGTCGCTGCGGCGGTGCGAAAAGCGCAGGCGGATGGTGCTGTTGCTGTTGATCACCAGCGGGCGCGCGGAGAGTGTATGCGGGAACATTGGCACCAGAGTAATCGCATCTAATGATGGGGTGAGAATCGGCCCCCCGGCGGAAAGTGAGTAGGCGGTGGAGCCGGTGGGGGTGGAGATAATCAGGCCATCGGAACGCTGAGAGAAGGCGAAGGTCTCGTCGATATACACTTCGAACTCAATCATGTGCGCCACTTTGCCCGGGTGTAGCACGACTTCGTTGATGGCGGTGCTGATACGCTTCTGACAGTTCTGCTGGCACACCTGTGCCTCCAGTAAGAAGCGCTTTTCGGCAATGTAATTGCCGTCCAGTACGTCGGCAAGCTGCTGATGGGCGTTATCCGGGTCGAGGTCGGTCAGAAAGCCGAGATTACCGCGGTTAATGCCAATGACGCTGATGTCATAGCGCGCAAGAGTCCGCGCTGCGCCGAGCATATTACCGTCGCCGCCAACGACTACCGCGAGATCCGCTTTCTGACCAATTTCGGCCAGCGTGCCGGTTTTCACATTATCGAGCTTCAGCTCCTGGGCTATCTGGCGCTCAACAATCACATCGAGGCCTTTGGTGCACAGCCAGCGATAGAGCATTTCATGTGTCGTCAGGGCCGTCGGGTGACGAGGGTGTCCTACAATACCGATACACTTGAAATGATTGTTCATTTTCTGAATGTCCTTGTGCCGAAGATTGGTGACAATGTGAGAGCTTCCCTTGAAACCCGAAATCTTATCCCCATAATAAGCGAAGTTAGCGAGATGATTGCGAAAAAACGCGGAGAAATTCATGAGTAGTAAAGAACAGAAAACGCCTGAGGGGCAATCCCCGGAAGAAATTATCATGGAACAGCACGAAGAAGTTGAGGCGGTTGAACCAGACGCTTCTGCTGAGCAGGTGGATCCGCGCGACGAAAAAATTGCGAACCTTGAATCGCAGTTGGCGGAAGCCGAAACCCGCGAGCGCGAAAGCGTGCTGCGCGTGAAGGCCGAGATGGAAAACCTGCGTCGTCGCACTGAAATTGACGTTGAGAAGGCGCATAAGTTTGCGCTGGAAAAATTCGTCAATGAACTGCTGCCGGTGCTGGATAGCCTGGACCGCGCGCTGGAAGTGGCGAATAAAGACAGCGACGCGATGGCGGCGATGATCGAAGGTATTGAACTGACGCGTAAGTCGATGCTGGACGTGGTCGCCAAATTTGGCGTGCAGGTTGTCGCCGATATCGACGTGCCGATGGATCCAAACGTTCACCAGGCGATTGCGATGGTGGAGTCCGATGACGTTGCCGCTGGCAACGTGCTGATGGTGATGCAGAAGGGGTATACCCTGAACGGCCGAACCATTCGTGCGGCGATGGTGTCCGTCGCGAAGGCGAAGGCATAACCTTCGCGTTGCCCTCTCCCCAGCCGGGGAGAGGGAATATCTTTAATCCTGCACGCTTTCCCGAATCGGCTTAACCGGGTTCACCTGCACCTGCTTAATCACGTTATCCTGCACGTCGAGAATATCAATATCATAGTGGGCGATACGCACCCGTGTGCCGGCCGCGGGAATCTCTTCCAGCGCTTCAACAATCATCCCGTTCATGGTGCGCGCTTCGTCTTCCGGCAGATGCCAGTTGAAAGCCTTATTGAGTTCACGCACGTTGGCGCCGCCGTCGATAATCACCGAACCATCATTTTGCGGGGTCACTTCTTCGGCAAGCGACGGTGACATGGAGGTGGTAAAGTCGCCGACAATCTCTTCCAGAATGTCTTCCACCGTCACCAGACCCTGAATATCGCCATACTCATCAACGACCAGCCCCACCTTTTTCTTATTACGCTGGAACTTCACCAGTTGGGTGCTGAGCGGCGTTCCCTCCGGCACGAAGTAAATCTCATCGGCGGCACGCAGCATCACCTCTTTGGTGAACTCTTTTTTCTCGGTCATCAGACGATAGGCTTCGCGCACGCGCAGCATACTGATGGCGTCGTCGAGGGTATCGCGGTACAGCACGATGCGGCCATGCGGCGAGTGGGTGAGCTGGCGGACGATAGACTTCCAGTCGTCGTTGATGTTGATGCCGACGATTTCGTTGCGCGGCACCATAATGTCATCGACGCTGACCTTCTCCAGATCCAGTACCGATAGCAGCATGTCCTGGTTGCGGCGTGAAATCTGCGAGCGTGATTCATTCACGATGGTGCGCAGCTCATCTTTGCTGAGCGCGCTGCTGATAGTGATGTCGGTTTTAATGCCCATCATGCGCATCAGGATGCGGGTGATGAGGTTAAGCAGCCAGACCAGCGGCATCATCAGAACTTGCAGCGGCGCGAGCAGGAAGCTGCTGGGGTAGGCAACCTTTTCCGGGTAGAGCGCGGCGATGGTTTTGGGCAGCACTTCAGCGAACACCAGTACCACAAAGGTCAGTACCCCGGTGGCGATGGCGACGCCCAGATCGCCGTACAGGCGCATGCCGACAATGGTGCCGAGCGCGGAAGCCAGGATGTTGACCAGGTTGTTGCCAATCAGCACCAGGCTGATGAGACGGTCAGGTTTTTTCAGCAGCTTTTCAACTCGCCGCGCGGATTTGTCGCCCTGTTTGGCCAGATGACGCAGCCGATAGCGGTTTAACGTCATCATGCCGGTTTCAGAACCGGAGAAATAGGCGGAGATGACCACCATGATGATCAGCGTCACGATCAGCGTGGTGGTAGAGATATGTTCCAAGAGAATTCCTTAGTACTTAGCCCACGAATTGTTGAATCACGCGGCTACCAAAGTAGGCGAGCGTCAGAATGCCAGCGCCCGCCACGTTAAACCAGACCACCCGGCGGCCGCGCCACCCTTCGTGATAGTGACCCCATAACAACACGATATAGACGAACCAGGCGATGATGGAAAGGACGGCCTTGTCGATATTTTCCATGCTAAACAGGTTATGCATGTAAAACAGGCCGGTACAGAGGGTCAGCGTGAGCAGAACCACGCCAACCTGGGTGATGTGAAACATTTTGCGTTCAATGACCATTAGCGGCGGCATTTCGTTGTTGAACGCCAGCTTCTTATTCTTGAGCTGATAGTCAATCCATGCGAGCTGTAGCGCATACAGGGCTGCGATAATCAGCGTCGCGTAGGAGAATAACGACAGGCCAATATGCACCATCATCCCCGGCGTCGCTTCCAGATGGGTAATAAACTCATTGGGCATAAAGGTGGCGAAGGCGAGGTTGATCAGCGCGAACGCATAAACAATGGGCAACAGCAGCCACCCGCGGTTACGCGAGGCGACGATGGTCATCACCGTACAGATCATCAGGCTCACCAGCGAGCCGACGTTTAACAGGCTGAGATTCTGCCCGCTGTCACCGCCCGGCAGGATACGGGCTTCCAGCGCAAATGCATGGCACACCAGCGCCACGGTGGCGGAAAGAATCGCCATACGCCGCCAGCCGCTGTTTTTTTGCAGCAGGCCGGGAATGATCAGCGCCAGGCTGATGGAGTAGGCAACAAGCGCGAGCAGGGCAAACACAGGCATAAAGAGTCGGCAGTCGTCAAAGTGAAGAAAGAGAAGCAGTATATACGCAAAATCCCTCGAGTTGTATCAAGGCGCGCAGGTGGTGTGAGGGCGATGGCGTCACGTTACGTGATATCAGCGCCAACCACGGCCTCACAACTCGCCCGGTGTCGTGTTATACTCCCGCAAATTTCCGTTTTTTTGTCGCGTGAGCGACTCACCGTTTCCACCCCAGGCGAGAGACAATGTTTGATAATTTAACCGATCGTTTGTCGCGCACGCTGCGCAATATCAGTGGCCGTGGACGCCTTACTGAAGACAACGTAAAAGAGACGCTGCGCGAAGTGCGCATGGCGCTGCTGGAGGCTGACGTTGCGCTGCCGGTAGTGCGTGATTTTATCAATCGCGTAAAAGAAAAAGCGGTTGGTCATGAAGTTAACAAAAGCCTGACGCCAGGCCAGGAATTCGTCAAAATCGTCCGTAGCGAACTGGTTTCGGCGATGGGCGAAGAGAACCAGACGCTGAACCTCGCCGCGCAGCCGCCGGCTGTGGTACTTATGGCGGGCCTGCAGGGTGCGGGTAAAACCACCAGCGTCGGTAAGCTCGGTAAGTTCCTGCGCGAGAAGCACAAGAAGAAAGTCCTGGTGGTTTCTGCCGACGTTTATCGCCCGGCGGCGATCAAACAGCTGGAAACCCTGGCCGAGCAGGTCGGCGTGGACTTCTTCCCGTCTGACGTTGGCCAGAAGCCTATCGACATCGTTAACGCGGCGCTGAAAGAAGCGAAGCTGAAATTCTACGACGTGCTGCTGGTGGATACCGCCGGTCGTCTGCACGTTGATGAAGCGATGATGGACGAAATCAAGCAGGTTCACGCGGCGATTAAGCCGGTTGAAACCCTGTTTGTGGTTGATGCAATGACCGGCCAGGATGCGGCGAATACCGCCAAGGCCTTTAACGAAGCGCTGCCGCTGACCGGCGTGGTGCTGACCAAGGTCGATGGTGATGCGCGCGGCGGTGCAGCGCTCTCCATTCGTCACATTACCGGCAAACCGATTAAATTCCTTGGTGTCGGCGAGAAAACCGAAGCGCTGGAGCCGTTCCACCCGGACCGTATCGCTTCCCGTATTCTCGGCATGGGCGACGTGCTGTCGCTGATCGAAGATATTGAGAGCAAGGTTGACCGCGCGCAGGCTGAGAAGCTGGCGACCAAGCTGAAGAAGGGCGATGGTTTCGACCTGAACGACTTCCTGGAACAGCTCAAGCAGATGAAAAACATGGGCGGCATGGCGAGCCTGATGGGCAAACTGCCGGGCATGGGCCAGATCCCAGACAACGTTAAATCGCAGATGGATGACAAAGTGCTGGTGCGTATGGAAGCGATCATCAACTCGATGACGCTGAAAGAGCGCGCGAAGCCGGAAATCATCAAAGGTTCCCGTAAGCGTCGTATCGCCCAGGGCTGCGGCCTGCAGGTGCAGGACGTGAACCGTCTGCTCAAGCAGTTCGACGACATGCAGCGCATGATGAAGAAGATGAAGTCGAAAGGCGGCATGATGAAAATGATGCGCGGAATGAAGGGAATGATGCCACCAGGATTCCCCGGCAGATAATACGGATTGCATTTTGCCCAAAAATGAGTAAAATTTTCGGGCTTTTAATATGACACCGGGCCCCTTCCCTCGATGGGGCCCGGTTGTTCTATTCACACAAGAGGATGTTATGGTAACTATTCGTTTAGCACGTCACGGCGCTAAAAAGCGTCCGTTCTACCAGGTTGTTGTTACTGACAGCCGTAACGCACGTAACGGTCGCTTCATCGAGCGCGTTGGTTTCTTCAACCCGATCGCTTCTGGCGCGGAAGAAGGCACCCGTCTGGATCTGGACCGTATCGCACACTGGGTTGGCCAGGGCGCAACTATCTCTGATCGCGTATCTGCGCTGATCAAAGAAGCTAAAAAAGCAGCTTAATCTGTCACGGTGGTCATGATGAGCAAGCAACACACCGCACAAGCACCTGTTGATCCGATCGTATTGGGGAAAATGGGTTCTTCCTACGGTATCCGTGGTTGGCTCAGAGTGTTTTCCTCCACCGAAGACGCCGAAAGCATTTTTGACTATCAGCCCTGGTTAATCCAGAAGGCGGGTCAGTGGCAGACCGTTGAGCTGGAAAGCTGGCGCTACCACAATCAGGATATCGTCATTAAGCTGAAAGGCGTTGACGATCGCGATGCCGCGAATCTGCTGACGAACTGCGAAATTATCGTGGATTCCTCGCAGCTGCCGGCGCTGGAAGATGGAAGCTATTACTGGAAAGACCTGATGGGCTGCCAGGTAGTGACCACGGAAGGCTACGGTCTCGGTAAAGTCATCGATATGATGGAAACCGGGTCGAATGACGTTCTCGTCATTAAGGCAAACCTGAAAGATGCATTTGGTATCAAGGAGCGGCTGGTTCCGTTCCTCGATGGGCAGGTTATCAAGAAAGTCGATCTCGCTACTCGTACTATCGAAGTAGATTGGGATCCTGGTTTTTAAACCACCGGATAAACGGTAAAAGACGGCGCTATGTGGATTGGCATAATTAGCCTGTTTCCTGAAATGTTCCGCGCAATTACCGATTACGGGGTAACTGGCCGGGCAGTAAAAAATGGCCTGCTGAGCATCCAGAGTTGGAGTCCACGTGACTTCACGCATGACCGGCACCGTACCGTGGACGATCGTCCTTACGGCGGCGGACCGGGGATGTTAATGATGGTGCAACCTTTACGGGACGCCATTCATGCAGCAAAAGCCGCGGCAGGTGAAGGCGCAAAGGTGATTTATCTGTCACCTCAGGGACGCAAGCTTGATCAAGCAGGCGTCAGCGAACTGGCCACGAATCAAAAGCTGATTCTGGTATGTGGTCGCTACGAAGGTATCGATGAGCGCGTGATTCAGACCGAGATTGACGAAGAATGGTCTATCGGCGATTACGTTCTCAGCGGTGGAGAGTTACCGGCAATGACGCTGATCGACTCCGTTTCCCGGTTTATTCCGGGGGTACTGGGTCATGAAGCATCGGCAATCGAAGATTCGTTTGCTGACGGGTTGCTGGACTGTCCGCACTATACCCGCCCTGAAGTGTTGGAAGGAATGGAAGTACCGCCGGTTCTGCTGTCGGGAAACCATGCCGAGATACGTCGCTGGCGTTTGAAGCAGTCGCTGGGCCGCTCCTGGCTTAGAAGACCTGAACTTCTGGAAAACCTGGCTCTGACTGAAGAGCAAGCAAGGTTGCTGGCGGAGTTCAAACAGGAACACGCGCAACAGCAGCATAAACATGATGGGCTGGTCTAAGACCCCCAAATATCAGTTTACCCAGGATAAGAGATTAAATTATGAGCAACATTATTAAGCAACTTGAACAAGAACAGATGAAGCAGGACGTACCTTCCTTCCGTCCGGGTGATACCGTGGAAGTGAAAGTATGGGTTGTTGAAGGTTCCAAAAAACGTCTGCAGGCATTTGAGGGCGTGGTTATCGCTATTCGTAGCCGCGGTCTGCACTCTGCATTCACTGTTCGTAAAATTTCCAACGGCGAAGGCGTTGAGCGTGTCTTCCAGACTCACTCTCCGGTAGTTGACAGCATTGCTGTTAAACGTCGTGGTGCTGTACGTAAAGCTAAACTGTACTACCTGCGTGAGCGCACTGGTAAGTCTGCTCGTATCAAAGAGCGTCTTAACTAAGATTCGCGCAAGCGACATCCTGTTAGAAAGGGCTGGCCGAAAGGCTGGCCCTTTTTTTATCCTCAAAGGCACCATGCGTTAACATTTGGTTGTTAAATCATTTACAATGCCCTCATTCATTGGAGGGCAGTGTGAGCGGCAGAGCATTCAACATCACAGCACTGAAACAGTGGGCCGCCGGACTTGCGCTGTTGGCTATGGCGCTGATTATCTTTGCTCCGCTGATCTCGGTGTCGCTACAGCAATCGCCAATGAGCGCGATGCCCGGTATGCACCATGAAATGACGATGCCAATGCCCACTCATCATTCGATGTCGGACAGCATACCCATTGACCACGGTGAAGCCTGCGGCTACTGCGTGCTGCTGACGCATATGCCAGGCGTAATGCTGGCGCTGTGTGCACTGCTGTGCGCGTTGTTGCTGCGCGTGACGATTGTGTTGTTCCCACCTGTCGTCACCCACTGGTGCTATTTTCCCTGGCTCTTTCCTGATACCCGCGCGCCGCCGCGTTTGCCTGCTGTACCTGCTTAAAAATAATCAATGACGCCTCAGCGTCACACCACTTTTCGCATGTATGAAGGAAGAGTATGACAACCTGCACCTCGCGGGCGGCATGGGTGCACCTGCTGCGCCGCCTGCATTTTTTTATCGGTCTGTTTGTTGGGCCATTTATTTTCGTCGCGGCCCTGACGGGCACGCTGTATGTCGCCACGCCGCAGCTAGAGAACCTGCTGTATCGCGATGCGCTACACGGCACCATTGGCGGAGAGCGGCAGCCAATAGCCGTGCAGATTGCGGCTGCGGAACGCGCGTTGGATACACCGTTGCGTTTGAGCGCCGTACGACCTGCGCTGGAAGCGGGTGAAACCACACGCGTAATGTTTGCCGATCCGGCGCTTCAGGTCTCGGAAAATCGCGCCATCTTTATTGATCCGGTGACGTTGGCGGTGAAAGGCGATATGACGGTCTACGGTACCAGCGGTATTTTACCGCTGCGTCAGTGGATTGATTATGCGCATCGATCGCTATTGCTCGGCGATACGGGGCGCTTATACAGCGAGCTGGCCGCGTCGTGGATGTGGGTGGCCGCGCTGGGGGGAATTGTCCTGTGGGCCTTTACCCGCCCTAAGCGACGGATCAAAAGCCGTCTGCAAAATACGCGCCGCCTGCATGTCACCCTTGGCTGGTCTCTTCTGGCGGGAATGTTGCTCTTTTCCGCGACCGGCTTAACCTGGTCGCAGTGGGCCGGGGGTAACGTTGATAAGCTGCGCGCAGCTTTTGGTTGGCTGACACCGCAGGTCAATACCCAACTGCACGGTGGTGAGATGATGGCGATGGATCCTCATTCGGAGCATCGCGGCCATTCGGGCGAGATGATGCCACATGTTTCACAGGTCGCCTGGGAGCGGATCGATGCCGTCCTTAACGTTGCTCAACGCGGCGGCATCGATGCCACTCATCTGGAGATGCGCCCGCCGCGCAGCGCCGATCGTGCCTGGACGGTCACTGAGATCGACCGGCGCTGGCCCACGCAGGTCGATGCCGTTGCGGTCGATCCGCACTCTCTGGCGATTATCGACTCTACGCAGTTTGCTGATTTTCCGTTGATGGCAAAGCTCACGCGCTGGGGTGTTGATTTCCATATGGGGATCCTGTTCGGTTTGCCAAACCAGCTTTTGTTGATCGCCTTTGGGCTGGCGCTGTGCGTGGCGATTGTGATGGGCTATCGGCTCTGGTGGATTAAACGCCCTGCCCAGCTACAGAGCAGCCCGCTGCAAACGTTGACGCAAAGCTGGCTGGCATTGGCGCTGCCTGCGCGCATTGCGACACTCGTCGTCACTGCGGCACTTGGTCTGGCGTTGCCAGTGATGGGGGCAAGTTTACTGCTGTTTGTTGCTATTGACTGGGTGCGCTGGCGTAGCAGGGTCGCGCAGGGATTATCGCGCGCAGCTGAGTAGGGGGCTTAAATCAGGGGGAACGCATTGGCGTTCGCCCTTTTTTATACCTCTCAATTAAAAGTGTAATTATTATTGTACACATTGGTGGTAATTACTTTGCCTTTAATAGGGGTTGTAAATAATAATTTACGGATTTTGGATTGATATCTTTACTCATTATGATATTGTGAGTGCACCTCATTGAGGAAACAACTATCGCAAACGAGCCATAACAGGTAATGCCATCATGCAAAAAGACGCGCTGAATAACGTAAATATCGCCGATGAACAGGTTTTGATCACCCCGGATCAGCTGAAAGCTGAATTTCCGCTCACCGTTGAGCAGGAAGCGCAAATCGCCCAGTCACGTAAAACGATTTCTGACATTATCTCCGGTCGCGATCCGCGTCTGCTGGTAGTGTGTGGGCCTTGCTCCATCCACGATCCTGAAGCTGCCATCGAATATGCGCGTCGATTTAAAACACTGGCGGAAGAGGTCAGCGATAGCCTCTACCTGGTGATGCGCGTCTATTTTGAAAAGCCGCGTACTACCGTCGGCTGGAAAGGGCTTATCAACGATCCGCACATGGATGGCTCGTTTGATGTGGAAGGCGGACTGAAAATTGCCCGTCGTCTGTTGGTTGAACTGGTCAGCATGGGGCTGCCGCTGGCAACCGAGGCGCTGGATCCGAACAGCCCGCAGTACCTGGGCGATCTGTTCAGTTGGTCAGCGATTGGCGCGCGTACCACAGAATCGCAGACGCACCGCGAAATGGCTTCTGGCCTGTCGATGCCGGTCGGTTTCAAAAACGGCACCGACGGATCGCTGGCGACCGCCATCAACGCGATGCGCGCTGCGGCGATGCCGCATCGTTTCGTGGGGATCAACCAGGCCGGTCAGGTTTGCCTGCTGCGCACCCAGGGTAACCCGGATGGACACGTGATTCTGCGCGGCGGTAAAAAGCCGAACTACGGCCCGGAAGATGTGGCGCAGTGTGAAAAAGAGATGGAACAGGCGGGACTGCGCGCATCGCTGATGGTAGATTGCAGTCATGGTAATTCCAATAAAGACTACCGTCGTCAGCCTGCGGTAGCGGAATCCGTTGTCGCACAGATCAAGGACGGTAACCGTTCCATTATTGGTCTGATGATTGAAAGCAACATTCACGAAGGCAATCAGTCTTCCGAGCAGCCGCGCTGTGATATGAAATACGGCGTATCGGTAACCGATGCATGCATCAGTTGGGAAACGACCGATGCGCTGCTGCGTGAGCTCGACAAGGATTTACGCGGCCATCTGGCGGCTCGTCTGGCGTAAGAGGATTGTATGGTTGCTGAACTGACCGCGCTGCGCGATCAAATTGATGAAGTGGATAAGGCTCTGCTGAACCTGCTGGCGAAGCGTCTGGAACTGGTGGCGGAAGTTGGCGAAGTCAAAAGCCAGTACGGCCTGCCGATTTATGTCCCGGAACGTGAGGCTTCAATGCTGGCTTCGCGTCGCAAAGAGGCCGCCGCATTAGGCGTGCCGCCTGATTTGATTGAAGATGTGCTGCGTCGCGTGATGCGCGAGTCCTACTCCAGCGAAAACGACAAAGGCTTCAAAACGCTCTGTCCGTCGCTGCGCCCGGTGGTGATTGTCGGCGGCGGCGGCCAGATGGGGCGGCTGTTTGAAAAAATGCTGACCCTGTCCGGCTATCAGGTGCGGACGCTGGAAAAAGAAGACTGGGCAAACGCGCCAGAAATGGTGGCGGATGCCGGTATGGTCATCGTCAGCGTGCCAATCCACGTCACTGAGCAGGTGATTGCAAAGCTACCGCCGCTACCGAAGGACTGTATTCTGGTGGATCTGGCCTCGGTGAAAGCCGGGCCACTGCAAGCGATGCTGTCGGTGCACTCGGGGCCCGTTGTGGGGCTGCACCCGATGTTTGGTCCGGACAGCGGCAGCCTGGCTAAACAGGTGGTGGTCTACTGCGATGGCCGCCAGCCGGAAGCCTACCAGTGGTTCCTCGAGCAGATTCAGGTCTGGGGCGCGCGTTTACATCGTATCAGCGCGGTTGAGCACGACCAGAATATGGCGTTTATCCAGGCGCTGCGTCACTTTGCGACTTTCGCCTATGGCCTGCATCTGGCGGAAGAGAATGTGCAACTGGAACAACTACTGGCGCTCTCTTCACCGATCTACCGCCTGGAACTGGCGATGGTTGGCCGTCTGTTTGCTCAGGATCCGCAGCTGTACGCCGACATTATTATGTCGTCTGGTAACAATCTGGCGCTGATTAAACGTTACTACCAGCGCTTTGGCGAGGCAATTGGGCTGCTGGAGCAGGGCGATAAGCAGGCGTTTATCGACAGCTTCCGTAAGGTGGAACACTGGTTCGGCGACTACGCACAGCGTTTCCAGAGTGAGAGCCGCGTCCTGTTACGCCAGGCGAATGACAGTCGGCAGTAAACGAAAACTGTATATACTTGAAAGCCAGGGGAAATCCTCTGGCTTTTTTTATGGGATGAAGACGATGGCTGAAGCAAACCTGCTGTTTGATTACACCGGACATCTGCCGGAATGCCCGACCTGGAGCGACGCCGAGCAGGCGTTGTACTGGGCGGACATCATGGAGTGTGAAATTCACCGCTATGTACCTGCGACGGGCGACCACCAGATCTTACAGTTCCCGGAAGAGGTTGGCTGCTTTGCGCTGAGGGAGAAGGGGGGCTTTATCGTCGCGCTACGCAGCGCAATCTGGCTTGCCGATAGCCGCGGTCTGCTCCAGCATAAAATCTGCGATAACCCAAGTAATCCACAGCTGGCGCGTTTTAACGACGGCGGCACCGATCGCGATGGACGTTTTTATGCCGGTACCTTCTGGGGGCCGGGTGATTACAACGGGGCGCTGTTGGTTAGGGTGGATAACCAACTGAGGCCAAAGGTGATTCAGTGTGATATTCACGGCGCCAACGGTTTGGCATTCAGCGAGGATAAAGGCTGGATGTATACCTCCGACACGCCAAACGGCGTGATTTATCGTACGCCGCTGGACGCCGACGGCGAACCGGGAGCGCGGGAGGTGTTCCGCTTGTTTCAGGACGGTGAGGGGATCCCGGACGGCGCGGCTATCGATGAAGAAGGCTGTTACTGGAGCGCGATGTTTGACGGCTGGCGCGTGGCGCGCTTCTCGCCAACGGGGGAGCAGCTTGCGGAATATCGTCTGCCGGTGCGTTGCCCGACGATGGTCTGCTTCGGTGGCGCGGATATGCGCACGCTGTTTATTACCACGACCCGAGAGAATATGTCGGCGGATGAGGTGGCGCAGTATCCGCTTTCTGGTGCCATCTTCACCCTGCACGTTGAAGTCGCAGGGATGAAGAAGCTACCGTTTATCGAACGTTAAACCGGGTCGACCGGTACCACGTTCTCGCTTGGGTAGCAGCCCAGCACTTTCATCGAGCGGGTAATACCGGAAAGCTCTTTGAGTGCTTTTTGCATCGGCAGCGCGTCCAGGTTCGCCTGGACGTCGAGATAAAACATCTCTTCCCACGGGTTGCCGTGAATCGGGCGCGATTCGAGCTTGGTCATAATCAGGTTGTGATTACGCAATACCAGCAGCGCTTCAACCAGCGCACCGGCCTGCTGCCCGGTGGCGATCAGCAGGGTGGTTTTCGCCGGTACCTGGTCGGAGACGTTCACCGCTTTGCGCGCCAGCACCAGGAAGCGCGTGATGTTCTGCGTCTGGTTCGCCTGGCAGCGTTCCAGCACCTGCAAGCCATACAGCTTGCCGCCGGCTTCGCTACCCAGCGCCGCGACGGTTGGTGAGTTGGCCTGCGCCACTTTTTCCATTGCCGCCGAGGTGCTCTCGGTATACTCAATTTTCCACTGCGGATAATGGCTCAGGAACTGGCTGCACTGCTGGAACGGCTGCGGATGGCTGTAGACCGTTTCAATGGTGTCGAGGGTGGTCGTGCCGTTGACCAGCACGCAGTGGTCGATAGGGACCGTCATTTCGCCCACGATCGACAGACTGGTATGCTGCAGCAGGTCGTAGACGTCGTTAATGCCGCCGGAGCTGGTGTTTTCAATCGGCACCACGGCGTAGTCAGCCTGGCCGGTCTCGACCTGATTAAAGATATCGGCAAATTTCAGGCAGCCGCTTTCGATGAACTGCTCAAAGTGGCGGGCGGCATACTGGCGGGCCGCCAGATGCGAGTAGGAACCTTTCGGGCCCAGAAACGCGATACGTGCGGAGTGCGGGTTAATTTTATTCAGGTGCTGCTGGAGCAGGGTTTGCTGGGTCAGGACTGAATCTTCAATGATGAGCTGGAACAGGCGGGTGATGTAGTGCGCGTCAAGCTGGTGGGCTTTGCCCAGCGTAATCAGGCGTTCCAGCAGATCGCGCTCGCGGTCGATGTCGCGGACCGGGCGGTGAGACGCCAGCTTGGCTTTACCCACCTCAATGGCCAGGCCGCGGCGCTCGGCCAGCAGGCTCACTAATTTCTCATCAAGGGCGCTTATCTTATCGCGTATCGCCAGTAACGGATTTTCCGAAGTCATCATGTTTGCCTTTCTTGTTATCAATAAAAAAGGCCCCCCGGTGTGGGAGGCCTTATTGTTCGTCTTCGCATTCTTTATCACACGACGAAACGCCTCCCATTCAGGGGAAGGTAAAAAAGAATGCGAAGAAAAACGGTAGAAGTTTCACTATCAGGTTAAATCCTTAGCGTGATGAGGTTTTACAGTACTCGTTCTGTTTTCATTCTGTCAATAAAAAACGCGCCCGAAGGCGCGTTGGCGATACACATTAAAGTACAAAGTTCAGTTTACTCTTCTTCAACTTCTTCTACGAAGCTTGCGTCTTTCACCGACGTTGCGGCGCGACGGGCTTCCCCTTTGTGTTGCACCTTATTGAGCTGCCGTTCCAGCTTGTTGATCAATTCGTTAATGGCGGTGTACATATCTTCATGTTTCGCACTGGCGACCAGATGCCCATTAGGGGTATTCATCGTGGCGTCCGCTACAAATCCCTGTGGCTCTTTGGACAGAATGATATGCGGGTTGATTAAGTGGGTTTGCCATTTTTCCAATTTTGCGAGACGGTCTGCGACATGCTGGCGAATAGCCGGAGTAATTTCCATTTGTTTACTGGTAATGTTCATTGTCATAAATTTTACCTCTTGTCTTTCCGTCTTGGTGATTCCAGCATACCTCGGATTTGCTTAAAATGTGTGATAAATATCACATTATTTTGTCACTTTTTGTCAGCGCATTCATTTTGTGAGTCAAGACAGGAAGAAGTGATTTTTTACTTGTCGATTCCGGAAAATGCAGCCATATTTGATAGGATGACCAGGCGCTAAACCGCTTCAGCAAGTCATTAAAACGAATAAAAAAACGGCAGCCATCGGGCTGCCGTTTTGCTTTCTAAGATGTTTGATCAGGACTGAGTGCTTTTGCCGTTGGCGGCAATGATTTTCGCGACTTTATCAGCCTGCGCCGTCATCTGCATTTCGCGGTAGGCGTTTTCCATCTTCGGTAGAGCGTCGCGAGTTGCCTGAGTATCCGGGAAGTTACGCATCATGTTTTCGACGCGGTTTACGACGGCTACCCACGCGCCGCGCGCGGTGTAGTAATCAACAACGGAAAGTTCATACTTCGCCAGACGGTCTTTCAGGAAGATAAGACGTTTGTTGGCGTCGGTGACGTATTGACTGTTCGGGTAGCCGCGCACCAGCTTCGAGAAGTCGTTAAATGCGTCACGGGCGTGCTGCGGATCGCGGTCTGAACGGTCGACGCCAAAGAAGCCCTGCAGCGCGCTATCGTCCAGCGCCATGTTGGTTAAGCCGCGCATGTACATCACGTAGTCGATGTTCGGGTGCGTCGGGTTCAGACGAATGAAACGGTCAATCGCGGCCTGAGCCAGCGGCAGATCGGCATTTTTGTAATATGCGTAGATCAGATCCAGCTGTACCTGTTGAGAATATGGCCCGAACGGATAGCGGTTATCCAACGCTTCCAGTTGCGTTATTGCCTGTTTCCAGTTACCGTCCTGCAGCTTTTGCTGAGCAGTTGCGTAGATTTCATTAGGCGGATTATCAGGAACCTCTTCCTTTGAACCAGAGCACCCCGCCAAAGCCAGGCTCAACGTGGCCGCTGCCACCAGATATTTCATGCGCGTCATGACGTTTTGACTTTCCTCAAAATGTTTATACGGGATATTCACAGTTCCTGTTCCCGATTAAGACCAGCTACAATAGCACACTATATTAAACGGCGAAGCCGTAAAAACCCAACGTTAACGAAGAAGCTGTATATGGCACAACGAGTACAACTCACCGCAACGGTGTCCGAGTCACAACTCGGTCAACGCTTAGATCAGGCTTTGGCCGAAATGTTCCCTGATTATTCGCGATCGCGCATAAAAGAGTGGATCCTCGACCAGCGCGTTCAGGTCAATGGCAAAGTTTCAGACAAGCCGAAAGAAAAAGTCATGGGTGGCGAGTCCGTCGCTATCGATGCTGAAATCGACGAAGAGATCCGCTTTGAAGCGCAGGATATCCCACTCGATATTGTATATGAAGATGATGATATCCTCGTCATCAATAAGCCGCGCGACCTGGTCGTTCACCCGGGTGCCGGTAACCCGGATGGTACGGTGCTGAATGCGCTGCTGCATTACTATCCGCCGATTGCCGATGTGCCGCGTGCGGGCATCGTCCACCGTCTGGATAAAGACACCACCGGTTTAATGGTGGTGGCCAAAACCGTTCCGGCGCAGACACGTCTGGTGGAATCGCTGCAGCTGCGCGAGATTACCCGCGAGTATGAGGCGGTGGCGATTGGTCACATGACTGCGGGCGGTACCGTTGAGGAACCGATTAGCCGTCACCCAACCAAACGTACGCACATGGCGGTTCACCCGATGGGGAAACCGGCGGTAACGCACTATCGTATTATGGAACACTTCCGTGTGCACACGCGTCTGCGGCTGCGTCTGGAAACCGGGCGTACGCACCAGATCCGCGTGCACATGGCGCACATCACCCATCCGCTGGTGGGCGATCAGGTCTATGGTGGCCGTCCGCGTCCGCCAAAAGGCGCGTCGGATGAGTTCATTTCCGTACTGCGTAAATTTGATCGCCAGGCGCTGCATGCGACTATGCTTCGTCTCTATCACCCCATTTCGGGGATTGAAATGGAATGGCATGCGCCTATCCCGCAGGATATGGTCGATTTGATCGCCGTGATGCGTGCCGACTTTGAAGAACATAAGGATGACGTAGACTGGTTATGACCAAAATCATTGTCCCGGAATGGCCGCTGCCGCAAGGCGTGGCCGCCTGTAGTTCAACGCGCGTCGGTGGCGTCAGTGAAGGCGCGTGGGATTCCCTGAATCTCGGCGCTCACTGTGGCGATAATCTCGAACACGTTGAGGAGAACCGCAAGCGTATGTTCGCGGCGGGCCAACTGCCGTCGAAACCGGTGTGGCTGGAGCAGGTGCACGGTAAAGATGTGCTGCACCTGACCGGCGAGCCTTATGCTTCGAAACGTGCGGATGCCTCTTACAGTAATACGCCCGGGACGGTGTGCGCGGTGATGACGGCGGACTGCCTTCCGGTTCTGTTTTGCAATAAAGCAGGAACGGAAGTGGCCGCGGCACATGCGGGCTGGCGCGGTTTATGCGACGGCGTGCTGGAAGAGACCGTTGCCTGCTTCAAAGACCGTCCCGAAAATATTCTTGCCTGGTTTGGCCCGGCGATTGGTCCGCAGGCTTTTGAAGTCGGCCCGGAAGTACGTGAAGCGTTTATGGCCAAAGACGCCAACGCGGTTAGGGCATTTCGTCCTGTTGGCGAAAAATATTACGCAGATATCTACCTTTTGGCGCGTCAGCGTTTAGGGAATATTGGCGTAACCGCCATCTTTGGCGGCGACCGCTGTACATTCAGCGAAAAGGATGATTTTTTCTCCTATCGCCGCGACCGTATTACGGGTCGTATGGCAAGTTTTATCTGGCTGATATAACCTATAGAATCAAGACGATCCAGAAGGCAGACATTTTTTTCTCATAGACCAGGTCATTTAACCTTGAATAATTGAGGGATGACCTCATTTAATCTCCTGTAGCAAAATTGACCTATATATGGGAGGAGTCATGCGTCTGGATCGTCTTACCAATAAATTCCAGCTAGCTCTTGCCGATGCTCAGTCGCTCGCACTGGGGCACGACAACCAATTTATCGAACCTCTTCATTTAATGAGCGCCTTGCTGAATCAGGAAGGGGGCTCGGTACGTCCTTTATTAACGTCCGCGGGCATTAATGCCGGCCAGTTACGTACGGCTATCGATCAGGCGCTAAGCCGTTTACCTCAGGTGGAAGGCACCGGGGGAGACGTGCAGCCGTCTCAGGATCTGATGCGCGTGCTGAATCTGTGCGACAAGCTGGCGCAAAAACGCGGCGATAACTTTATTTCGTCGGAACTGTTCGTTCTGGCGGCGCTTGAGTCTCGTGGCACTCTGACCGACCTGCTGAAAACCGCAGGTGCAACTACCGCCAATATCACTCAGGCAATTGAACAGATGCGCGGAGGTGAAAGCGTGAATGACCAGGGTGCCGAGGACCAACGTCAGGCATTGAAAAAATACACCGTCGATCTGACTGAACGCGCCGAGCAGGGCAAGCTCGACCCGGTGATCGGCCGTGATGAAGAAATTCGCCGTACCATTCAGGTACTGCAACGTCGTACCAAAAACAACCCCGTCTTGATCGGTGAGCCGGGTGTGGGTAAAACCGCCATTGTTGAAGGGCTGGCGCAACGTATTATCAACGGTGAAGTGCCGGAAGGCTTGAAAGGCCGCCGCGTGCTGGCGTTGGATATGGGGGCGCTGGTGGCCGGGGCTAAATACCGCGGTGAGTTTGAAGAGCGTCTGAAAGGCGTGCTGAACGACCTGGCGAAACAGGAAGGCAACGTCATCCTGTTTATCGACGAGCTGCACACCATGGTGGGCGCGGGTAAAGCCGACGGCGCGATGGATGCCGGTAACATGCTGAAACCGGCGCTGGCGCGCGGGGAACTGCACTGCGTCGGTGCGACCACGCTGGATGAATATCGTCAGTACATCGAAAAAGATGCGGCGCTGGAACGTCGCTTCCAGAAAGTGTTCGTGGCAGAGCCATCGGTGGAAGACACTATTGCGATTTTGCGCGGTCTGAAAGAGCGTTATGAACTGCATCACCATGTGCAGATCACCGACCCGGCGATTGTCGCGGCGGCGACGCTGTCTCACCGCTATATTGCTGACCGCCAGTTGCCGGATAAAGCCATCGACCTTATCGATGAAGCTGCCTCCAGCATTCGTATGCAGATCGACTCGAAGCCGGAAGAGCTCGACCGTCTCGATCGCCGTATCATTCAGTTGAAGCTGGAACAGCAGGCGCTGATGAAAGAGTCTGACGAGGCGAGTAAGAAACGTCTCGACATGCTGAATGACGAGCTGAGCGATAAAGAGCGTCAGTATTCTGAGTTAGAAGAAGAGTGGAAAGCGGAGAAAGCGTCGCTCTCTGGTACGCAAACTATTAAAGCGGAGCTGGAGCAGGCGAAAATCGCCATTGAACAGGCGCGTCGTGTCGGTGACCTGGCGCGGATGTCTGAGCTGCAGTACGGCAAAATTCCGGAACTGGAAAAACAGTTGGAAGCGGCGACCCAGTCCGAAGGTAAAACCATGCGCCTGTTACGTAATAAAGTGACGGATGCGGAGATTGCCGAAGTGCTGGCGCGCTGGACAGGTAT
The DNA here is from genome assembly GCF_001654985.1 of Kluyvera georgiana ATCC 51603. Taxonomy (GTDB): domain Bacteria; phylum Pseudomonadota; class Gammaproteobacteria; order Enterobacterales; family Enterobacteriaceae; genus Kluyvera; species Kluyvera georgiana. The sequence goes on from NZ_LXEU01000029.1 coordinate 49,891, forward strand.
TCCGGTGGCCCGCATGCTGGAAGGTGAGCGAGAGAAACTGTTGCGCATGGAACAGGATCTGCATAGCCGCGTGATTGGCCAGAACGAAGCGGTCGAAGCGGTATCGAACGCGATTCGCCGTAGCCGTGCCGGGCTGTCTGACCCGAACCGTCCGATTGGTTCATTCCTGTTCCTGGGGCCAACCGGGGTAGGTAAAACCGAACTGTGTAAAGCGCTGGCGAACTTTATGTTCGACAGCGATGACGCGATGGTGCGTATCGACATGTCCGAGTTTATGGAAAAACACTCCGTGTCTCGTCTCGTGGGTGCGCCTCCGGGATATGTCGGTTATGAAGAGGGCGGCTATCTGACAGAAGCGGTGCGTCGTCGCCCTTACTCGGTCATCCTGCTGGATGAAGTCGAGAAAGCGCATCCGGATGTGTTCAACATTCTGCTGCAGGTTCTGGACGACGGTCGTCTGACCGACGGGCAGGGGAGAACGGTCGACTTCCGTAACACGGTGGTCATCATGACCTCTAACCTCGGTTCTGACCTGATTCAGGAACGCTTCGGTGAACTGGACTACGGGCATATGAAAGATCTGGTACTGGGCGTGGTCAGCCACAGCTTCCGTCCAGAGTTCATCAACCGTATTGATGAAGTGGTTGTTTTCCATCCGTTAGGTGAAAAACACATTGCGTCGATTGCGCAGATTCAGCTGCAGCGTTTGTACAAACGTCTGGAAGAACGTGGCTATGAAACACAGATCTCCGACGAGGCTTTGCAACTGCTGAGTAAGAATGGTTACGATCCGGTGTATGGTGCGCGCCCACTGAAACGTGCTATCCAGCAGCAGATCGAGAACCCGCTGGCACAGCAAATCTTGTCTGGCGAGTTGTTGCCGGGTAAAACCATCCGGCTGGAAGTGAAAGACGACCAGATTGTGGCAGTGCAGTAAGTCACAAAAAGAAGAAAACGAGCCCTACGGGGCTCGTTTTTGTTTAAAAACCAGGCGAAAATAAGATGGTTGGATGAAAAACAGGCGAACGAAAAGTTTTTTCTATTTTATGCTTGCGGCTTCTCATTTTCTCCCTATAATGCGCCTCCACTGACACGGAACAACGGCAAACAAGCCGCCGGGTTAGCGAGGTTCTCTTGAGAATCTCGGCGAAGAAAGCGAAAATAAAAGCTTGACTTCGTAGTTGGGTGGCGTATTATGCACACCCCGCGCCGCTGAGAAAAAGCGAAGC
>NZ_LXEU01000030.1 GCF_001654985.1 Kluyvera georgiana ATCC 51603
ATTCAGCTTGATTACAGATTACATCGACAGGCTAATGCGTGTTGATAACAGAATTTGCCTGGCGGCTGTAGCGCGGTGGTCCCACCTGACCCCATGCCGAACTCAGAAGTGAAACGCCGTAGCGCCGATGGTAGTGTGGGGTCTCCCCATGCGAGAGTAGGGAACTGCCAGGCATCAAATAAAACGAAAGGCTCAGTCGAAAGACTGGGCCTTTTGTTTTATCTGTTGTTTGTCGGTGAGCGCTCTCCGGAGTAGGACAAATCCGCCGGGAGCGGATTTGAACGTTGCGCAGCAACGGCCCGTAGGGTGGCGGGCAGGACGCCCGCCATAAACTGCCAGGCATCAATTAGTGAAGAAGCCCATCCTGACGGATGGGCTTTTTTGCGTCTGTGCGAAAGTAAAACAGGGTGAAATCCCGGGCGATTAATGCCCTCTGCAGGGCGGATAAGCGCAGCGTCATCAGGTCATCCCGGGGCACATTGCCGGATGGCGGCATAAATGCCTTATCCGGCCTACGTCATACTCCACTTTTTTTCCTCTCTATTCCCTTCTGTTCCTTCTGCACCTAATCCTAAATCGTGATCCTGCTAACAGAAAATGTGATTTTCATCACTAATTTAATAATAACAATTGTATAACATTTCATTTACTAAAATATCTGCCTGCGTGACGTGTACGCCCGGTAAGGCAGGAGAGCGCTTTTGGCAGGAGTTAACAAATGGCCGTAACCAGTGTGACCCCAGAAGAATCGCTGGCCAACAGCGATACTCGCCGTCGCGTGATGGCAATCGTCGGGGCATCATCAGGGAACCTTGTTGAGTGGTTTGATTTCTACGTCTACTCGTTCTGTTCCCTCTATTTTGCTCACATTTTTTTTCCGTCAGGAAATACCACGACCCAACTGCTACAAACTGCTGGCGTATTTGCCGCAGGTTTTCTGATGCGCCCAATCGGTGGTTGGCTATTTGGCCGCATCGCGGACCGCCGCGGACGTAAGGTCTCGATGCTCATTTCCGTATGTATGATGTGTTTCGGCTCGTTAGTTATTGCCTGTTTACCGGGCTACAGCGTGATTGGCACTTGGGCTCCCGCACTGCTGCTGCTGGCGCGTTTGTTCCAGGGGCTGTCCGTTGGCGGCGAGTATGGTACCAGCGCCACCTACATGAGCGAGGTGGCGGTTGAAGGCCGTAAGGGCTTCTATGCCTCCTTCCAGTATGTCACGCTGATTGGCGGACAACTGCTGGCTGTTCTGGTCGTGGTTATCTTGCAAAATGTGCTCAGCAGCGAAGATCTTCACGCCTGGGGATGGCGAATTCCATTTGCCCTGGGGGCCGTACTGGCGATTGTCGCCCTGTGGCTACGGCGTCAGCTGGATGAAACCTCGCAGAAAGAGACGCGCACGCTAAAAGAAGCCGGTTCATTCAAAGGGCTGTGGCGTAACCGTAGAGCGTTTTTCATGGTGCTCGGTTTCACTGCTGCAGGGTCACTGAGTTTCTACACCTTTACGACCTACATGCAGAAATATCTCGTGAACACTGCCGGGATGAGCGCAAACCTGGCAAGCGTCATTATGACCGCTGCGCTGTTCGTCTATATGCTCGTCCAGCCGTTGTTTGGCCTGCTGTCTGATAAAGTCGGACGTCGTACCTCAATGCTCTGCTTTGGTGCGCTGGCCACCCTGTTCACCGTGCCAATTCTCTCTGCGTTACAGAACGTCACGTCACCGTACGCGGCATTTGCGTTAGTCATGTGCGCGCTGCTCATTACCAGCTTCTACACCTCGATTAGCGGGATCCTGAAAGCTGAAATGTTCCCGGCGCAGGTGCGCGCGTTGGGGGTAGGCTTGTCTTATGCGGTGGCTAACGCCTTGTTTGGCGGTTCAGCCGAATACGTGGCGTTGTCGATGAAGTCGGCGGGTATCGAAACCGCCTTCTTCTGGTATGTGACGGTAATGGCGGCGATTGCTTTCCTGGTTTCACTTAAACTGCATCGCAAAGGAAAAGGTCTACGCTTGTAGGTTAATGTTGCGCGAGCTGCCACACCGCATAGCCGGTGGTGGCGCCGGCAACGTCCCATGCAAAGTCTTTCCAGCTCCAGCCGCTCCCCGCCGGGCGGCTGTCCCAAAGCTCTTTTGACGCACCCAGACTAATGGAGAACAGAAAGCCAATCGCCGCGCTGCGATCGCGGCTGACGCCCTGGTGCTGCGCATACTCATTACCGGCGGCTGAAAGCATGGCCGAGGCAATAAAATGCTGAGCTTTATCCTGCCCGCTCCAGCTATCGTTTGCCATATGGCTGCAACCGCTGAGCGCCAGCATTGTGCAAATCAGAAGGGGACGTAGCATAAAGACTCCAGTCATAAAAAAGCCCCGACGTGCGGGGCTTCAGTTTACAGGATACGGCTAATCAGCCTGTCGATACGAATTCGACGCAGACGGCGAATCAGCTTACGCACTTTTACCGGGTAATCCGCGATGCTTTGCAGGTCGCGGAAGTGATTAACCACCGTCGTGTGCTTACGGATGAGGTCCAGCTCTTTCTGGCGCATCGACGCCAGCTGTTTTTTCGGATCGTGAATCAACACCGCGTTTTCCAGGTCCAGACGCCAGGCACGAGGGTTGAGGTTATTGCCGGTCAGCAGAATCCACTCGTTGTCGACCCACATCCCTTTAAGGTGATAGCTATTATCGCCATCTTTCCACAGGCGCACCGTCAGCTGATCGGTATTGATGTAATATTGCAGGCGGCTCAGGAAGCGGCGCAGGTTAATTTCGTAGAGATAAGGCAGCGCGCCGATAATTTTAAACGGCTCATTTTCCGGAATATAGAAGTCATTCGCCGTTTTGTCACCGACGATAATCTCCACTTTCTTCCCCTCGCGCAGCAGACGAATAATGCTGCGGACCAGCAATGCTGGCAGGTTAAAGTAAGGGGTGCAGATAGTGAGCTTTTCTTCGGTGCAAGGCATCAGGTGGAAAATAGCTTTATTCAGCTGGCTGGTTTTCCCCAGGCCAACCAGCGGCGTAACCGTCAGCTCATCATCACCGGCATTGCCTGTGAAATGGTAGCTGGTATCACGCAGTTCCTGGCGATACTGGCGGATATCATTTTTGATTTCCGGGCTTTTCGGGCGCTCGGTGTTGTCCAGGCGATTAACGCCACGGCCTTCGACCAGATTCTCCGATACCCAGTTGAACATGATATCGGCCATCTGCGGATTGCGGATACATTGGTAGCGATCATAACGATATTTATCGTGCTGATGCAGATAGACATCGTTGATGCTGGCGCCGCTATACAGCACGCAGTCATCAATAATGAAGCCTTTAAAATGCAGTACGCCGAGTGCTTCACGGGTATTCACCGGCACGCCATAAACGGGAACCTCGACACCGGGATTCTCTTTTGCGGTGCGGCAGTACCAGTCCGCGTTGGTATTGGATGCAGCAGCACCAATGCGCCCACGCTGTGCGCGATGCCAGTCAACCAGCACGCGAACATCGAGTTCCGGGCGTTGACGTTTGGCATCGTACAGGGCTTGCAGAATCATCTTTCCGGCGTCGTCCTGCTCAAGGTACAACGCGACGATACAGATTCGGCGCGTGGCGCTGGCGATTTTTGCGAGCAACGCTTCACGAAAATCTGCTGGAGCATAAAAAAACTCAATATCATCAACAGACTGTGAAAGCTTGGGTAGTTGGGCAAGGTGTTGTTGATGTTTATTACGCTTAAATTTTGACAACATCACAGTGCGTTTCTTCTCTGGTTTAGTGAAGGGTCCTCTGTACCACGCAGACGACGTAAGCGGTCAATGATACCATCTCTGTCGGTTAAGGGCAGCATTTCCAGCAGCTTACTCATCACTTAGCCTTAATGACAGCCCGACAATGCCATCTTCCAGCTGAATATCTACGTCAAAACCGAGCTTCCTCGCGAGGGCAATCATCCCGCGATTGTTTGGCATGGTAATGCCATTCAGGCGCTGCAAACCATGGGCTCGGGTATAGCTGATAAGTTTGTCCAGCAGACGCCCGCCTAGCCCCAGCCCTTTCAGATCGGAGCGCACCAACACGGCAAATTCCGCGTCAATATTGTCGGGATCGGAAATGGCGCGAGTCACCCCCAGGATCTCAGTGCGATCGCCTGGCGAATAGACCGCGACGAAAGCCATTTCTCGATCGTAGTCGATCTGCGTCATATTGGCTAAATCGTCGTGGGTAAATTCGTTGATCTCGCTGAAATAGCGGTAATAAAGATCTTCTTTCGTGACTTGAGCGATAAATTGCTGCAGCAGCGGCTCGTCTTCCGGCAGGATCGGTCGGAACAGGCAGCGCTCGCCGTTCTTCATGGTCACCCACTCTTCAAGGTGCTGCGGGTAAGGCCGCACCGCCAGCCGACTTTCGCTTGAGCCGCTAAATGGCGCAATATCCAGCGTCACGTCCAGAGCGGTAAATTCGTTGCCAGAGGCAAGCAGCGGGTGAATATCCAGCCGCTGAATTTCAGGGCAATCAACTATCAGGTTCGACACCTGTACCAGCAGCTGGCTCAGCCCCGCCACATCCAGCGGTCGCAGCGCGCTACGCCCGCGGATTTTCTTGCTTTTAATCGCCTGAATGACCAGATAGCGTGCCAGCGTCATATTCAGCGGCGGTAGGGCAACTGCAGCCTGATCCTCCGCACGCCATTCCACGCCTCCTTCGCCCAGCATAATCAGCGGGCCGAAAACCGGATCGTGCTCGACGACGACGCGCAGCTCCTGAGCACCGGCGCGGTTTGCCATACTTTGCACCAGCAGCCCGTGAATGCGCGCCTGCGGCCAGGCCATTTTTACACGGTCCAGGATGGCGTCCGCCGCCTGCTGCACTTCGCTGGCTGTGCGCAGGTAGAGCATGACGCCCTGAACTTCAGATTTATGCGGAATGTCCGGAGAACGGAGCTTAAGCGCAACCGGATAACCAATCTGCTCGGCAATATGCACGGCCTCGGCGCTGTCGGAGGCAATCCAGGTGGGCAGCGTATTCAGGCCGTAAGTCTCTAAAATCGGCCGCACTTCGTGGGTGTCCAGCGCGCTGATGCCGTTATCAATCGCTTGTTGTAATAATTCATGCGCCTGGCCGGTATTGGCGGTCAGGCTGTGCGGTAGGGCCGGGGTTTCCCGCAGCTGCTTCTGGTTGCGCCGGTACTCCACCATGTGCATAAAGGCAGTAATGGTGCCTTCCGGCGTACGGTAGGTCGGGATCCCGGCGTCGCTGAACATCCGGCGTGCCTCGATCGACGAATACTCGCCGCACCAGTTGGTCAGTACGCTGATGTAGTTGCCGCGTGGGTGTTGCTTAATCAGGTCAATCAAGGCCGCAGCGCTTTCGCTGCCTGGCGCGGTGGCGCTGGGTGAGTGGATGACCATCAGCGCATCGAGGTCCGGGCTATTCAGCAACACATTCACCGCCGTCAGATAATGGCCAATACTGGCATCATCACGTAAATCCAGCGGGTTGTTGGCCTCAACGGTATCGGGCAGTAGCTGTTGAAGCTGCTGGCGCGTCTCGTCGCTCAGCGTGGCCAGCTTGCCATTACGCGCCCAGTGTTCATCTAACGCGAGCGCCGCAGGCGCCGCGCCGTTACTGATGAGCATCAGTCGCTCGCCGCGTAGCGGCCGCATATGGCTGAGCGTTTCAACGGCAGAAAACAGTTCGTGCGTGTCCTGTACGCGGAGCAAACCTGCGCGCTGGATAGCCGCATCCCAGGCTGGATCCATACCCGAGTTCACGTGCAGTAGCCGCTGTGCCGCCGGGCTACGGCCGCTTTTAATCACCAGAATGGGTTTATTACGCGATGCGCTGCGGGCGGCAGAGACAAAACGGCGCGCGTCGCTGAGTTGCTCGAGATACAGCAGAATGGCGCTGGTTTTACTATCACGCGCCAGATAGTCGAGCAGGTCGTCGACGTCGATATCGAGGCTGTCGCCGAGCGCGATAAAATAGGAGAAGCCCATTTCGCGCTGCTGTGCCCAGTCCAGAATGGTGTTCGAGACCGCGGCGGACTGCGAGATAAAGGCCAGCTTGCCTTTGCGGATAGGGACCGGCGAGAAGCTGGCGTTCAGCCCCTGCCATGGCGCCAGCAACCCGAGGCTATTCGGCCCCAGCAGTCGCATCTGATAACGTGCGGCGCAGGCTTTTAGCTCGCTGAACTGGTCCGGAGGGGAGGAGAGAATAATACAGGTTTTGCAGCCTTTTTCGCCCAGTGACTCCAGCAGCTCAAGATTGCGGCGCGCATGGGTGCACAACACGGCGAGATCGGGCGAGAAGGGGAGGCTTTCTACCGTCGGCCAGGCCAGCACGCCCAGCACCGCTTTCCAGGCGGGCGTCACCGGTAAAACCGGGCCAGCGAAACCACCCGCCAGCAGGTTTTGCATCATCAGAAAACCGGCGCGCTGAGGTTTCATTGACGCGCCAATCACCGCAATCGATTTGGGTCTCAGCAGTGCTTCCAGCCCACGTTGGCTCATACCGGTCTTCCTTACGCGACAATAACGGTAAGAGTTTAACCGTTTTCCGCCTCGACTGCTGTGACGCTGCCCTGATGCTGAGATTTTCCTGCCAGATAGCGACTGCGAAAGCGGGTGAAATGTTCACTGAGTGCCGACGCAGCATCGGTGTCATTCGCTAAATCGAGCAGCGCAATCGCCACTTCAGCGGTGCAATACTGCCCTTCAGCGTGCACTTCGCGCAGGCTATAGGCTGACACGCGCGAAAGGTCGACGGAGATCAGCGGCAGGTTGTCCAGCCACGGGCTTTTGCGAAACATTTTGCGCGCTTCCGGCCAGGTTCCGTCTAACATAATAAAGAGCGGCGGCTTACCGGCAGGCGGGGTGCTTAATACTTGCCTATCCGCATCGGCGTAGGATGAAGGGAAGACGACCATCGGCTGATAGTCGGGGTTGCGCACCAAATCCAGCAGCGCCTGCGGTGGCTCCGTGCGCGACCACTGGAAAGCCTCGGTCTGCGGCAAAATATCGGCGATCAGGCGACCGGTATTACTTGGCTTCATCGGTTCAGTATCGAACATCACCAGGCAAAAACGGCTTTTTGCCGACTGTGGTACGATGGTGTCGCATAAACAATAGCGCTGTACCAATAGACAACGCTGGCAGCGACGAACCCGGTTACCGCGGGCAAGAAAAGGACGAGTCGCGCGGGCAAGACGCTCGGCGCGCAACCGAAGAACGGCGTTATCAATCATGGGATTCGAACGGCAAAAACGCTATTGTCGCAGAGGCGGATACGGGGCACAAGATGTGCCCCGTGGGTATCAGGCTTGCAGGGCCTCGTTCAGCCAGCTTTCAAACGGCGCTTTGGGGACTGCGCCGTTGAGCATATCAATCACTTCGCCATTTTTGAAAATCATAATGGTCGGGATACTGCGAATACGGAAACGCGCGCTCAGTTCTCGTTCGGCTTCGGTGTTCACTTTTACGAAGCGCATCGTGCTGCTGCGCTCTTCGGCGACGTCTTCAAATATCGGCGCAAAATTGCGGCATGGGCCGCACCATGGCGCCCAGAAATCAACCACAACCGGGAGATCGTCCTTCAGCAGTTTGTCCAGCGTGCTGTCCGTGGCGTTAATAACATCGCCATCAAACAAGTCTTCACCACAGCGTCCACATTTTGCCGCCTCGTTAATGCGTTCTTCTGGAATGCGATTAAGCGCCTGGCAGTGGGCACAAACGGTATTCATAACTCACCTCTGGGTCGTCGTGTTGCAGAACGGCAATGTTGCCGAATGTTTCTATAATGTTACACATTATCGTTCACAGCGTATTAATCGACAATGCGTTTTATCCAATGGGTACAATAGTCGTGGTCTTTTGTACGAAGTCATAGCTAAGCGCTGGCACATCAGGTAATCTGCGCGCTTCGCGCAGCGCAGGTGGAGAAAAACATGAGCGACGAACTGAAAAACAAAAACGGCAAGGTCAAAGTGATGTACGTCCGCAGTGACGATGACTCGGACAAACGCACCCAAAATCCACGTACTGGTAAAGGCGGAGGCCGTCCAGGCGCATCCCGTGCCGGTACTTCCCGTGCCGAAGGCGGTCGTCGCCCTGCCCGTGATGAGAGAAAGGGTCAAAACAGCGATCGTGGCCGTGAGCGCGGTCGCGATCGGGATGTTGAACGCGATCGCGAACGTGGTGAAGGCTCCCCATGGCGTACGGTTTCCCGTGCGCCGGGTGACGAAACCATCGTTAAGCCCGATCACGGCGGCATCAGCGGCAAAAGCTTTATCGATCCGGAAGTTTTGCGTCGTCAGCGTGCGGAAGAAACCCGCGTCTACGGTGAAAACGCCTGTCAGGCGCTGTTCCAGAGCCGTCCGGACGCGATTGTTCGCGCCTGGTTTGTGCAGAGCGTCACCCCGCGCTTTAAAGAAGCGCTGCGCTGGATGGCGGCAAACCGTAAAGCCTACCACGTGGTGGATGAAGCCGAGCTGGCGAAAGCGTCCGGCACTGAACATCACGGTGGCGTTTGCTTCCTGATTAAAAAACGTAACGGCACTTCCGTACAGCAGTGGGTCGCGAAAAGCGGCGAAGATGATTGCGTACTGGCGCTGGAAGATGCGGGTAACCCGCACAACCTCGGCGCGATGATCCGCAGCTGCGCGCACTTTGGTGTGAAAGGCGTGGTATTGCAGGATGCGGCGCTGCTGGAATCTGGTGCCGCAATTCGTACCGCTGAAGGCGGCGCTGAGCATGTTGAGCCGATTACCGGCGACAGCTTCATTGCTGCACTGGAACAGTTCCGCGATGCGGGCTACACCATCGTCACGACCAGCAGCAACGGCCGCGGTCTGCCGCTGTTCAAATCAGAACTGCCGAAGAAAATGGTGCTGGCGCTGGGCCAGGACCGCGATGGCGTTTCCGAAGCGGCTGCAGCTATTGCTGACATGAGCGTGTCAATCGACGGGACGCGTGCCGTTGAAGGCCTGAACGTCTCCGTGGCGACGGGCGTGCTGCTGGCGGAATGGTGGCGTCAGCATAAAGCGTAAGTACGTGAATGAAAAAAACCGGTAGAGGCGACTCTACCGGTTTTTTTATGCCTGCTTTAGCTAGACTTGCTCCGGCAGCACTGGCATCCAGTCAATCGGCGTCTCGCCGCGCTGTTCAAGCCACTGGTTGGCCTGCACAAAATGATTACTGCCAAAGAACCCGCGATGCGCCGACAGCGGCGACGGATGTGGCGCTTTCAGCACGCGATGACGCTGAGGGTCAATAATCGCCCCTTTCTTCTGCGCGTGCGATCCCCACAGTAAAAAGACCACGCCTTCACGATGTTCGTTAATCAGCGCAATCACCTTATCGGTAAAGGTTTCCCAGCCGAGGCTGGCGTGAGAATGCGCCTGTCCGGCACGCACGGTGAGCACGGTGTTGAGCAGCAGCACACCCTGGCGCGCCCAGCTCTCCAGATAACCGTGGTTCGGACGGGTAAAGCCGGGAATGGTGCCTTCCAGCTCTTTATACATATTCAGCAGCGACGGCGGTATGGCAATGCCCGGCTGGACAGAAAACGCCAGTCCGTGCGCCTGATTGGGGCCGTGGTACGGGTCCTGGCCCAGAATCACCACTTTCACATCGCTCAGTTCGGTATAGCGAAAAGCGTTGAAAACATCTTTTTGCGGCGGATAAATGGTCACGCCCGACTGGCGCTCGCTGGCCACGGTCGCCAGCGTGTTAACAAAATAGGGCTGCTCTTTTTCGGCGGCCAGCACGTCGTGCCAGGTTAATGGGGTTGTCATCTCGCCCTCCTGCGAATTTCTCTCGCTATAGCTTAACTGCTTCTTTCTCCATCACAAAATCGGATAGCGGCGTGCGAAGCCTGTAGTATAAAAAAAGTTGAATATTTACAAAGAATTTTGGTGGTGCTGGCGTGCGTAACTTGATGCAAAACAAGTATTTTCATGCATGACCACTTTTATGGTGTGGTTTTTGTTGATTTAAATCAAAGAATCAAGGGTGTTCGAGGGGTATATATACACTCAAGCAACAATGGTTTTACCAATTGGCCGGGAAGCGGCCGGTTAAAAACGAATATAAAGAGCCTAGGGAGGCATCAAATGATTACTGGTATCCAGATTACTAAAGCTGCAAACGACGACCTGCTCAACTCATTCTGGCTGCTCGACAGCGAGAAAGGTGAAGCTCGCTGCCTGTGTGCGAAAGGCGGTTTTAAAGAAGATGACGTCGTTGCCGTTAGCGCGCTGGGCGATATCGAATACCGTGAAATCCCGGTTGAAGCGAAACCAGAAGTTCGCGTAGAAGGTGGTCAGCACCTGAACGTCAACGTACTGCGTCGTGAAACCCTGCTGGACGCCGTTGAGCATCCGGAAAAATACCCGCAGCTGACCATCCGTGTTTCCGGTTATGCGGTACGTTTCAACTCTCTGACTCCGGAACAGCAGCGCGACGTTATCGCCCGTACTTTCACCGAGAGCCTGTAATTTCTCAGGGGTGGGAAATGGAGGCGTTGGGGTAACCCGGTGCAAACAGACAAATCCCCCGCAGGGTACCTGCGGGGGATTTTTTATCTCGACTGCTCGCGCCCGACCAGGATAGTGGTGAGCGTGAAGGAGAGCACCAGCGCGATGGCCACGCCAGAGATGGCGAAGATAAAGTAAGGGCCGATGTACGCGGGTAGGCTGAAAATGCTTGATAAAATATAGCCATACAGTCGTACGCCAAAGAAGGCGATAAACGCTGAAGCCAGTGAGCTGGCGATCGTGGCGGCGATAAATGCTTTCTTGTAGCGGGTCAGTACGCCAAACAGAGCCGGTTCCGTAATGCCCAGCAGCGCGGAGATCGCAGCGGAAAGCGTCACCGTGCGGTTTTCCTTGTTCAGACGCCAGATGGCAAACGTGGCTCCGGCAATCGCCATATTGGCCATAAACATCATCGGCATCAGCATGTCGTAACCGCGATCGCTGAAGTTTTGTAGCGCGATAGGCGTCATCGCGTGATGCATCCCGGTCAGAATAGCGACCGGACGAATGGCGCCCACCACCAGCCCGGCGAAGCTCGCCGAAACGCCAAATAGCCCTTCGATAAACCACGCCAGCATTTTACCCAGCCAGATACCGATCGGCCCAATCACCACCAATGCCGCCAGCGCGCCGAGGAACAGCGTTAGCGTGGGAGTAAAGACGGTTTTCAGCACGTCGGGCATGATCCTATCGACCGCCTGGTGAATGTACTTCAGCGCCAGGATGGAGAAGATCACCGGGATCACGCTGGAGGCGTAGTTGAATACCGATACCGGAATGGCGTTAAACAACCAGAGCGCGGAGGCGGCATCGGCTTGATGCGTGGCGAGCGCTTTCGCTGCGTCAATCAGCGTAGGGTACATCAAGCAGGCGGCGACGGCGGCGGCCAGATATTCGTTGGTTTTAAAGATCTTCGCCGCCGAGACGGCAAGGAAGAACGGCAGGAAATAAAATACGCCGCTGGCGATAAGATCGATGATCATCACCGTTTCGCTTTTTGGCGATACCACTTTTAGCGCAATCAGCCCTGCAAGCAGGCCTTTGATCATCCCGGCACCGGCGATGGCAGGAACTATCGGGCCGAATACCCCGGAGACGGTATCCATAAACAGCGAAACCAGGCTTTTACGCTCTTTGCTTTTCCCGCTGGTGGCCGTTTGGCCATTGCCGAGAGCATCCTGAAGCTGCTCATACCAGCTGTTCACCTTCGGGCCGATAATAATCTGGAACTGATCGCTTTGCAGCTGTGCGCCCAACACGCCGGGCAGTTGCTTAATTTCTTCCTGCGCCACTTTATTATCATCAATTAAATCAAAGCGCAGCCGGGTCATACAGTGCCAGACTTTATTGATATTCTCCTGTCCACCTACCAGACGAATAATCCTGCTGATAGCCTCTTGCGTCCCCATAATGGCTCCTGCGGTATGTTTGTTGTTTTGTTTGTCTCGCTGAATGGTAAGTAAGTGCATCATTAAAAACAAACCAATAAAATATGATTTCAATCACAACTTCCTCCTATGAGGCGGTTAAAACACGGTTTGTATTCAAATTGGTCCGTTTTTTAAATAAAAATAAACCTGTTTTTAGACCAAAAAATATATTGAATAAAAAGGTTTACCGAACGCTGAAAATAGAGTGAAGATAATGGCAATCTTATTATTATTTTCCACAGGGAGCCTTCTGTGAACCCCACGCTGATTACTGCCATAGATTGTTTTATCACGCGTCCGGACCGCCACAATCTGGTGACGGTCCGGGTGGCGACCGACAACGGCACCGTTGGTTACGGCTGCGCCACCTTCCAGCAACGCCCGCTGGCGGTAAAGACGATGGTCGATGAATATCTGCAACCGCTGCTGGTGGGGCGCGATGCCAACAATATCGAAGATCTCTGGCAAATGATGAACGTCAACGCCTACTGGCGCAACGGACCGGTGATGAACAACGCCATCTCCGGTGTGGATATGGCGCTGTGGGATATCAAAGCAAAACTGGCCGGGATGCCGCTCTATCAGCTGCTGGGAGGTAAATCGCGCGATGCGATTGCCGCTTACACTCACGCCAGCGGTGAAACGCCGGAGGAACTGTTTGTCTCCGTGGATAAGCTGCTGGAGCAAGGGTATCGCCATATTCGCTGCCAGCTGGGTTTTTACGGCGGTACGCCGCGCGAAATGCAAACGCCGGAAAATCCGACGCCGGGAGCCTGGTTCGATCAGGATGAGTACGTTCGCAATACGGTAGAAATGTTCCGTCTGCTGCGTGCGCGTTACGGTCATCGTTTCCATATTCTGCATGATGTCCACGAGCGACTCTTCCCGCAGCAGGCGCTCCAGATGGCAAAGCTGCTGGAGCCTTATCAGCCGTGGTTTATCGAAGATATTTTACCGCCGCAGCAGAGCGCGTGGCTGGCGCAGATTCGCCAGCAAACCAGCGTGCCGCTGGCGATGGGGGAGCTGTTTAATAATCCGGCGGAGTGGCATGACCTCATCGTCAACCGGCAGATTGATTTTATTCGCTGCCATATTTCGCAGATTGGCGGCATCACCCCGGCCCTGAAGCTGGCGGTGCTGTGTCAGGCCTTTGGCGTACGTTTGGCGTGGCATGGTCCGGGTGATATGACGCCTGTCGGGGTCGCGGTGAATACGCATCTCAACATTCATCTGCACAATGCCGCGATTCAGGAGTTTATTCCGCGTTCCGCCGCCACGGATGCCGTTTTCCCCGGTGCGCCAGAGGTGAAAAACGGCTTTATCTATCCACCGACGGCGCCGGGTATTGGCGTGGGCTTTGACGAGGCGCAGGCGCTGGCGCATCCGGTCGTTTATCGCCCGCATGAGTGGACGCAGAGCCGCCTGCCGGACGGCGCGATGCATACGCCGTAGGCTAACTCTGCGGCTGCTGGCGAAAAGCGAGGTTGTCGCGATTATGGGGGATGACGTAGGTGCAGGAGTAGTTGATATCGACGATATCGCTTATTTCATAAACCTGCCCGCCGTCGAGGATCCCCCGATTGTTGATGTGCATGGCCGGGCTGCCTTTTTTACAGCCCAGTAGCGCGGCCTGTTCGCGGCTGACGCTAATGGCCCGATAGCTGGTGAGCAGGTGGGAAATTGGATAACCTTTTTCCAGCACGTACTGCTGTAGCGAGCGTTCAATGACCTCCTGGTTAAGGTCGCTGAACATGGCGGCAGGCATACGTGAGACTTCAATCTGGGTGGCAATATCATCCACGAAACGCAGGCGGCAGAACTGCCAGATAAAATCGTCGTCGGTCAGGCCGAAAATCTGCTGGTCCTCCCGCTCGGGCCGTTTCTTGTGCAGGCTGATCATCCGGTAACGCATCTGGTCGAAGCGTTTTTCGGTAATGGAGTTATAGACCAGCGGATTGCCCCGCGTTTGCTCATTAATCCAGATGCCGGAACCCTGCACAATGCGCACCACGCCGATGCTGGCAAGCTTTTCCAGCGCCTGGCGGATGGTAAAACGCGATACGCCATACTCCTCGGCCAACTGGCGCTCAGGCGGTAGCTTCCGTGGCCCGTCGCCGGGCTGTTGGTAAATTTTGCTGAGGAGGTCTTGAGTCACGAACTCTTTTTTCTTCATGGCCGCTGTCCCTTACCCATCGATATAAAAACGCCGGGAGCATGTCCCGGCGTTTGTTTTACTCTTCGGTGCTCTTTTCAGCAGCACCGGAACCGCTCGGTTTGCGGCGCTTGCCAACGTTCCTGGCATCGCGGTGACGCACCTTCACGCGCGGTTTTTCTTTGTCTTTCTCTTTTTTCTTCTCGGCGCGTTTCGCCAGCACTTTTTTCGACGGCTTGCCGGTCATCTTCTCGCTTGGCGCTCGCGTGGTCGGGCGCAGCCCGTCGATGACGCGCGCTTTCAACTGCTCTTCGATATAGCGCCCGATCTTCAGCAACAGCAGGTGATCGTGCGTTTCAACCAGCGAAATCGCCGTGCCTTTACGACCCGCGCGGCCGGTACGACCGATGCGGTGCAGGTAGGTATCGGCGCCGCGCGGCATATCGAAGTTAATCACGTGGCTGACGTCAGGGATATCGATCCCGCGCGCCGCGACGTCGGTTGCAACCAGCACATTCACGCGGCCATCGGTCAGACGTTTGATGCCTTCGTTACGCTTAATCTGCGGCATTTCGCCTTCGAGATAGCAGTTGTTGATCCCGGCCAGACGCAGCGTTTCCGCCAGCTCATGCACGCGCTCGCGCTTGCGCACAAAGACGATGGTACGGGTGGCGTCTTCCTGCTTGAGCAGGTGCTTAAGCAGCTCAACTTTGTGCTCATAGTTGTCGGCACGGTAGTACCACTGGTGAATCTTCTTGCGCTCGCGGGTGGACGGCGTCGCGGAGACTTCCACCGGATCTTCCAGCAGACGCTCGGCGAAGTCTTTAATCGCTTCGCCTTCCAGCGTAGCGGAGAACAGCAGCGTCTGTTTGCGCCAGCGGGTTTCACCGGCGATGTGTTCGATATCCTGGGCGAAGCCCATGTCCAGCATGCGGTCGGCTTCATCGAGGATCAGCGTCTCAACGGCGCGGCAGTCGAAGTTCTCTTCTTTGATGTACTGCAGCAGACGACCGGTGGTGGCGACCACGATATCCTGGTTTTCGCTGAACACTTCGGCGTGGTTCATATACGCCACGCCGCCGGTGATGGTGGCGATGTCCAGATGGGTGTTTTTCGCCAGCTCACGGGCATGGTCAGCGACCTGCATTGCCAGCTCACGCGTCGGCGTGAGGATCAAAATACGCGGCGGGCCGGATTTTTTACGCGGAAAGTCGAGCAGGTGCTGCAACGCAGGCAGCAAATACGCCGCTGTTTTACCGGTGCCGGTTGGCGCAGAACCGAGAACATCACGTCCATCGAGCGCAGGCGGAATGGCGGCAGCCTGAATGGCAGTCGGGCGTGTAAAGCCTTTACTCTGGAGGGCTTCCAGCAGGCTTTCGTCAAGTTCAAGTTCGGAAAAAGTCGTTACAGTCATGATTACCTCTGTGTGAGGCGCTGATTATAGACGTTACGGCTGTAATCTTCATCTGTTTGTATGGCTATCTGTTCTCGGGTATTGTTCATAGCCGAATGCTTATATGGATTGGCCTGCAAGGTTACTTATGACGTCTGATTCTAAATCCGCGCTGCGTCGCAACGGATTTACCTTTAAAAAGTTTTTTGTTGCCCACGACCGTTGTGCCATGAAAGTCGGTACAGACGGTATTTTACTCGGCGCCTGGTCGCCAATCGCCCGAGTGAATCGGATCCTCGATATCGGCACGGGAAGCGGGCTGTTGGCGCTGATGCTGGCGCAGCGCACCGAGGAAAACGTGACGATCGATGCCGTGGAGCTGGATGAAGAGGCGGCGAGTCAGGCGCGCGAAAACGTGAGCGAATCACCGTGGGCCGGGCGCATTGAGGTGCATACGGCGGATATCCAGCAGTGGGTCGCCGGGTTAACCACCCGCTACAACCTGATCGTCAGCAACCCGCCTTACTACGAGCAGGGCGTGGAGTGCGCCACGCCGCAGCGAGAAAAGGCGCGCTACACCACCACGCTCGACCATCAGGCGCTGCTGGCCTGCGCCGCGAATGCGGTGACCGAAGACGGCTTTTTCTGCGTGGTGCTGCCGGAAAATATCGGCCAGACGTTTACCCAGCAGGCGCTGTCGATGGGCTGGCATTTACGCCTGCGCACCGACGTCGCGGAGACGGAGATGCGCTTGCCGCATCGCGTGCTGCTGGCTTTTTCCCCGAAAGGCGGCGAGTGCTATAGCGACAGGTTAACAATACGTGGGCCAGAGCAGCAGTACTCGGAAGGCTACACTGCGCTGACCCAGGCGTTCTATTTATTTATGTGAACCAGCGGCGAAAGCACCGATGGGCCGGACTCTTCGAGCAGTTCCGGGTAGTCCAGCGTGTAGTGCAGGCCGCGGCTCTCTTTACGCATCATCGCGCAGCGCACAATCAGTTCGGCCACTTGCACCAGGTTGCGCAGTTCCAGCAGGTTGTTGGAGACGCGGAAACGTGAGTAATACTCATCCAGCTCCTGCTGTAGCATGGTGATGCGGCGCAGGGCTCGCTCCAGCCGCTTGGTGGTGCGCACAATGCCGACGTAGTCCCACATAAACAGGCGTAGCTCGTGCCAGTTATGCTGAATTACGACCAGTTCGTCGGAGTTTTCTACCCGGCTTTCGTCCCAGGCGGGTAGCTTCTCAACCTGACGGGCGTACGGCATGCGCTTATGAATATCTTCCGCCGCCGACCAGCCGTAAACCAGGCACTCAAGCAGCGAGTTGGACGCCATGCGGTTCGCGCCGTGCAGGCCGGTATAGCTCACTTCGCCAATGGCGTACAGGCCGTCAACATCGGTGCGACCATAGTCGTCGACCATCACGCCGCCGCAGGTGTAGTGCGCCGCCGGAACAATCGGCACCGGCTCTTTGGTGAGATCGATACCCAACCCCAGCAGCTTCTCGTAAATCATCGGGAAGTGCTGGCGTACAAAGGCTTCCGGTTTGTGGCTGATGTCGAGATACATGCAGTCGACGCCGAGACGCTTCATTTCATGATCGATCGCGCGCGCGACGATATCGCGCGGGGCGAGCTCGCCGCGTGGGTCAAAGTCAGGCATAAAACGGCTACCGTCAGGGCGCTTCAGGTGCGCACCTTCGCCACGCAGGGCTTCAGTGAGCAGGAAATTACGTGCCTGCGGGTGATACAACGCGGTGGGGTGGAACTGGTTAAACTCGAGGTTAGCGACGCGGCAACCCGCTCGCCAGGCCATGGCAATACCGTCGCCGGAGGAAATATCCGGGTTGGTGGTGTACTGATATACCTTCGAGGCACCGCCGGTGGCCAGCACCACGGATTTTGCCGAGCAGGTTTCCACCTTCTCTTTATTACGGTCCCAGATCCACGCGCCAACGACCCGACGGGTGCCCGGCAGGCCGACTTTATCCGACACGATTAGGTCGACGGCATTACAGCGCTCCAGCACACGAATATTCGGATGGCTCATCGCTTTACTGACCAGCGTGTTCTCGACCTCACGTCCGGTGGCATCCGCCGCGTGCAGAATACGGCGGTGGCTATGGCCGCCTTCGCGCGTCAGATGATAACTCTCTTCCCCGTTGGCCTGGATTTGCGTATCGAACAGCACGCCCTGGTCGATCAGCCACTGCACGCAGTGTCTGGCGTTGCTGGCGACAAAGGACACTGCCTGACGGTCACAGATACCCGCGCCGGCAATCAGCGTATCCTCAACGTGCGACTCGATGCTGTCCGTCTCGTCAAAAACGGCTGCAATTCCCCCCTGAGCATAAAAGGTGGAACCTTCGCTCATTGGGCCTTTACTGAGGACAATCACGGAACTGTGCTCCGCAAGACGCAGCGCCAGCGAAAGGCCAGCAGCGCCGCTGCCGATAATCAATACATCACAGGAAAGTTCTGGAAGTGAGTTCATCATCTTTGTTTAATTTACTAAACACGGTAATCGAAGATTAGCACTATAAAAGCGACATGTGCAGGGTTTTTTTACACTAAGGTTATAGTGACTAAACATGGTTGCTGAAAAGAGCGCGTGAGAGAGGGCAACAAATCTGAATAAAGCCAGGTGCTACCACCGCTATTTATGGTGAAATCAAGGCCGGGTTACGATACTCTTCACTGGATTTGCGTTTTTATTTCGCAACTTACACATCTGTTCACATCAGCAGACTTATAATGACAGACAATGAACGGCCTGCTGCGAAACAAAAAACAAAGCGTAACGGAACTTTACGAAAACCGGACACTCTAATCTTCTGCTTGCTCATAATGCAGTGTTGGAGTGGCATTCTGATTACGCATGGGAATAGGGTTTGGGGAGACATTACCTCGGATGAGCGAGCAGTTAACGGACCAGGTCCTGGTTGAACGGGTCCAGAAAGGAGATCAGAAAGCTTTTAACCTTCTGGTAGTACGCTACCAGCATAAGGTCGCGAGCCTGGTTTCCCGCTATGTGCCATCCGGCGACGTGCCGGATGTCGTACAAGAGTCTTTTATTAAGGCCTATCGTGCGCTGGATTCTTTCCGGGGAGATAGTGCTTTCTATACGTGGCTGTACCGCATTGCGGTGAATACGGCTAAAAATTACCTGGTTGCTCAGGGGCGTCGTCCGCCGTCCAGCGATGTGGACGCGAACGAGGCCGAAAACTTTGAAAGCGGCGGCGCTTTGAAAGAAATTTCGAACCCTGAGAACTTAATGTTGTCAGAAGAACTGAGACAGATTGTTTTTCGCACCATTGAAGCGCTTCCGGAAGATTTACGCATGGCAATTACCTTGCGGGAGCTAGATGGCCTAAGCTATGAAGAGATAGCGGTCATTATGGATTGCCCGGTAGGTACGGTTCGTTCACGTATCTTCCGTGCGCGAGAAGCTATCGATAATAAAGTTCAACCGCTTATCAGGCGTTGACGGAAGCGGGATACTGGAAAAGGTATTAGGCATGCAGAAAGAACAACTTTCCGCCTTAATGGATGGTGAAACGCTGGATAAAGAACTGTTAACTGAGTTAACACGTTCAACAGAGTTGCAGAAAACCTGGGAGAGCTATCACCTCATTCGTGATTCGCTGCGCGGCGAAACGAGTGAAGTACTTCACTTTGATATCTCCTCTCGCGTGATGGCCGCCATCGAAAATGAGCCCGCTCGTATACCGACTGCGCCGCTCATTCCTGAAGCCCAGCCAGCTCCCCATCAATGGCAGAAAATGCCGTTCTGGAACAAGGTCCGTCCATGGGCCAGCTCGCTTACCCAAATGGGCGTGGCAGCTTGCGTATCACTGGCTGTTATTGTCGGCGTTCAGCACTATAATGGGCAACCAGATTCCTCTCAACCTGAGTCACCGGTATTCAACACGCTGCCGATGATGGGCAAAGCCAGCCCGGTTAGCCTGGGCGTTCCTTCCGATGCGTCGGCAGGTAACGGTCAGCAGCAGGTTCAGGAACAGCGTCGTCGTATTAATGCTATGCTGCAGGATTATGAATTGCAGCGTCGCTTGCATTCTGAACAGCTTCAGTTTGAGCAGGCACAAACTCAGCAGGCTGCTGTTCAGGTGCCAGGCTATCAAACTTTAGGAACGCAATCGCAGTAATGAAGCAACTTTGGTGTGCCATGTCACTTGTGGCTGGTAGCCTGTTCTTCTCCGCTAACGCCTCGGCTGATGTATCGTCCGGGGCGTTGTTGCAGGAAATGAATCTGGCCAGTCAGTCACTCAACTACGAGCTGTCGTTCGTCAGCATCAATAAATCCGGCGTGGAATCGTTACGCTATCGTCACGTGCGTCTGAACGGTCAGCCGCTGGCGGAGCTGTTGCAAATGGACGGTCCACGACGTGCGGTGGTCCAGCGCGGCAACGAAATCAGCTATTTCGAGCCGGGTCTCGATCCCTTCACGCTGAACGGCGACTACATTGTCGACTCCTTGCCTTCGCTGGTGTATACCGATTTTAAACGTCTGGCGCCTTACTACGACTTTATCTCCGTCGGGCGTACGCGTATTGCCGATCGCATGTGCGACGTGATTCGCGTTGTGGCGCGGGACGGCACGCGCTACAGCTATATCGTCTGGGTTGATTCCGAAAGCAAATTGCCGATGCGCGTCGATCTGCTCGACCGTGATGGTGAAACGCTGGAGCAGTTCCGGGTGATTGCGGTCACCACGGGCGACCAGGTCAGCGGCACGATGCAGAACCTGGCAAAGGCTAATCTGCCGCCGCAGCTTTCAGTACCCACCAGTAATAATGTTGACCTGAACTGGTCCGCGGGTTGGGTGCCACAGGGCTTTAAAGAGATTTCCAGCAGCCGCCGCACGCTGCCGAGCGTTGATAGCCCGGTAGAGTCGCGCCTGTTCTCCGATGGGCTCTTTAGCTTCTCAATTAACATCAATCGCGCCACAGCCAACAGCAGCGATCAAATGCTGCGTACCGGCCGCCGGACGGTGAGCACCACGGTGCATAACCAGGCTGAAATCACCATCGTTGGCGAACTGCCGCCGCAAACCGCGAAGCGGGTCGCAGACGGTATTCAATTCAAGGGCGCGCAATGATTAAAGAGTGGGCCACCGTTATCGCGTGGGACAACGGCATGGCGCAGGTCAGCTGCGACGTAAAAGCTTCCTGCAACAGCTGCGCTTCGCGCGCGGGCTGCGGCAGCCGGGTGCTTAATAAGTTAGGGCCGCAAACCACCCACACCATCACCGTGCCGAGTGCGGAACCGCTGGTGGCCGGGCAAAAGGTCGAGCTGGGCATTACCGAAAGCAGCCTGCTGGGTTCCGCAATGCTGGTGTATATGTCCCCGCTGCTCGGTCTGTTTGCGGTCGCCGCATTGTTTCAGGTATTGTTCGGCACCGATATTGCTGCGCTCAGTGGCGCGGTGCTGGGTGGTGTTGGTGGTTTTCTTATTGCGAAGGGCTTTTCGCCGCGTCTTGCTGCGAGGGAAACCTGGCAGCCGGTCATCATCAGCGTAGGGCTTCCCCCCGACCTGATCCGCACGGCATCTTCATCTGAAATGAGCCAGTGATTACACTGGCTTTATTTTTTTGGAACGCTCCTCGCAGGAAGCGTTATGCTTGCGGGAAGAGCATTTCCTGGTTACGCGGTTGTAGTGTAGAATGCGGCGTTTTCGAACGACAACAATGTCAGGCTCCGTACCGCGGCCTCAAAGTATCCGTAAGGCATAAATATTTTAATATATGAAGAATATACGTAACTTCTCCATCATTGCACATATCGACCACGGTAAATCGACGCTGTCTGACCGTATTATTCAGATTTGCGGCGGCCTTTCTGACCGCGAAATGGAAGCCCAGGTTCTGGATTCAATGGATCTGGAACGCGAACGCGGCATTACCATTAAAGCGCAGAGCGTGACGCTGGACTTTAAATCAGCCGATGGCGAGACCTATCAGCTGAACTTTATCGACACCCCGGGCCACGTCGACTTCTCTTATGAAGTTTCCCGTTCTCTGGCGGCCTGTGAAGGCGCGCTGCTGGTGGTTGACGCCGGGCAGGGCGTAGAAGCGCAAACGCTGGCCAACTGCTACACCGCCATGGAAATGGATCTGGAAGTGGTGCCGGTACTGAACAAAATTGACCTGCCGGCCGCTGACCCTGAGCGTGTAGCGGAAGAAATTGAAGATATCGTCGGCATCGACGCCACCGACGCAGTACGCTGCTCGGCGAAAACCGGCGTGGGCGTGACCGACGTGCTGGAACGTCTGGTGCGCGACATTCCGCCGCCGGAAGGCGATCCGGAAGGCCCATTGCAGGCGCTGATCATCGACTCCTGGTTCGATAACTACCTGGGCGTGGTTTCGCTGGTGCGTATTAAAAACGGCACCATGCGTAAAGGCGACAAGATTAAAGTGATGAGCACCGGTCAGGTTTATAACGCCGACCGTCTGGGCATCTTTACGCCGAAACAGGTTGACCGTACCGAGCTGAAATGCGGCGAGGTAGGTTGGTTGGTGTGTGCGATTAAAGACATCCTTGGCGCCCCGGTGGGTGATACCTTAACGTCTGCGCGTAACCCGGCAGAGAAAGCTCTACCAGGCTTCAAGAAGGTGAAACCGCAGGTTTATGCCGGTCTGTTCCCGGTCAGCTCTGACGATTACGAAAACTTCCGTGATGCGCTCGGCAAGCTGAGCCTGAACGACGCTTCCTTGTTCTATGAGCCGGAAAGCTCAACCGCGCTGGGCTTTGGCTTCCGCTGTGGCTTCCTCGGCCTGCTGCACATGGAGATCATTCAGGAACGTCTGGAACGTGAATACGATCTGGATCTGATCACTACCGCGCCGACCGTAGTCTACGAAGTGGAAACCACGGCGAAAGAGACTATCTACGTCGATAGCCCGTCCAAGCTGCCGCCGCTGAACAACATCTACGAACTGCGCGAGCCGATCGCCGAGTGTCATATGCTGCTGCCGCAGGCTTACCTCGGTAACGTTATCACGCTGTGTATCGAGAAGCGTGGCGTGCAGACCAACATGGTTTACCACGGTAACCAGGTCGCGCTGACCTATGAAATTCCGATGGCGGAAGTGGTACTCGACTTCTTCGACCGCCTGAAGTCGACTTCCCGCGGCTATGCGTCGCTGGACTATAACTTCAAGCGCTTCCAGGCGTCTGACATGGTGCGCGTTGATGTCCTCATCAACAACGAACGTGTTGATGCGCTGGCGCTGATCACTCACCGCGACAACTCCCAGAGCCGTGGCCGTGAGCTGGTGGAGAAGATGAAAGATCTGATCCCTCGCCAGCAGTTTGATATCGCGATTCAGGCGGCCATCGGCACGCATATCATCGCGCGTTCAACGGTGAAGCAGCTGCGTAAAAACGTTCTGGCGAAGTGCTACGGTGGCGATATCAGCCGTAAGAAAAAGCTGCTGCAAAAACAGAAAGAGGGTAAAAAGCGCATGAAGCAGATCGGTAACGTCGAACTGCCGCAGGAAGCGTTCCTCGCCATTCTGCATGTCGGTAAAGACAGCAAATAATCTTAAGGAGTTGGCATGGCGAACATGTTTGCCCTGATTCTGGTGATTGCCACACTGATCACGGGCGTTTTGTGGTGCGTTGATAAGTTTATCTTCGCGCCCAAACGACGGGAACGTCAGGCGGCGGCGCAGGTCGCCACCGGCGAAGCGCTGGATAAAAAGATGCTGAAAAAAGTCGGCCCGAAACCGGGCTGGCTGGAAACCGGCGCGTCGGTCTTTCCGGTGCTGGCGATCGTGCTGATCGTGCGCTCGTTTATTTATGAGCCGTTCCAGATTCCCTCCGGTTCGATGATGCCAACGCTGCTGATTGGCGACTTTATCCTGGTGGAGAAATTCGCCTATGGGATTAAAGACCCGATCTACCAGAAGACGATTATTGAAACGGGCCATCCGAAACGCGGCGATATCGTGGTGTTTAAATACCCGGAAGATCCGCGTCTGGACTACATCAAACGTACCGTCGGCTTGCCGGGCGATAAGGTCACTTACGATCCAATCGCCAAGCAGGTGACGATTCAACCGGGGTGCAGTTCCGGCCAGGCGTGCGGTAGCGCGCTGCCGGTGACTTACTCCAACGTTGAGCCGAGCGATTTCGTCCAGACCTTCTCCCGCAGCAACGGCGGCGAGGCGACCAGCGGCTTCTTTGAGATGCCGCAGGGCGAGCGCAAAGCAGACGGCGTGCGGCTGGATCAACGTCAGGAAACGCTGGGCGATGTGAACCACCGCATTCTGACCGTGCCGATTGCTCAGGATCAGGTGGGGATGTACTACCACCAGTCCGGCCTGCCGCTGGCAACCTGGATCGTCCCGCCGGGGCAGTACTTCATGATGGGTGATAACCGCGATAACAGCGCAGACAGCCGTTACTGGGGCTTTGTGCCGGAAGCGAATCTGGTCGGTAAAGCGACCGCTATCTGGATGAGCTTTGAAAAACAAGAGGGCCAATGGCCTACCGGCGTGCGTTTAAGCCGCATTGGTGGGATTCATTAATCCTCTGTTCGACTTCACGCGGCGGCCAAGTGTGCGTCGCGTGAATTATTTAGTTTTAATCTATTCAAACTAACGACATCCCTTGTCGTTGCGTATAGAATATCCCCCCGAAGTTTCGGATGTCTCTTATGGGAGACACGGCACACGAAACCGCGTTGGTTTTCCTCAGGTCTGTTTCGTGTGCTGCATTGTGGACGCATTTATTTATTTGGTATCGCATGAACCCCATCGTAATTAATCGGCTTCAACGGAAGCTGGGCTACACTTTTCTTCATCAGGAGCTGTTGCAACAGGCGTTAACGCACCGCAGTGCTAGCAGCAAACATAACGAACGCTTAGAGTTCCTGGGCGATTCCATTTTAAGCTACGTGATCGCAAACGCGCTCTATCACCGTTTTCCACGCGTGGATGAAGGCGATATGAGCCGCATGCGTGCGACGCTGGTGCGTGGTAACACGCTGGCTGAGATCGCGCGTGAGTTCGAGCTGGGTGAATGCCTGCGCCTGGGGCCGGGCGAGCTGAAAAGCGGCGGCTTCCGTCGGGAATCTATCCTGGCGGATACCGTTGAAGCGTTAATCGGCGGGGTGTTCCTCGACAGTGATATTCAAACCGTCGAGAAGCTGATCCTCTCCTGGTACCAGACCCGTCTGGACGAAATTAGCCCGGGCGATAAGCAAAAAGATCCAAAAACACGCTTGCAGGAGTATCTGCAAGGCCGCCATCTGCCGCTGCCATCTTATCTGGTGGTTCAGGTGCGTGGGGAAGCACACGATCAGGAATTTACTATCCACTGCCAGGTTAGCGGCCTGAGTGAACCGGTGGTCGGCACAGGTTCCAGCCGTCGCAAGGCGGAACAGGCTGCCGCCGAACAGGCGCTGAAAAAGCTGGAGCTGGAATGAGCGAAGAAAAAACCTACTGCGGATTTATTGCCATCGTCGGTCGTCCGAACGTCGGCAAATCCACACTGTTGAACAAGCTGCTCGGGCAGAAGATCTCGATTACCTCCCGTAAAGCGCAGACCACGCGCCACCGTATTGTGGGCATCCATACCGAAGGCGAGTACCAGGCGATCTACGTCGATACTCCGGGCCTGCATATGGAAGAGAAGCGTGCCATCAACCGTCTGATGAACAAGGCGGCCAGCAGCTCTATCGGTGACGTTGAGCTGGTGATTTTCGTGGTCGAAGGCACCCGCTGGACGCCGGATGACGAAATGGTGCTGAACAAACTGCGCGAAGGCAAAGCGCCGGTGATTCTGGCCGTCAACAAAGTGGATAACGTGCAGGAAAAAGCGGATCTCCTGCCGCATCTGCAGTTCCTCGGTAGCCAGATGAACTTCCTCGATATCGTGCCTATCTCTGCGGAGAGCGGGCTGAACGTGGACACCGTAGCCGGTATCGTACGTAAGCACCTGCCGGAAGCAACACACCATTTCCCGGAAGACTACATCACCGACCGTTCACAGCGCTTTATGGCTTCGGAAATCATCCGTGAAAAGCTGATGCGTTTCCTGGGGGCTGAGCTGCCGTACTCGGTGACCGTTGAAATCGAGCGCTTCGTCTCTAACGAACGCGGCGGCTACGACATCAATGGTCTGATCCTGGTCGAGCGTGAAGGGCAGAAGAAGATGGTGATTGGCAACAAAGGCGCCAAGATCAAAACCATCGGTATTGAAGCCCGTAAAGATATGCAGGAGATGTTCGAAGCGCCTGTTCACCTGGAACTGTGGGTGAAAGTGAAATCAGGCTGGGCGGATGACGAGCGCGCGCTGCGCAGTCTCGGTTACGTCGACGATCTCTGAGAATAACCCCGATGGAGGGCTGGCAGCGCGCATTTGTTCTGCATAGTCGCCCCTGGAGCGAGACCAGCCTGATGCTGGACGTCTTCACGGAAGAATCGGGTCGCGTGCGCCTTGTGGCAAAAGGCGCACGTTCCAAACGTTCCAACCTTAAAGGTGCGCTTCAGCCCTTTACCCCTCTGTTAGTCCGTTTTGGCGGGCGTGGCGAAGTGAAAACGCTGCGTAGCGCTGAAGCTGTTTCGCTGGCACTTCCTCTGAGCGGTATTACGCTGTATAGCGGTCTGTACATCAACGAACTGGTGTCGCGCGTGCTTGAGCATGAAACCCGCTTTTCCGAACTCTTTTTTGACTATCTGCACTGTATCCAGGCGTTGGCTGGCGCAACGGGTTCGCCTGAACCGGCGCTGCGCCGCTTTGAGCTGGCGTTGCTAGGGCACCTTGGCTATGGCGTCGACTTCCTGCACTGTGCCGGCAGCGGCGATGAGGTGGACGACACCATGACCTACCGCTACCGGGAAGAGAAAGGGTTTATTGCCAGCGTGGTTATCGATAACAACACCTTTACCGGCCATCAGCTGAAAGCGCTAGCTAACCGCGAGTTTCCGGATATTGATACGCTGCGTGCAGCGAAACGCTTTACCCGCATGGCGTTAAAGCCGTATCTTGGCGGGAAACCTTTGAAGAGCCGCGAGTTGTTTCGACAATTTATGCCGAAGCGGTAACACTGATTGCACCCATCCCGCTTTTCACCCTTGCCTCTTTGGGGGAAGGGCTGGGGTGAGGGGAACGAAGTTAAAAATAAAAACACGAGGATTGTCATGGCTGAATTACTGTTAGGCGTCAATATTGACCACATTGCCACCCTGCGTAACGCACGCGGCACCGCTTACCCGGACCCGGTACAGGCCGCGTTTATCGCCGAGCAGGCCGGCGCGGATGGTATCACCGTGCATTTACGTGAAGATCGTCGCCACATCACCGACCGCGACGTGCGTATCCTGCGCCAGACGCTGGATACCCGCATGAACCTGGAGATGGCTGTAACCGAAGAGATGCTGGCCATTGCCTGTGAAACTAAGCCGCATTTCTGCTGCCTGGTGCCGGAAAAACGTCAGGAAGTGACCACCGAAGGCGGTCTGGACGTTGCCGGTCAGTTTGACAAAATGCGCGATGCCTGCAAACGCCTTGCCGACGCGGGCATCCTGGTGTCGCTGTTTATTGACGCCGACGACGCGCAGATTAAAGCCGCCGCTGATGTGGGCGCGCCGTATATTGAAATTCACACCGGCTGCTACGCCGATGCCGCCACCGATGCGGAACAGGCCAAAGAGCTCGAGCGTATCGCGAAAGCCGCGACCTACGCCGCAAGCCTGGGCCTGAAGGTTAACGCGGGCCACGGTCTCACTTATCACAACGTGAAAGCCATTGCTGCGCTGCCGGAAATGCACGAGCTGAATATCGGCCACGCGATTATTGGCCGGGCGGTGATGAGCGGCCTGAAAGAGGCGGTGGCGGAAATGAAGCGCCTGATGCTGGAAGCGCGCGCGTAATGGCGATTCTGGGGCTCGGGACAGACATTGTCGAAATCGCCCGTATTGAAGCGGTGATTGCCCGTAGCGGCGATCGCCTTGCGCGTCGGGTGCTCAGCGATAATGAGTGGGCCATCTGGGAGACGCACCAGCAGCCGGTGCGTTTTCTGGCAAAGCGTTTTGCGGTGAAAGAAGCGGCGTCGAAGGCGCTGGGCACCGGTATTCGTAACGGCCTGGCGTTTAATCAGTTTGAAGTTTTTAACGACGAAATGGGCAAGCCGAAACTGCGTTTATGGGGAGAAGCGAAGTTACTCGCCGAGCGTATGGGCGTGGCTCACATGCACGTGACGCTTGCCGATGAGCGTCACTACGCTTGCGCGACGGTGATTGTCGAAAGCTAGATTTTGTCCGCGTGGTGCAGCTGGACAAATTTATCCCACAGCTGCTCTTCGCTTTCCAGATGTGCCGGATCTTTCAGAATCGTATTCGGGATCGGGCACACTTTCTGGCAGGTTGGCGTTTCGTAATGGCCGATGCACTCGGTGCAGCGATCGTGGTCGATCTCATAGATGCTATCACCCATCGAAATGGCCTGGTTAGGGCATTCCGGTTCGCACATATCGCAGTTGATACATTTTTTGGTGATTAACAGCGCCATCAGTAAATTCTCAGTAACTCGATCAACAGGGCGCGCATTATACGCGCATTTTCCACGCAGGCCATACCTTTTCTGTGGTCATCGCACCGCAGATCAAACCAGCTTTTTCACCAGCGCCTCGCTGTGGCGAATACGCTCCGGCGCCTTTTCCAGATCCTGCTGCACCAGGCCCATAAACAGGAGATCGGTGAGCATCATCTGCGCGCTGGTGGAGGAAATCGCGGCACTGCGCGTTGCCTGCTCTTCGGCAATGGTATAAAGGCAGTGCGTCGCGCGCTGCTGTAGCGCGTTGGGCGAAAAGCCGGTAATGGCGAGCACTTTGCCGCCTACCCGTAACGTTTCGTCGGCGGCGAGATTGATCTCGCGACGCGCGCCGGAATAAGAGATTGCCAACAGCAGATCGTCCTGCGCCATCGCCTGAACGGTGGCGAGCAGGGCGTGCATATCAAGCTCCGCCACGGCGTTGAAGCCAATTTTCATCAGCTTCCAGCTAAAATTACGCGCCACCAGCCCGGAAGCGCCAATGCCGGTGAGAATGATGCGCCGCGCGCCGCGTAGCAGGTTGATGGTCTCCAGCAGTTTGTCTTCACTGTTAACGTCCAGTGAAGCATGCATTGCCGCGACGTTATCTTTAATTAGCTTCTCGCCGACCAGCCGTAGCGGATCGTCGCCGCAAATCTGATTATGCACCGGCACCGAGTGCGGGTTGACGTTGCTGGCCAGCGCCTCGCTGAGCGCCAGCTTCAGCGCCGGGAAACCCTTAAAGCCCAACTTTTGGGCGAATTTCACCACGCTGGACTGACTGACGCCAGCCTGACTGGCCAACTGCTGTGAACTTAAATGACGCGCCTGGTCCGGCTGCGCCAGAATAAAATCCGCCAGTTTACGATCGCTTTGCGCCAGCTGAGGATAACGCTGGCGGATACTGATTAGACAATTCATAAGAACCTCATGGGCAAGATCGCCACCTTGCGCCAGAACATCGTTCTGATCATCTGCAAGAATTATGTATTCTATTATACCGGAATATACCGAATTAAATATTCCATGCACCGGCAAAAACGCAACTCTTTTCGCGCATCACGTCCGTTAAGTCGCCGTTTGGCGAAAGACGGTTGGCAATCTGCTAGTCTGTGGGATGATTTGCTCAGGAATACAGGAGACGCTTTTGACTAGCCACTCTCGCCGCGTGGTGTTTTTCGACCTTGACGGTACGCTGCACCAACAGGACCTGTTCGGGTCGTTTATCCGCTATTTGCTGCATCGCCTGCCGCTTAACATGCTCTTGGTGCTGCCGCTGCTTCCCGCCATTGGGTTGGCGATGCTTATCAAAGGTCGCGCGGCCCGCTGGCCGATGAGCGTTCTGCTGTGGGGCTGCACCTTTGGGCGGCGGGAAGCCACGCTCAATGCGCTGGAGGCGAGCTTTATTATCTGGTTTCGCGCTACGGTGACGCCCTTTCCGGTGGTGCAGGCGCGTTTAGACAACTATCTCCAGCATCATGAAGCCGACGTGTGGCTGATTACCGGCTCGCCGCAAACGTTGGTAGAGCGTGTCTATGCCGATGCGCCCTGGATGTCGCGCGTGAACCTTATCGGCAGCCAGATGCAACGTGCGCTGGGTGGCCGGGTACTGTCGGTGCGCTGCCTTGGCCATGAAAAGGTGGTGCAACTGGAGCAGCGCCTTGGCGCGCCGCTGCGCCTGTACAGTGGTTACAGCGACAGCAAGCAGGATAACCCACTGCTCTTTTTCTGTGAGCATCGCTGGCGCGTCACGCCGCACGGCGAGCTGGAACAGCTGGAATAGCGGGCGCTGCGCTTTGCTGGATATTGTGTATAATGCGCCGCGTTTGAAAACCTGGAGTCCCGACGTTGTCCGACATTGAACAAAATCACGAATACTGGATGCGCCACGCGCTGGCGCTGGCTCGTCGTGCCTGGGAAGAGGGCGAGGTGCCGGTTGGCGCGGTACTGGTACACAATAATCAGGTGATTGGCGAAGGCTGGAATCGGCCGATTGGCCGTCACGATCCGACGGCACATGCTGAAATTATGGCGCTACGCCAGGGGGGGGTGGTGCTGCAGAACTATCGTTTGATCGACACGACCCTCTACGTTACCCTGGAACCGTGCGTGATGTGCGCGGGAGCGATGGTGCATGGGCGTATTGGCCAACTGGTGTTTGGCGCGCGTGATGCTAAAACCGGCGCGGCCGGTTCACTGATTGACGTCCTGCATCATCCTGGAATGAACCATCGCGTTGAAATCACGGAAGGGGTGCTGGCGGATGAGTGTTCGGCCATGCTGAGCGACTTCTTTCGCCATCGCCGACAGCAGCAAAAGGCGCTGAAGCAGTCGCTAAAAAATAGCCTGTAACGGGGGGTATCTACGCCACCGTCCGTTTTTCTCTTTCCGCACTCGGTGAATGTTGAAAAAAACGGCTGTAGGCTTCGGTTAAACGGGGCAATGAGCTAAACCCGCAGGCGCGGGCAATACTGGCCACCGAGCGTTCGGTGGTACGCAGCATTTCTTGCGCTTTCAACAGGCGGTAGCGTTGGACGAACTGTTCCGGCGTAAAGCCAGTAAACTCCTTGATAAACCGGTACAAAGTGCGTTTGGGAATGGCGCACTCTTCCGCCAGATGCTCCCAGATGACGTCATGTTGCAAATTGTCCCGAATGCTGCACAACAACCGTCGTTTTTTATCATCATAACGACCGCCCCGCGGTAATCTGACGCTGCTTTCCATCAGCATGCCAACAATCGTCAAAAGTATGGCTTCGGTTGTGACGAAATAAGTACTGTCATAATCATCATCCGTTTTGCTGTGAATCTCAGCTGCCAGCTGCACCACGCGCGCCAGCGCCGCTTCGTTTAATGAGGATGGCCGCTCGCGGGTCTGCATTTGAAGCTGTATAAGCAGAGGCAGCAGCGATTTTACGAACTGAAACTCGCCGTCGCGGCGCAGCAGGATATTAATCAGCGACAGATGCCGGGTGGATTCGTAATAGTGAATGTCGTTGGCGGAGACGAAGAAAAAATCGCCCTTAAAGACCAGATTGACGCGATCGTTGATGATGTGAAATCCGCAGCCCTCTTTCACGATGACGATTTCGTGAAAATCATGGCCGTGTATATCCGCCATCTCCTGATCGCGTGAACTGAACAGCGAAAACGCGTGGGTATCGGAGAGGAAGTAGTCCTGGGCGAGCATAATCTTCATTTTTCCTCTCCTGACATCGTTAAGTAACTGACATCGTTAAGTAACTGGCAGCGTTAATGCTTCCCCGGCGTGAAGCGGCCAGCTTTCGCCGTGCAGTCGGAGCACGCCGCCGCCGCGGGAGGCGCAAACCGTCAGCTGATTGTCGCGTAAGGTGAGCGTGACTTCACCCTCTTTAATCGGCAATGTGCAGTCCAGCATGCTAAAAGGCGCAAACCATGGCTCAATGGCGAAGGTTTCATACCCCGGCGTTAGCGGATGTAGCCCGATAAAGTAGCGCCCCAGCAGGTAGAGCGGGCTCGCTCCCCAGGCGTGGCACAGGCTCTTACCAAACTTGTCACCGTACATCGCGTAGTGTTCGTCGCCTTTAATATCCGGGTTGTACTCTTCCCAGAAGGTTGTGGCTCCCAGCGCCAGCATGCCGCCCCAGTAATCGCGCATCCGTTGCCAGACCACATCCTGTCGGCCACATTGGCACAGCGTATCCAGCTCGAAAAAGGTGAAGTAGGGGGTGACG
The DNA here is from genome assembly GCF_001654985.1 of Kluyvera georgiana ATCC 51603. Lineage (GTDB taxonomy): Bacteria > Pseudomonadota > Gammaproteobacteria > Enterobacterales > Enterobacteriaceae > Kluyvera > Kluyvera georgiana. The sequence continues at coordinate 31,775 of NZ_LXEU01000030.1, forward strand.
ATGGGGGCAATAGCCTCGTTCATCAGCACTCGCTCGACGATGGTCTGTCGCCGCTCGGGGGTTACGGTATCAAACATCAGCGCGAAGATGTTGGCATGACGAGTCACGTGACGTTTACCGCTCTCATAGCTATCGATATAGGCGCCTTGCGCTTCGTCCCAGAAAAAGAGGTCGATGTTTTTTGCCAGCTTATCGGCCCGCCGCTGCCACTCGGCAGGATCCGCACCGACGATCTCCGCGCACAGCGCCAGCGAGCGCCAGGCCTTCAGCAGCAGCATCTGTTCAGCGCACACCGCGCCGGTTTTATCGATTTCGGCCCAGTCGATAAAAATCCAGTCGCCTTCTTTACCGCGAATAAAACCGCTTTCGTCGATATCGGGCATCAGCCATTCCATCAGGCTGACCATTTTGCCGTATACCTGACGGACAAACTCCGCATCGTTGCTCATCAGGTAGTGTTTCTCAATATTAATCACCCACAGCAGCGAGTAGTCGACGATGGTATTGATATGCTGGCGCATCGGGTCGCGACCGCGAAGGGCGAGCAGGGTACGGCGGTTGATATCTTCATCGAAAAACAGATACGGGTTGATCAGCGTGCACTGCCAGGCATCGCCCGACCAGATCCAGCGGTCGCGCTTCACGCCATCAATGAAAAACAGATCGCTGCACAGGGCAAACGTCTCGCGCGAAACCTGCCAGATCTGATCGATCAGCGGGTCGTTGCTGCGGAAGCTGGCGCAGCGTGGTTTGGCGATAAATTCATGCTCCGCCGCCAAGCTGACTGCGCCATGTGCGACGTCGGGAATAAAAACGTAGCGGAAGGCGCGTTTACGGATTGTTGAATCCGGCGTGACGTTCGTCTGCGAGTAGTAGCAATATTGAGTGTCCAGCGCTTCCGCCTGGGATTCGCCATAGCACAGCGTCACCGGCGGTTGCGTATCGCTGTTGAAGCTGACCGCGAGCTGCCCATTCACGACGCGCACGAAATCGTACAGCACGCCGCCATTCATCGCGCGTTCACTCACCGGCAGCCGAGGTTCACGCTCAAAGTTAACGGCGTTGGGAGAGGTCTGCGCTGAGGTATAGAGCGCATCGCAGCCCGCCGGCGCGGTATCGATATAGTCGCTGGCAAACCAGCTTTCATCGCTGAAGATTTGCTCACCCTCGGCGCGCAGCGCGGGAAGCCCGCTGGCATTGGCGACGTAGAAGGTGAGCGTTTGCTCGCCCGCCGGGCAGGTCAGCGGGCCGTGCAGCGGCTGTTTTTTGCCGTCAATCAGCGCGTAGCCGGAACCTTCTACCTGTACGGTGAAGGTCTGCGGTTCGCTAAAACAGTAGCGGCGGGTAAAGATCACGCTTTTGCAGCAGTCTTCCAGGTGCCAATAGGCGGGCCAGTCGAAACCGCGCTCTTCGCGCTGCAGGTTTTGCAATAACGCGTGGCGGATCTCAAAGTCACCGGCCAGCCAGATCCATTTTGCGCGTGCATTACGCATTGTCATCATCAATTCCCCAGACCTTCTGCATTCAGTAATTTTTGTTCTGCGAGCTGCTTCTTAATCTCTTCATACTGGTTATCGAGAGTATAAAAACGCCCCATCCACAGCATCGAAACCACAATTAACCCCGCCGGGATCCACAGATAGCAGGCTTTAATCGCCATAATCGCCGCCGCCGACTGCTGCGCTTCCGCGACGTAACCAGTAGCCGAGAGCATAAAGCCGCTCAATGCCCCGGCTGCCGCCATCGCCACCTTGCCGATAAAACCGTTTACCGAGGTAAGAATACCCGCCGTGTTGATGCCGGTTTTCCACTCACCGTAGTCCACCGGATCGGCCTGCATGGAAAAATAGATAGCATTACGTTGCCCGAAGCCCAGCGCCAGCAGCACCGCGCCGGACATCAGCCCCCAGACGTTGACGCCGGAGAGCATCATAATGACCATACCGCCGAGGTTGACGGCGCAGGCCAACTGATACACCTGAATCTTGCGCAGCCGTTTGGCGAGGAACGGTACGGTCAGCGTACCCAGCAGCGGCACAAATGAGGCGATACCTGCCGCTACGGAGGTGAGGGCGGTATTGCCGACGTAATATTTAAAGAAGTAGATAAGCGCGCCGGACTGTAAAAAGAACGCGCCCCACATAAAAAGAATATTGATGGCGAACACCTTCCACGGCGTGTTCTCTTTGAGCCCCTGCCAGGCGCGGCGCAGGGTCATCTTTTCCGGCGTAATGGCGTAACGCTCTTTCACGTTGCAAAAGCTGACAAACAGAAAGAAAGTCGACAGCACGCCGAACAGCGTGGCGGTATAGATAAATCCACGGTCCTGATTTCCGTTGCCCAACCAATTGACCAATGGCAACGTGGCGACCGAGACAATCGTCGAACCAATAAAACTGAACATTATTCTCACGGAGGATAGCACGGTACGCTCATGCGCATCGTTGCTTAAGAAAGGCAGCATCGCGTTATACGGAATATTGACCACCGTAAACATCACCGATAATAAAAAATAGGTGATAAACGCCCATATTAGTTTGCCGGTAGTGCCGAAGTCTGGAATATAAAAGGCGAGAATACATAACAGGCCAAAAGGGATGGCGCCAATCGCCAGCCACGGACGACAGCGGCCCCAACGGGTACTGGTATTATCAATGAGGATCCCCATTAATACATCCGTGACCCCGTCGGCCAGGCGCGTAATCAAAAACATAATGCCGATATAATAGGCAGGGAGCTTCATGATATCGGTATAAAAATACATTAAATATAATGAAATTAATTGCCACACTAAATTACAGGAAATATCGGCTACGGAAAAACCAAGCCGTAATCTCCAGGGAGACGCCGTTTTTGTTTCCATACAAACCTCATTGAACTCATGGGATAGTTGGCCGTATTAGCGATACGACCTGAGCATAGAGGTATTAGATAACAGCGTCTTTGCCGAGTCATCGGCTTGATTTGGCACTGGCGCGGAAACGAGCGTGACGCTGTCGGCGTTTTTGAACGGTAATCTAGTGTTTCGCCGGAAAATAGAGCAGAGAGGCGTCGTTGCCGCTCTGGTTGTCCTGGCGTAAAAAGGAGAACAGCCCGAAAAGGTTGTTGTCGCGGTGAAGCTCATCCAGGGTCACCACCGGGTAAGCCTCCGCGATCTCCAGGCGCTCCGTCGCCTTCTTCTCTTTTTCCTGCAAATAGCCTACCAGGCTTATCTGGTACTTCCGGATGTTCTCGACGTAGGCATAGGCCTCATGGCCGCGCGCGTAGCCATAGGTCAACTTGCTATACCATGCCTTCTGGCTGAGCAGCGGCAGACGCTGTTTGACGTCCGCCCAGCTATCCGGGTTGCCTTTTTGCCTGGCCGTCAGCGCGCGGGCGTCGAGCATATGGGCGTAGCCCATGTTATAGGCGGCGAGCGCAAACCAGATTTTCTCTTCCTGCGGCACGCTGTCCGGTACCTTATCCATCATGTCCTGCAAATAACGCATGCCGCCGCTGATACTCTGCTCGGCGTCGGTGCGATCGCTCAGACCTAAGCTCTGAGCGGTATTTTTGGTCAGCATCATCAGGCCGCGTACCCCGGTCGGCGAGGTTGCCAGCGGGTCCCAATGCGATTCCTGGTAGGAGATGGCCGCCAGCAGCTTCCAGTCTATTGCGCTGGCGTACTTTTCAAAGAGCGGCTGCAGGTCGGGCAGGACGTTATCCACCGCGCGCAGGAAAGAACGCGTATCGACGTAGTCAAAGTCGTCGCCGTGCCCAAGGTACTTTTCCTCCAGGCGGGCGAGGGTGCCGTCTTCATTCATATTATTGAAGAAGTCGAGCATCGCCGCTGAAAGCGTATTGTCGTTGTCTTTCAGGCTAAACCAGGTTACCGGCTGTTCGTCAGTGACGTCGAGAGCCACCGCCAGCTCCGGGTGTACGCGCTGGAACAGGCCGATGGCGACGGAATCCGCAATCGTGTAGTTGAGCTTACCGTCGATGACCGCCTGCATGAGATCGACCGAGCCGCGTTTATCATCCACCGTCCAGGCCAGATCGGGGTATTTCTTCTCTTTAAGCGTCTGCAGGTCGTTGATGACTACCTGCCCCGGCGCGACGGTGAGTTGGTCTGCGGTGACGTTGCTCAGACTACGCGGGCGGTAGCTGCCAACGCGGTAGACCAGCTGTTGTGATACGGAATAGTAGGTTGGCCCTGGCTGGTAGCTTTGTACGCGTTCGCTGTTATAGACCAGGCCTGCAGCCAGTAAATCGGCATCGCCGTGGTCCAGGTCGTCAAACAGCTGGCTGATATTCTGGCGTACGGTCACCTTTAGCTTGACGCCGAGGTAGTCGGCAAACTGTTGTGCCAGCTCGTAATCAAGCCCATACACTTTGCCGTTAATGGTGGCGTAGGTCAGCGGCGACTGCACGGTACTGACGCGCAGCTCCCCCCGCTCCACAATCGCGGCGATGCGGTTCTCTGGTTTGCCAAACCAGGGGAGTGAGGGCCAGAGGGCCGCTGCCAGCAGCAACGTGACGACGCCGATGAGCAGATAATTAATCTTTAATTTTTTCAAATAGTTAATTCGCTGCAGTATCCGTGGAGGTCCCTGATAACATTACGGTTTGTTACAGAATGAGCGGCATTTTGCTTAAGATTACGCCAGTTGGCAACTGATTCGCGATGTGTGTCACACCTATTGATAAAGACGAGAGATGATTTTATTTCGACGCAAACGGTTTCGTCAGGGCGCAGGATTCTCTATAATAGCCGCCGTTCTCCCCCATTGCGCACACTGAAAGCTGAGAAGACGAGAGACTTATGATGGAAATTCTGCGTGGTTCGCCTGCACTGTCTGCATTTCGTATTAACAAACTGCTGACGCGGTTTCAGGCAGCCAACCTCCCGGTAAGCAATATTTACGCCGAGTATGTCCATTTTGCCGACCTGGACGCGCCGCTGACCGAAGACGAGCGGGCCCGACTCGAGCGACTGTTGCAGTATGGCCCGAGCCTGAACAGCCATACCCCTACCGGTAAACTGCTGCTCGTCACTCCCCGTCCTGGCACTATCTCTCCCTGGTCTTCCAAAGCTACTGACATCGCCCACAACTGCGGTCTGCAGCAGGTGCAGCGTCTGGAACGCGGCGTGGCGTACTACGTTGAAGCCGCAAGCCTGACCGAAGCGCAGCTGAACGCCGTGGCGGCAGAACTGCACGACCGCATGATGGAGAGCGTGTTTGCTTCCTTGCAGGATGCGGAAAAACTGTTTGCGCATCACCAGCCTGCGCCGGTCTCCAGCGTCGACCTGCTCGGTGAGGGCCGTCAGGCGCTGATTGACGCCAACGTGCGTCTCGGCCTGGCATTGGCGGAGGATGAAATCGACTATCTGCAGGACGCGTTCAGCAAACTGGGGCGCAACCCGAATGACATCGAGCTGTACATGTTCGCGCAGGCCAACTCCGAACACTGTCGCCACAAAATTTTTAACGCCGACTGGATTATCGACGGTAAACAGCAGCCAAAGTCGCTGTTTAAAATGATTAAAAACACCTTCGAAACCACTCCGGACCACGTGCTGTCTGCCTATAAAGACAACGCCGCGGTGATGGAAGGTTCCGAAGTTGGACGTTACTTCGCCGACCACAAAACCGGTCGCTACGATTTCCATCAGGAACCAGCCCATATCCTGATGAAGGTAGAAACCCATAACCACCCGACTGCCATCTCTCCATGGCCGGGCGCGGCAACCGGATCCGGCGGTGAAATTCGTGATGAAGGCGCCACCGGGCGCGGCGCGAAGCCGAAAGCCGGGCTGGTGGGCTTCTCCGTTTCCAACCTGCGAATTCCGGGCTTCGAACAGCCGTGGGAAGAAGACTTCGGCAAGCCGGAACGTATTGTGACCGCGCTGGATATCATGACCGACGGCCCGCTGGGCGGCGCGGCATTCAACAACGAATTTGGTCGCCCGGCGCTGACCGGCTACTTCCGTACCTACGAAGAGAAGGTTAACAGCCACAACGGCGAAGAGCTGCGCGGCTACCACAAGCCGATCATGCTGGCAGGTGGGATCGGCAACATTCGCGCCGATCACGTGCAGAAAGGCGAGATCGTCGTTGGCGCTAAGCTGATTGTCCTCGGCGGCCCGGCGATGAACATCGGCCTCGGCGGCGGCGCGGCATCCTCTATGGCTTCCGGTCAGTCTGATGCCGATCTCGACTTCGCCTCCGTACAACGCGATAACCCGGAAATGGAACGCCGCTGTCAGGAAGTTATCGACCGCTGCTGGCAGATGGGCGATGCCAACCCGATTCTGTTTATTCACGACGTCGGCGCGGGCGGTCTGTCCAACGCCATGCCGGAGCTGGTAAGCGATGGCGGTCGCGGCGGTAAATTCCAGCTGCGCGATATCCTCAGCGACGAGCCGGGTATGAGCCCGCTGGAAATCTGGTGTAACGAATCTCAGGAACGTTACGTGCTGGCGGTTGCCGCCGACCAGTTGCCGCTGTTTGACGAACTGTGTAAGCGCGAGCGCGCGCCGTATGCGGTGATTGGTGAAGCGACTGAAGAGCAGCATTTAACCCTGAGCGACAGCCATTTTGACAACCAGCCGATCGACATGCCGCTGGATGTGCTGTTAGGTAAAACGCCGAAGATGACGCGCGATGTACAGACGCTGAAAGCGAAGGGCGAAGCGCTGGCGCGCGAGCAGATTACGCTGGCTGACGCGGTCAACCGCGTGCTGCACCTGCCGACCGTCGCTGAGAAAACCTTCCTCGTGACCATCGGCGACCGTACCGTTACCGGTATGGTGGCGCGCGATCAGATGGTGGGACCGTGGCAGATTCCGGTAGCTAACTGTGCGGTCACGACCGCCAGCCTCGACAGCTACTACGGTGAAGCGATGGCAATCGGCGAACGTGCGCCGGTCGCGCTGCTGGACTTCGCTGCCTCCGCTCGTCTGGCGGTAGGGGAAGCGCTGACCAACATCGCCGCCACGCAGATCGGCGATATCAAACATATTAAGCTGTCGGCAAACTGGATGTCCGCCGCGGGTCACCCGGGTGAAGATGCCGGTCTGTACGAAGCGGTGAAAGCCATCGGTGAAGAGATGTGTCCGCAGCTGGGCCTCACCATTCCGGTGGGTAAAGACTCGATGTCGATGAAAACCCGCTGGCAGGAAGGCAACGAACAGCGCGAAATGACTTCGCCGCTGTCGCTGGTGATTTCCGCCTTTGCCCGCGTGGAAGATGTTCGCCACACCATTACGCCGCAGTTGGTCACCGAAGACAACGCCCTGCTGCTGATTGATCTCGGCAAGGGCCACAACGCGCTGGGCGCAACGGCGCTGGCACAGGTTTACCGTCAACTGGGCGATAAGCCGGCCGACGTGCGCGACGTGGCGCAGCTGAAAGGCTTCTACGACGCGATTCAGGCGCTGGTCGCACAGCGTAAGCTGCTGGCCTACCACGACCGTTCTGACGGCGGCCTGCTGGTCACCCTGGCAGAGATGGCCTTTGCCGGTCACTGCGGCGTGGAAGCGGATGTTGCCAGCCTTGGCGACGATCGTCTGGCTGCGCTGTTCAACGAAGAACTGGGGGCGGTGATTCAGGTACGCGCCGCTGACCGTGAGGCGGTGGAAGCGATTCTGGCGGCCAACGGTCTCGCCGATTGCGTGCATTATCTCGGTAAAGCCGTTGAAGGCGACCGCTTCACTCTGACCGCCAACGGTCAGCCGGTGTTCAGCGAAAGCCGTACCACGTTGCGTATGTGGTGGGCAGAGACCACCTGGCAGATGCAGCGTCTGCGCGATAACCCGGAATGTGCCGATCAGGAACATGAAGCGAAAGCCAACGATAACGATCCTGGCCTCAACGTGAAGCTCACCTTCGATATCAATGCGGATGTTGCGGCACCGTATATTGCCACCGGTGCGCGTCCAAAAGTGGCCGTACTGCGCGAGCAGGGCGTGAACTCCCACGTTGAGATGGCGGCCGCCTTCCACCGTGCGGGCTTCGACGCTATCGATGTCCACATGAGCGACCTGCTGGCAGGGCGCACCGGTCTGGCGGACTTCCAGGCGCTGGTGGCCTGTGGCGGTTTCTCCTACGGCGACGTGCTGGGCGCAGGAGAAGGCTGGGCGAAATCGATTCTGTTCAACAGCCGCGTCCGCGATGAGTTTGAAACCTTCTTCCATCGTCCGCAGACGCTGGCGCTGGGCGTGTGTAACGGCTGCCAGATGATGTCGAATCTGCGCGAGCTGATTCCGGGCAGCGATCTGTGGCCGCGCTTTGTGCGTAACCACTCTGACCGTTTTGAAGCACGTTTCAGCCTGGTGGAAGTGACCAGCAGCCCGTCGCTGCTGCTGGCCGGCATGGAAGGTTCCCGCATGCCGATCGCCGTTTCTCATGGTGAAGGTCATGTGGAAGTGCGTGATGGCGCACACCTCGCTGCGCTGGAAAGCAAAGGTCTGGTGGCGCTGCGCTTCGTCGATAACTTCGGGAAAGTCACCGAAGCCTACCCGGCGAACCCGAACGGCTCGCCGAACGGCATTACCTCGGTCACCAACGAAAGCGGCCGCGTCACTATCATGATGCCGCACCCGGAACGTGTGTTCCGTACCGTGGCGAACTCCTGGCACCCGGAAAACTGGGGCGAGGATAGCCCGTGGATGCGTATCTTCCGTAACGCGCGTAAGCAGCTTGGCTAATCCTTCCAGCCCCTCTTCGGAGGGGCTTTTTTTATTCTGCGGTGTCGATAGGGCGAACAACGTGATACCGGTATTGCGCGGGTGTCGGTAAATCCCGACATATCGCCCAGGTCAGTGTCTCCAAATGGAGACGCTTAATTATCTGATTTTTATGTTATTTATTTTTTCTGGAAAAGAGTGTCTCTAATCGGCGACATTGTGAGTGAATGACGCGCAATTCGTTAACTGCGATTTTTTTCATATATTTTCCATATATTTCATTGTGTTAATTTATTGTTTTGAATATTGGCACACATCGTGCATAATGTTAACCAGTGGCTCATTCACCTTCTTATGTCAGCCCCTTCGGGACGTGCTACATAAACTTCGAATGACGCACAACAAGGTGCCTGCCGTCCAGCAACTGATAATAGCGCTGCTTTATCAACCATCGGGCGAAACGTTGAGTTAGGCACCGCCTTATTCCATAACAAAGCCGGGCTTTTGCCCGGCTTTGTTATTTCTGGCCTTTCCCTCGCCGATATCCTCAGTTAGCATTCCGGTACGTTGATTTACTGAGACACCTCCGTTGAAACGCCTCTCTCTTTCGCCCCGATCGCTGCGCCAACTGGTGACGCTGGCCTTTCTGCTGATTCTGCTGCCGCTGCTGGTGCTGGCGTGGCAGGCCTGGCAGAGCCTGAACATACTGAGCGCGCAGGCCGAGCAGACTAACCGCACCACGCTTATCGACGCTCGCCGCAGTGAAGCGATGGCTAATGTCGCGCTGGATATGGAGCGTAGTTACCGCCAGTATTGCGTGCTGGATGACCCTACGCTGGCGAAGGTGTACCAGAATCAACGGAAGCGCTATAGCGATATGCTGGACGCGCACGCTGGCGTGCTGCCTGATGAAACCCTTTACCAGCGTCTGCGCCAGAATCTGCACGACCTGACGCAGCTTCAGTGCACGAACAGCGGCCCGCAGAAAGAGGCGTTGGCCAGGCTGGAAGCATTCTCCAGCGCCAACGCTGAACTGGTGCAGGCCACCCGCACCGTCGTCTTCTCCCGTGGGCAGCAGCTTCAGCAGGCAATTGCCGAGCGCGGCCAGTTCTTTGGCTGGCAGGCGCTGGTGCTGTTCCTGGTAAGTCTGGCGATGGTGCTGCTGTTTACCCGCATGATCATCGGGCCGGTGAAGGGCATTGAGAGTATGATTAACCGCCTGGGGGAAGGGCAATCGCTGGATGGCGAAGTGATGTTCCGTGGCCCGCGCGAGCTGCGATCCGTCGGGCAGCGCATTATCTGGCTGAGCGAGCGTCTGTCGTGGCTGGAATCACAGCGCCATCAGTTTCTGCGTCACCTTTCTCACGAGTTAAAAACGCCGCTTGCCAGCATGCGCGAAGGTACCGAACTGCTGGTCGACCAGGTGGTTGGGCCGCTTACCGCCGAGCAAAAAGAGGTGGTTGCTATTCTGGATAGCAGCAGCCGCAACCTGCAAACCCTGATTGAACAGCTGCTGGACTATAACCGTAAGCTCAGCGAAACTGCCGTACGGATGGAGTATGTCGCGCTGGCGCCGTTGATCGAGATGGTCGTTTCCGCGCACAGCCTGCCCACGCGAGCTAAAATGATGCGCACGCAGGTCGACCTGCAGGCGGCTGGCTGCCTGGCGGAGCCGACGCTATTAATGAATGCACTGGATAATCTCTACTCGAATGCGGTGCACTATGGCACTGAATCCGGTAACATTTATCTCCGAAGCCGTCGGGAAGGGGGGCGAGTTTCTATTGATGTCATCAATACCGGCTCACCTATCCCGGACGCAGAAAAATTAATGATTTTCGAGCCTTTCTTCCAGGGCAGCCACCAGCGCAAAGGCGCGGTGAAAGGGAGCGGTCTGGGGTTAAGCCTGGCGCGCGATTCAGTGCGCAAAATGCACGGCGAACTGCATCTCCTTGACGCTCAGGACGGCAACGTCTGTTTTCGCATCGAGCTTCCGGCCCCTGGGCTTGAAAAAACAACCACCTAAATCAATATCGAGTGACTATGCCCCAACGATTAGCACGTACGGGTCAACGACTACGGCAGTGGCGAGATGGCCTGTTAGGCCTGGCCTGCGTGATGCTCTCCGGATGTAACGCCACGCTTTTACCGCACAATGCGGGCGCCAGCGGCGAGGTCAGCGAGCCGCGACAGCAGGTGGCGGATTATCTGTCGACCAATTGCGATGACATCTGGTCGCTGAATGGCGGTACTGCCGAAAACAATCCACTTTACTGGTTGCGCGGTATGGACTGTGCCGACCGTCTGGCGGCGGCCCGCGCCCGTGCCGAAGCGAACTCTCTGGTAGCCGACAGCTGGCAGGGCGCGTTTAAGCGCGGCATCCTGTTGGCAAACGCCAAAATTGCCCCCGCGGAGCGGCGTCAGCTGGTCAGCGACATTGACGCGCTGAGCCCGCAGATTCCTACCCGCATTCGTCCACTCTACCAGGTATGGCGCGATGGTCAGGCGCTGCAATTGTCATTGTCCGAGGAGCGACTGCGCTATAGCAAACTGCAGGAAACCAGCGATGGTCAGCTGGACGCGCTGCGTCTGCAGCAGCAGCAGCTCCAGGCTGAACTGGATCTCACCACCCGCAAACTGCAAAACCTGACGGATATCGAACGCCAGCTTTCCAGCCGTAAGCCGGGCGCTGATATATCACATCCGGCGGCATCTGATGAGGATAAACATGAGTAACCGTAAACCTGCGCACCTGCTGCTGGTGGATGATGATCCCGGTCTGCTTAAGCTGCTGGGGATGCGCCTGGCTAGCGAAGGCTATCGCGTCGATACGGCGGAAAGCGGTCAGCAGGGGCTTCGCGTGCTGGCGAAAGAGCGTATCGATCTGGTGATTAGCGATCTGCGCATGGACGAAATGGATGGCATGCAGCTGTTCAGCGAAATCCAGAAAGTGCAGCCGGGTATGCCGGTGATTATACTCACGGCGCATGGCTCTATTCCGGATGCGGTTTCCGCCACGCAGCAAGGCGTGTTTAGTTTCTTAACCAAGCCGGTGGATAAAGATGCGCTCTATAAGGCCATCGATGAGGCGTTAGCGCGTTCTTCGCCTGCCAATGATGAGCAGTGGCGGGAAGCCATCGTCACCCGTAGCCCATTGATGCTGCGCCTGCTGGAGCAGGCGCAAATGGTGGCGCAATCGGACGTTAGCGTGCTGATTAACGGCCAGAGCGGTACCGGTAAAGAGATTCTGGCGCAGGCGATTCATAATGCCAGCCCGCGTCACGCAAAGCCGTTTGTGGCGATTAACTGCGGCGCGTTGCCGGAACAGCTACTTGAGTCCGAGCTATTTGGTCACGCTCGCGGTGCCTTTACCGGCGCGGTCAGCAACCGTGAGGGGCTGTTCCAGGCGGCTGAGGGCGGCACGCTGTTTCTCGATGAAATTGGCGATATGCCCGCGCCGCTGCAGGTGAAGCTGCTGCGCGTGCTGCAGGAGCGGAAGGTGCGCCCGCTGGGCAGCAACCGCGACCTGGACATTAACGTGCGGATTATTTCCGCCACCCACCGGGATCTGCCGAAAGCGATGGCGCGCGGCGAATTCCGTGAGGATCTGTTCTACCGCCTGAACGTGGTGAATCTGAAGATTCCGACGCTTGCCGAACGTACCGAAGATATCCCGCTGCTGGCAAACTACCTGCTGCGCCAGGCCGCCGACCGACATAAACCGTTCGTGCGCGCGTTTTCTACCGATGCGATGAAGCGTTTGATGGCGGCCAACTGGCCGGGCAACGTGCGTCAACTGGTGAACGTGATTGAGCAGTGCGTGGCGCTGACCTCTTCGCCGGTGATCAGCGATGCGCTGGTGGAGCAGGCGCTGGAAGGGGAAAACACCGCGCTGCCAACCTTTGTCGAGGCGCGTAATCAGTTTGAACTTAACTACCTGCGCAAGCTGCTGCAAATTACCAAAGGTAACGTTACCCATGCCGCGAGGATGGCGGGCCGCAACCGTACCGAGTTCTATAAATTACTCTCGCGGCATGAACTGGACGCCAACGATTTTAAAGAGTAGCACCGTACATACGAGTGATTTATGATACGGTAAGCAACCGGTTACGCGATAAAACAACAGGAATACCATGAAAAAGATTGATGCGATTATTAAACCCTTCAAACTGGATGACGTCCGTGAAGCGCTGGCGGAAGTGGGCATCACCGGGATGACGGTAACGGAAGTGAAAGGCTTTGGTCGCCAGAAGGGCCACACCGAGCTCTACCGCGGCGCCGAGTACATGGTGGACTTTCTGCCGAAAGTAAAAATTGAAATCGTGGTCACCGACGATATCGTCGATACCTGCGTGGATACCATTATCCGTACCGCGCAGACCGGCAAAATCGGCGACGGCAAAATTTTCGTCTTTGATGTGGCGCGCGTGATTCGTATCCGTACCGGCGAAGAGGACGACGCGGCAATCTAAGCCCGTCCTCATCTGCCTGCGGGGATACGCAGTCGGCGTAGGCCGGATAAGGCGTTTACGCCGCCATCCGGCACATCACGCGGGTCCTGCCGGATGGCGCTTTGCTTATCCGGCCTACAAAGTTTCAGGCGGCCTTTGTATTATTCGTCAGCCTGCGCCAGCGGCGCGCTGGGCGAGCCGAGCAGACGTTTCAAGACGACCAGCACCATCATCAGCGCCACGCAACCCAGCGTCCATTCCCCCATCTGTGAGAAAAAGTGCCCGTAGGCGTCGACAGCCGTTTCGCTGATCTGCGATTCGGTGGTTTTTTGTGCCACCACGCCCGCCAGCCAGTTGGCGACGGAGCCGGTTGCCAGCATGTAGATACCGGTCAGTACGCCAGTGACGCCGGGCAGATTCAAGCGGGTAATTTGCGCCATCGCGACCGGGTCAATAAACAACTCCGCGAACCCCATTAGCGCCAGACCCACGATCATCATTCCCATCGACGCCTGGCCATGGACCTGCGCACCATGTGCGTTCAGCGCCAGCAGCATAAAGCCCGCGGCCATCAACGCCAGGCCAAAGGCGAACTTCAGCCACACCCGCAGCGTCGAGCTAATCCCCCCTTCCGGACGCGCCAGCCAGGCGAGCACGACGCCAGCGAACATCACCGCAATTGCATTCACTGACTGGAATAGCGCGGTGGGCACTTCAATATTCAACCAGTGGCGGTTGACGAAGTGGTCAATAAACAGGCTGATGGAGCTGCCGCCCTGCTGTGCCAGCACCCAGAACAGCGTACCGGTCAGCATCAGCAGAACGATCTGCCCCAGCGCGCGGCGTTGTTGTGGGAAACGCAGCATGATACGCGCCACAATCACCGCGGCGGCGGCACAGACAATGCTCAGCAGATAACCGGACCAGTCATTCTCCAGCAGCAGCGTAAAGAACACGGGGGCGACGCACAGCATCAGCGCCAGCCAGCCCCAGGTCGGCAGCACAAATTTCACCGCGCGCAGCGCCGGGCGATTTACCCCCTGCGTGTGGCGGAAGTGGCGGTGGCCGCTTAAAAACACCAGCAGGCCGATAAACATGCCGACTCCCGCCAGCGCAAAGCCGACGTGCCAGCCGTACCATTGGGCCGCCAGCCCGCAGGCGATCGGCGCGGCGATGGAGCCGATATTTCCGGCGGCATACAGCAGCGAGAAACCGCCGTCGCGGCGATGGTCATCCGGCGCGTAAAGCTCGCCGAGCAGGCAGCTGATATTGGATTTAAACAGGCCATAGCCGCAGATAATTATCGCCAGCGCAACATACAGGCTCCAGGTCGCGTCGGATTCGACGCCGAGCACCACGTGGCCGAGCGTCATCAGTAGCGCACCGGCAATCACCGCCGTGCGGTTGCCGAGCAGGCGGTCGGCGAGCCAGCCGCCCAGAATAGGGGTCACATAGACCAGAGAAGCGTAAGCGCTGAAAAGGTTGATCGCATGGCTGTCGTTAAAGCCGAGCTGGTGGGTGAGATAAAGGATGAGGAGGGCGCGCATGCCGTAAAAGCTGAAGTATTCCCAAATTTGAATCGCCACGATGTAGTAGATCGCGCGCGGTTGTGAGGGTGTTTTCATGTGAACTCCTTGCGGCGTGAAAAAAGGGAAGCGGCATGCCGCTTCCCTCTACTTTTTTATTATTTGTTGTTTGCTGCTTTCAGCACTTTTACGGTGTAACGGCCGTCAGCCTGACGATAAGCGCCATGGATGTCGGTTTCGAAGCCCGGATAGTGCGCGCCGATTTCGCACAGCATCTGCAGGAACTCCAGCACCGGACGGCTCTGCTCGGTGATTTTTTCACCCGGCATCACCAGCGGAACACCCGGAGGATACGGCAGGATCATGTTGGCGTTAACGCGGCCTACCATCTCATCGAGATAAACCTCTTCGGTTTCACCGTGCAGCTCTTTCTGGAAGGCGGCATACGGCGTCATTTCCATTTCCGGCAGTACTTCAAACGCGCGGAACATCAGGTCCGGCAGGTTGTGATGCTCAACCAGTTTATGGATATTCTGCGCCAGTTCCTGAATACGCATGTTTTCATAAAACTCCGGTGCCTCGCGGTACAGCGCCGGCAGGATGTTTTTCACGCGCAGGTTCAGGTCGAACGCGCGTTTGAACTCGGTCAGCGCGCGCAGCAGGCTCAGCGCCTTGGTTTTATCGATCCCGATGCTGAACAGGAACAGCAGGTTGTACGGGCCGGTTTTCTCAACGATGATGCCGCGCTCGTCGAGATACTTCGCCACCAGGCTTGCCGGAATACCGAACTCGTCCATGGTGCCGTCTTTCTTCATCCCCGGGGTCAAAATGGTGACTTTGATCGGGTCGAGGTACATGTGTTCGTTATCGATGTTTTTGAAGCCGTGCCACGGGCTGTCGGAGCGTAGCGGCCAGCATTCCGGGCCATCGATGTGATCCGGCTGCCAGACATCAAAGAACCAGCCTTCAGATTCGCCTTTCAGACGTTTGATCTCTTTACGGAACTTGATCGCGCGTTCGATAGAGCCATTAATCAGGCGCTTACCGGCATTACCTTTCATCATCGCCGCGGCGGTTTCGGTGGAGGCCACGATACCGTAGTGCGGAGAGGTGGTGGTGTGCATCATGTAGGCTTCGTTGAAAGTCTCTTCGTTGACATCACCCTTCACGTGAATCATCGAAGCCTGAGAGAACGCGGCCAGCAGCTTGTGCGTAGACTGGGTTTCATAGATCACTTTGCCTTCTACACGGCCACCGCTCATCCCGCATTTACCGGCATAAATCGGCGAGAAGTTGGTATAAGGCACCCACGCGGAGTCGAAGTGAATGGATTTCACATCCAGCGTTTTCTTGATGTAGTCGGTGTTGTACAGCAGGCCGTCGTAGGTGGAGTTGGTGATAACGGCGTGTACCGGCCAGGTGGCGTTCGGCGTCTCTTTCACGCGTTTGGCAATCGTCGCGTGCTGGAATTCGCTTTGCGGAATCCCACCCAGAATGCCGTAGGCGTTACGGGTCGGGCGGAAGTAGATTGGCGTAATGTCGCTCATCATCATCAGATGGGTTAGCGATTTGTGGCAGTTACGGTCAATCAGTACGGTGCTGCCCGCCGGGGCGGAGTACATGCCGACAATCTTGTTGGCGGTAGAGGTGCCGTTGGTCACCATGTAGCTACGTTCGGCGTTAAAGACGCGGGCGATATACTCTTCCGCTTCTTTGTGCGGGCCGGAGTGGTCAAGCAAAGAACCCAGTTCGGAAACGGAAATCGACACGTCTGACTTCATGGTATTCGGGCCGAAGAAGTCATAGAAGATGCTGCCGACAGGGCTTTTCTGGAAAGCGGTACCGCCCATGTGGCCTGGCGTACAGAAGGTGTATTTGCCTTCGCGAACATATTTGAACAGCGCTTTGGTCAGCGGCGGCAGAATGGTATCGATGTATTCATCGGTATTCTGGCGAATTTTAGCCGCGATATCGGCGGCGGCGCCCAGCGCGTACTCGAAGAAGCGAACCTGCATGCGCAGATCGTTGAGGCTCACGTCGAGGGTGGAGTAGCTGTTAGCGAAAGCGTAAACGGGCATGTACTCGTTCATCGCGCTGATCTCTTCACACAGCTCGAGATTGTATTTATCCCAGTCGAAGATCACGCCGCACAGACGGGCGTTGTTTTCAATCAGCTTCAGCAGGTCTTCGCGGTCATTTGGGTAAACAATCTGGAAGTTCAGGCCTTCCAGGGCGCGGTGAAGCTCACGGATAGGCTCTTCTTTAAAGTAGACGCCCATGTGATTCATGATAGCAATAACGTTCATAGTCATAGTCATGTTTCCAGGTAAAGGAGGCCCTTCCCACCGCGTTAGCGGCAGGGGAGGAAGGGCCTGCAGAAATAGGGGGGTTAGCGGTTAGAGCACTTCAGCCGGTTTGTTGTCGTGGTCGTCATGCTGACGCTGATGCATTTTGCGGCCATAGAACATCAGGATGACCAGGCTGACGATAAAGGTGCCGGACAGCTCGAAGGAGTTGGCACCCATCAGCGCGATAAAGCAGAACGCACAGCCCAGGATGGAGCACACCAGGCTCGCCGAGTTACGAATGTTGAAGCCTTCGAAGCGAATCAGGTCAACGCAGGAGTAGAAGTACGGCAGCATGGTCAGCAGAACCGCAATACCGGTCAGTTCACCGAACAAGTCAGAGGCTTTACCGCCGCTGGAGTTCATGATGGTGATGATAATCATCAGCGCGGTCATTTTGACGGCGGCGAGCAGCAGGCCTTTTTTCGGGATGCCGTTTTTGTCGACTTCGCCGTAAACTTTCGGGAAGTTACCATCGTTAGCGGCACGAACGCCCGCCTGGCCAACCAGCATCATCCAGGAACCCAGAGAAGTCAGGCACGCAAAGGCGGTAAAGGCAGACACCATTGGCGCAGCCCAGCTACCCATGATAGTCGAGGCGCTGACGGCGAACGGTGCGCCGGAAGAGGCCATGACGGAAGCCGGATACATACCGGAGATAACCTGCGTGGCGGCGATGTAGATAACACCGGCAATCGCGGTACCCAGCATAGTGGCGAGCGGCACGGTACGTTTCGGGTTTTTCACCATGCCGGTGCTGACGGCGGCAGATTCCACGCCGACGAAGGCCCACAGGCACAGCAGAATACTTTTGATAACCGCGTGCGGATCGGTGGTTGCCGAGGTGTTCCAGTTAGCCTGATAGGTTGCCATATCAAACCAGTGCCAGCCGATAACGGCGGTGACGACAACCGGGATAAGCACCAGTACCAGACCAATGGTCGTGAGTCGGCTTACCCAGGTCCCACCGAGCATATTCACGAAGGTGAACAGCCAAACGATGGCAATACAGGCGATACCCGCTGGAATTGGGTCGTTTAATACTGGGAAGAAGGTCGATAAATAAGAGACGGCGGTAATCCCGATTGCCAGGTTACCAATCCAGTTGGCATGGTAATAAAGCACGCCGGTCTGGAAACCAAATGCCGGAGATAATTCACCCGCGTAGGCAATTGGGCCACCCTGTTGTGGGTTTTTGGTTGCCAGTCGCGCATAAACATATGCCAGCGACATCGCGCCAATAATAGAAATTACCCAACCCCAAATTGCAATACCACCGATGCTGGCGAGGTTTGCAGGTAATAAGGCAATGCCGCTCCCCATCATATTCCCGGCGACAACGCCGGTGCAGGCAAATAGCCCAATCTTCTTAGCGGAACTCATGTTCGTTTCTCCTGAGCAGTATTTTTAAGTCCGGACCGCGAGGTGAGCTATGGCGAGCGACCCGACCAACTGACGGCAATATTACTGAGCAGGCTAAGAGAAGTCCTAAAGTTAAAGTGAAATAAACACAAACATCGAAAAAATGAGGTGTTTAGCTTTTTGCATTAACATATCAGGATAAAAAGTTTATATCATGGAAAGGTAAATATTGAGTAATTACAAGGTGGTGTGTTTTCTTCTTGCGGGAGGGGGATGTTGCCGCAAGGTAACAATTAAAACCTTGCAACAACATCAATATTACATCTTGCGTGGCCTTATTTAACCATGATAATGATGGCCAACGCCCGCTAAGCGTTTTTAGGCAGGAAGGTTTGCAGATAAGGAACAATTTTCTCTATCGAAGTCTGAAATATTCCGTTCTGAATCCAGTACAGCGTATTATCACCGGGGCGTAAATTAAAAGCGGTGATATAGGCGTCAGCGGCAAGCCGATTCTCACCTTTCATTTCGTAGACTTTTCCCAGCACCACATAATTAAGCCATGACATTTCCAGCTCAATGCTTTTATTAATAGCCTCGTACGCGTTATCAATACTGCCTTTGCCTAACGCATCAATTGCCTGAATACGATATAACACTGCGCTATTTTTCAGTTCCGGCATATTGGCCACGTGTTCTAATTCATGGCTTAACGACACCAGCTGGCTGCTATCAAACGGTTGCTGAGAATGGCGCAAGACATCCACCATCGCTTTCTGGGCATAGCCATAGGCGAAATCGGGCGATAGCTTAATAATACTATCGAGCATGCTGCTCGCCTTGGTTAAAGACGGCGCATCGCCCTGGGAAATTAATAACAGCGCCTGATAGAACTGCGCGAGTGACATCGGATGGGGCATATCCAGATGGGCCAGCATGGTTTGCATCTGTGCCGGCCATGGCTGCGTCAGCGCGGTAGAAAGGCTGTCAAAAAGATCGCGCTGAATAGACACCAGGTTTCCGTCGGTGACGAAATAACGCTTATCAAGCATCTTTGAACTGTCGGCGTTATCCACTAACAGTACCGACATAAAACACTGCTGGGCGCGGTAGTGGCGCTGGTTGACGAAGCTGATGGTCAGCGTTTTCCCTGAACTGCTGGGCTCATTGACGTTGTAGTTGGTTTTATCATGCACCATAAAGGTGGAGTAGGTATTCAGCGAGGTGGTAATCAGCGTTCCCAGCCCAATCGCGTAGGCCTGTTGCGATACCCAGTTATTGCACGATGCGCCCGGCTCAAAGCGTACGTCGATGTCGCGCGGGTTCAGCAACAGGTGCGAGCGGGTGATCTGCGGATGGGGACGAATAACGGTCAGTAACACCATCGCTATTAGCACGCCCAAAGAGAGCAGGAAGGCGATCTGAGTCCAGACGTTGGAATACCAGCGGCGTTCCGCAGTGAGTCGCGGTGCCACAGGGGCGTTTGCCGGAGCATGAGTGACCGTAGGAGCAGGCGAGACGACCGGCGTCTCAGGTGCTTGATTCTCTTCTCTTTCATCAAGCCACGTGACTTCAGCCGTCAGCTGATAGCCGCGTTTGGGTACGGTGATGATGTATTCGATGTGCCCATCGTCGCCGTCACGCAGCGATTTGCGTAGTTCAGAAATGCTCTGGGTGACCACATGACTGGTCACGATGTTACGCATCCAGATGTTATCGATCAGTTCATCACGGCTCAGTACTTGTCCTGGATGTTGGGCAAAGTACATCAGCAGATCGATTAATCGCGGTTCCAGAGTGAGCTGTCGGCCTGCACGGCTGATTTGATTAATAGAAGGCGTGATCAGCCATTCGCCAACGCGTACAACCGGTTGTTGCATATAAATGAATCGCCAAAGGATAAAAAATGGGACAGGAGATTAATCATAACACAACTCGCTGTGCGGTTTTTTGACCTTGCAGAGCGCAGGATGGAGGAGGAAGACGGGCAAAATATGCCCGTCTGGAAAGAAAAGATTACAACACTTTATGCGGTCCGAAGCATTCATAGTGAATACGATCGCTGCTGACGCCCAGCGCCACTAACTGTTTGGCCGCGTGCTGCATAAAGGCCACAGGACCACAGAGGTAGAACTGCATCTGTGGGTTCTGTAGATTCGCGGCCAGTGGTTCCAGCGCCATGAGCCCTTCGCTATCAAACGCGGCGGCCTGACGGTCTGCCTCGGTTGGCGCGCGATACCACAGGTGCGATGTGAAGTGCGGCAGCTCCGCGCCCAGCGCGTTGACTTCATCAGCAAAGGCGTGAACCTCGCCGTTTTCCGCCGCGTGGAACCAGTTCACCTGCGCCGGATGATGATTCTTCGCGAGCGTATCGAGCATCGCCAGCATCGGTGTCTGGCCGACGCCGCCGGAAATCAGGGTCACCGGCGTTTGTGGTTCAACATTGAGGAAGAAGTCGCCTGCCGGCGCGGCCAGATGAACAATATCCCCCTCTTTTGCCACGTTATGCAGCCAGTTTGATACCTGGCCGCCGTTTTCGCGCTTCACCGCAATGCGGTAACCCTTGCCATCTGCCTTGCGGGTCAGTGAATACTGACGAATTTCCTGAAATTCAAAGCCCTCGGGCTTCAGCCATACCGCCAGATACTGGCCCGGTTGGTAATCCGCTACCGGCTGGCCGTCTACGGGTTCCATTTCAAAGCTGGCGATCAGCGCGCTGCGCGGGGTTTTCTTCACGATACGGAAGGCGCGGGTGCCTTCCCAGCCACCGGTTTTGCTGGCGTTGTCCTGATAAATTTCCGCTTCACGATTGATAAACACGCCAGCCAGTACCCCGTAGGCTTTACCCCATGCATCCAGCACTTCCTGGCCCGGACTGAACATTTCGTCCAGCGTCGCCAGCAGATGCGCGCCGACAATATTGTATTGCTCCGGCTTGATCTGGAAGCTGGTGTGCTTCTGGGCGATTTTCTCCACCGCCGGCAGCAGGGCAGGCAGGTTTTCAATATTGCTGGCGTAGGCGGCAATAGCATTGAACAGCGCTTCACGCTGGTCGCCGTTGCGCTGGTTGCTCATATTGAAAATCTCTTTCAGCTCCGGATTATGGGTAAACATCCGGTCGTAAAAGTGGGCGGTGAGCTTCGGGCCGGTCTCTACCAGCAGCGGGATCGTGGCTTTAACGGTGGCGATAGTATGAGCATCAAGCATGGCAGGTCTTCCTTTCGTATTATAAATTGTTGCATGTTAAATGCATCTTATAAAAATAACCCTGCTATGTAAATGGTTCTTTGTAATAATGCGTTGCTGACGTTACAACGTGAATTATTTGCATCACAATCCTGAAAAGAAATCCATTTGCGCCCTGAAGCGCTTTATTGCTCAATCCCTTGTGTGGCTTAAAGGTAAACGTTTGCGTAATTTCGTTTGTCAAGACCTGTTATCACAGAACTAATCAGTTATACTGTGGGCCGTTGTCCAACAGGACTGCCTTTTTCAGGTCAAAATTTTATTGTTAGCTGAGTCAGGAGATGCGGATGTTAAAGCGTGAAATGAACATTGCCGATTATGATGCCGAACTGTGGCAGGCTATGGAGCAAGAAAAAGTACGTCAGGAAGAGCACATTGAACTGATCGCCTCCGAAAACTACACCAGCCCGCGCGTCATGCAGGCGCAGGGTTCTCAGCTGACCAACAAATACGCTGAAGGTTATCCGGGCAAGCGCTACTACGGCGGCTGCGAATACGTTGATGTCGTTGAGCAGTTGGCTATCGACCGCGCGAAAGAACTGTTCGGCGCCGACTACGCTAACGTGCAGCCGCACTCCGGTTCTCAGGCTAACTTCGCTGTTTACACCGCGCTGTTGCAGCCGGGCGATACCGTTCTGGGTATGAACCTGGCGCAGGGCGGCCACCTGACTCATGGCTCCCCGGTTAACTTCTCCGGTAAACTGTACAACATCGTCCCTTACGGTATTGATGAGTCCGGTAAAATTGACTACGACGAGATGGCTAAGCTGGCCAAAGAGCACAAGCCGAAGATGATTATCGGTGGCTTCTCTGCCTACTCCGGCGTGGTTGACTGGGCAAAAATGCGTGAAATCGCTGACAGCATCGGCGCATACCTGTTCGTCGACATGGCGCACGTGGCGGGCCTGATTGCCGCTGACGTGTACCCGAACCCGGTTCCGCACGCTCACGTTGTTACCACCACCACCCACAAAACCCTGGCGGGTCCGCGCGGCGGCCTGATCCTGGCGAAGGGCGGCGATGAAGAACTGTACAAAAAACTGAACTCTGCCGTGTTCCCAAGCGCGCAGGGCGGCCCGCTGATGCACGTGATTGCCGGTAAAGCGGTGGCGCTGAAAGAAGCGATGGAGCCGGAATTCAAAGTCTACCAGCAGCAGGTTGCGAAAAACGCCAAAGCGATGGTGGAAGTGTTCCTGAACCGCGGCTACAAAGTGGTTTCCGGCGGGACCGAGAACCACCTGTTCCTGCTGGACCTGGTTGATAAGAACCTGACCGGTAAAGAAGCTGACGCAGCCCTGGGCCGCGCCAACATCACCGTGAACAAAAACAGCGTCCCTAACGATCCGAAGAGCCCGTTCGTGACTTCCGGTATCCGTATCGGTTCCCCGGCTGTCACTCGTCGCGGCTTCAAAGAAGCGGAAGTGAAAGAGCTGGCTGGCTGGATGTGCGACGTGCTGGACAACATCAATGATGAAGCCACCATTGAACGCGTGAAAGCGAAAGTGCTGGATATCTGTGCACGCTTCCCGGTTTACGCGTAAGCGTTGATCGTGTGATGTGAAAAAGGCCGCGAATGCGGCCTTTTTTGTGCCCGATGGCGCTACGCTTATCGGGCCTACAATGATTTCGTTTGCCTGATAAGGCGAAGCCGCCATCAGGCAAACCCTCAGCGCTTATCTAACGAAATTTTGCCCGGCCCGACGATCGCCAGCAGCAGGAACGCCCCCGAGATACTGATGTTCTTGTAGAAGTTAATCATATTCGGCATCACCGCATCGCCGGTCATGTTCCAGTAGTGGTGCCCAATCACCGCCGTCCCCAGCGTATAGAACAGAAAGATCACCGCCAGCGGACGCGTAAAGAACCCCAGAATCACCAGAATAACGGCGGGAACTTCCATCACGATCGCGATGATGGCCGCCAGCGCCGGCATTGGTGTACCGATGGAAGCCATATACTGCACCGTGCCATCGTAGTGAAGCATTTTGGGATAGCCGGAGAGAATAAACAGCAGCACGATAGCGATACGGGCAACCAGCAGCAGCAGATCGCGCGAAGCGCCAAAGTCGAGATAGCGAAGCGAGTTCATGGCAGTTCCTTTGTGTAAGTACGTTTGATTTAAACGTAATACACAATTTTGTGGCCTGCCACACGGGGGCGAAAAATCAGTAGATTGGATGGTGCTTCGGTATGGCCCCTTCACCGCATTGATAAGAAGGGGCCGTCGTGCGCACCTGCTATAGCGACTTTAACGGTACGCTTTCATCACAAAGCGCGTCTTCACTGACTACGCGTCCTGACTGAATCAGCTTACGCAGCACGCGCACTTCGCGCCCGTTGTTGAGTGCTACCGCGCCGGCCAGCACACCTTCACGTAGCTGGAGCCAAATGGCTTTTCTGTCGCCCGGTTCACCACGACATAACCAGTTTTCTCCCTGCATTTCGCCAACAAACTGCAGGTTATCGCTGTATTGATCGGTCCAGAACCAGCCCGGCGTGGCTTCCGGCAGGGGTAAACCGAGCATCGCGGCGGCGGCAACTTGCGCCTGGAAGTTGGCATTTTCCCAGCTTTCTATGCGCCTTAAGGAGCCGTCCGGCTGGCGAGTGAGCGCCACATCTCCCGCGGCGAAAATCGCCGGGTCGGCGGTCGTGCAGGCGGCATCGACGATAATTCCGTTAGCGGTTTCCAGCCCCGTCTCGCGGGCCAGTGCATCGTTGGCCACGATACCGATACCGTAAACCACGGCATCAGCCTGTAGCGTTTCGCCATTTTGCAGGGTGAGCGAGAGGAACTCGCCCGCTTCGGCGTGCTCAATGGCGCTGTTGAGCAGCACCCGCACGCCGGCTAGCTGATGGCGTGCCAGCAGATAATCGCGTACCGGAGCCGGGGCATTGCGGCCCATCACCGTATCCGCCAGCTCGACTACCGTGACGCGGCAACCGCGTTGGGTGGCGCTGGCCGCCAGCTCCAGGCCGATGGTGCCTGCGCCGACGATGACGGTCGATTTTCCCGGCTGTAGCGCTGCCCGGAGACGCTCGGCATCGCCGGCATGACGCAGGGTAAAGCAGCGCTCGCCCAGCGCATCCAGCAGCGGCAACGGCCTGGCGGCGGCACCGGTAGCCAGCAGCAGCTGTGACCAGCGGTAGGTTTGCCCATCGGCGAGCGTTAGCGTGCGGGTAGCGCGATCGATCTCGCGTAGCGTAACGCCCAGATGCAACTGCACGTTGTGATCCTGCCACCAGTTGGCGGGCAGAACTGGCTGAAGCTGTGGGTTATCGTCCAGCAGCATGGCCTTCGAGAGCGGTGGGCGCTCGTAAGGCAAATGCATTTCGTTGGAGAAAAGATGCAGCGGCCCGCTAAACCCCTGCTGTCGCAGCGCGGCGGTGGCCATCGCCCCCGCCTGGCCGCCGCCGATAATGGCAATAATCTGTTCGCTCATGCTCGCTCCTTACAGATCCAGACCGGCGGCCACGTGGCGGATCCCACGGATCCCCAGCCCGGCGTCGGCGTTGATCATCACGCCGCTTAGCGTACGGTTGTTGCGGCGTGACGCCAGCATCACGTACGGGCCGGTGAAGTCAGCCGGTTCCGGGAAGAACTGCAACGGCAGAATGGCGGCGATTTTCTCCGGTGTTAGCGACTGCATAATCGAGGTGTCGTTTTGCCCCAGCGCCTGCGGGCCACGCAGATCGGTCGCCATGCCGCACGGGCCGACGCCGTTCACCCGTACTTTGGGGGCGAGTTCGTAGGCCAGCTGGCGAATCAACCCGGTGGCCGCGTGCTTGCTGGCGGTATACAGCGGCCCGCCGCCGCCGGGATACCACGCGGCGTTAGACAGGGTAAAGATGATGCTGCCTTCGCTGGCGATTAATGCCTGGGCGCAGGCTTTGGCGCCCAGCAGATAGCCCAGCACGTTAACGTTAAACAGCTCGTGGAAGCCGCTTTCCAGCGCCTCGGCGGGCGTATTGACCAGCGAAGCGTTGTGATCCCAGATACCCGCGTTGCCGATAAAACAGTCCAGCCTGCCGAAGGTCGTGAGGATACAATCCACCGCGCGCTGGTAGTCGGCATAGCAGGTCACGTTGCCTTCCACCGCCAGTACGTGTTCACCAAAGCGCTGGCGCAGGCTGGCAATCTTCGCCGCGGACAGCTCGAGCGTGGCGACTTTCGCACCTTCTTCAATAAAGCGTTCTACCAGCGCCAGGCCGAGGCCGGAGCCGCCACCGGTAATAAAGACCACGTTATCGCGTAAATCGCTCATCAGGCCTCCTCGGGTAAATCAATAAACACCTCGCCGCCTTCCACATGCACCGCATAGGTGGTGAGCGGAGCGGTGGCGGGCAGGCACAACGCTTTGCCGGTTTTCAGGCAGAAGCTGGCGGCGTGCAGCGGGCACTCCACCGTGGCGTCGTCTTCCAGATAGCCCTCCGACATCGAGGCGTTACCGTGGCTACAGCGATCGTTAATGGCATAAAACTCACCGCCAACGTGAAACAGCGCGATGACGGGAGAGGTTTCCAGCCGGAGGGCTTCCCCCTCCGGCAGCTCCGTGGCGGAGCAGGCAAATATGCGGCTCATCAGAACAGTACACTCAGGTTGTGGGAGGTGATCACCGCCTGATCGAGCACGATCTCACGCTCCAGTAAGCGCCATTCGTCGCCCGGCAGACGACGGACCTTATCCATGCGCGTGCCGACGTAGAACGTTTCGTCACGCTCTTTTTGTGCACGGTAGAGCAGATAGTTCAGGCGCACGGCGAACTCGTCCGGCTGGTCGGTTTCGCTCACCTGCAGGTTGCTGATCATGTGGCGGGTGCGGGAAGGTGGCTCTTCGGCCCACGCCATGCCGGTTTCCAGCCGCGCGATGCGGCGCTCAAGCTGGTCTTTATTGTCGTTGAAAATCCAGGTGGTCGGCGGCTGTACGCCTTTGCGGCGGTCGCGGGTTTGAGCATTGACGGTGGTGCGCATGGTGTAACGAATGTCGTCATCCAGCTGCGCCAGCCAGCCGCGGAACTGCCAGTCGTCCAGCAGACGCGCTTCTTCATACAGGAACTGGCTGATGCGGTGATGCAGCTCAGGGGAGACTAACGCGCTCATTTCATCACCTCCTGCTGGTATGCGGCGGTTTTTTCCTGCACTTCCTGCCAGCTTTCGCTGCTTAATAAATCGGCCCAGCGCTGATACATGCCGCGGGCAGCGGTTTCCGAGAAGATGTAGTTAGTGATCCCTGGAATGCCGTCCTCACGACGTTTTTCCTGGCCGAGACCCATCTCCAGGCACAGGTTGGTGTTGCGTGCCCGGTGGCCTTTGAGCAGTTTTTGAATCTCACACCAGTTTTCCGAGTCGTCCTGCTCAAGGAACCCCGCCGGGCCGAAGGCGCGGGTGGCGCTGTTTTCAAAAGCGGCTTTGACGTCATCAGAGGCGGCTTTATCGGCGATGCAGAACGCCCATACTTCGACTTTGTCCGGCCCGCGCGGATGCCAGACGCGCAGCGTGGCGGTACCGTTGAGCCAGGAAAGGGTGGGGAAAATATTGTTGTGACCGGCCAGACGCAGGGCGCGTACTTTGCCCAGACGCCGCTCGGCCTCTTCATAGGTATCGCGATAGTAGCTGGAGACTTCGCCGTCGACCCAGACGTTGGCGTCCGGTTTCTCGGTAAAGAAGAAGCCGCTGCCGTGTCCGTCCTGGCCGAACTGTAGCGCGTCTTTGGCGGTTTCCCACACCGGGCGGGCGGTCTGGCCGTCGCCGAGGCGTTTGTCGCTGCCGTCGTCTTTCGCGCCCAATACCTGTACGGCAGAGGCGTGGCTGAACAGCGCGTGATACTGGTCGCTGGCGAACTGTTCGGCGGGGAATTTCCAGTTGCAGTCGATGGTCCACTTCTGCACGCCGCCGACGATTTCGGTGCCGCCCTCACGGCGATCCAGCACGCCATCGAGATACCAGGCGATGTCGCCGAGATAATCGCGCAGGTTCGGCGCGGTGGTATCCCAGTTACCGAAAATCAGCCCTTTGTAGCTCTCGACGCACGGCACTTCGTTCAGCCCCCAGTGGGATTTGCACAGCCCTTGCGGGTAGGCGCGCGGCTCCAGCGGCACGTCGATCAGCTCGCCGTTAATGCCATACGACCAGCCGTGATACGGGCAGGTGAAGGCGCGGGTGTTACCGCAGTCGGCATAACTCACGCGCATCGCGCGGTGGCGGCACTGGTTGAGAAACGCTTTGATGCTGCCGTCCTTCTGGCGCACCACCACCACGGCGTCTTCGCCCATATAGGTGTTAAAGAAATCGCCCGGTTTGGGGATTTGGCTTTCGTGGGCGAGAAACAGCCAGCAGCGTCCGAAGATGCGTTCCAGCTCCAGTTGGTAAATTGCAGGGTCGGTATAAATACGTGGGGTTACGCGACCGTTTTGCGTGTCGATCAGTCGGTAGATGTCTAAATTTGAGGGTATGGTCATATTTTTTAATCCTGAAAGCTAAGATGTATTGACCTTCTTTTTTTGTGCCCTAAGGATGTTGCTGGTTAGTTATCAATCTGTGAAATAGTAAATTTCTACCAGTTGAGACATTTTTTCGATAACAAGGAGAAGGGACATGGAACTGAGGCACCTACGCTACTTCGTCGCGGTGGCGCAGGAGTTAAACTTCACGCGAGCCGCGGAGAAACTGCACACCTCACAGCCTTCCCTGAGTAGTCAAATACGCGATCTGGAGCAGTGCGTGGGCGTAGCGTTGCTGGAGCGCGATAAACGCAAAGTGACCCTCACGGCAGCCGGTGAGTGTTTCTTGCAGGATGCGCAGGCCATTCTGGACAATGCGGAACAGGCCAAGCTGCGCGCGCGAAAAGCGGCGCTGAATAACGACCATCTGGCGATTGGCTTTGTCCCCTCTGCCGAGGTAAATCTGCTGCCAAAGGTGCTGCCGATGCTGCGTCTGCGTCAGCCTGAAACCCATATCGAGCTGGCGAGCCTGATGACCACGCAGCAAGAAGAGAAGCTGCGTAGCGGTGAACTGGACGTCGGGCTGATGCGCTATCCTGTTCATGGGCAAGATATTGAATTCATTGAGCTGTTTCATGAACCGCTGGTGGTGGTGCTTCCGGTAGGCCATCCATTATCCCGCGAGGAGAGTATTTCCGCCCAGCAGTTACACGGCGTGAACTTTATCACCACCGACCCAGACTATTCCGGCGAACTTTCATCGGTAGTGAATGCGTGGTTTGAGAAAGAGCGCAGCCAGCCGAATATCGTGCAGGTGGCGACCAATATTCTGGTGACCATGAACCTCGTTGGTATGGGGCTGGGGGCCACTTTGATACCCGGTTATATGAATAATTTTAATACCGGGCAGGTGGTATTTCGGCCAATTAAAGGCGAAGCGCCGACGCTGGCGCTGCTGATGGCGTGGAAAAAGGGCGAGCTAAAACCCGCCCTAAGGGATTTTATTGCGCTGGCGCAAAGACCGTTGGTTGAAGTCTAACGCGGGCGTGCTTCTCAGCGTCTGCCGTTGGTGCTGACAACTCTGGAGTGACAAAAAAGGAAAGTGATGCTCGTCACAATTTTCTGGTAACTACCTGCGTTAGTACTCTCCAGAATATGGGGAGAGTCATTAGACTATCGCCTCCATAACGGGAGGAACCCATGGTTTTGCACTCCACGCGCTGGCTGGCGCTCAGCTACTTCACCTACTTCTTTAGCTACGGTATTTTTCTGCCTTTCTGGAGCGTCTGGCTCAAAGGCGCGGGGCTCTCTCCCGAAACCATCGGTCTGCTGCTCGGCGCCGGGTTGGTGGCCCGTTTTCTCGGCAGCCTGCTGATTGCGCCGCGCGTGAGCGACCCTTCGAAACTGATTAGCGTTCTGCGCATTCTGGCGCTGATGACGCTACTGTTCGCGCTGGCCTTCTGGGCGGGCAGCAACGTAGCATGGCTGATGGTGGTGATGATTGGGTTCAACCTCTTTTTCTCACCGCTGGTGCCGTTGACCGACGCGCTGGCCAATACCTGGCAAAAACAGATAACCATGGACTATGGTCGGGTGCGTCTGTGGGGGTCGATTGCCTTTGTGATTGGCTCGGCGCTGACCGGCAAACTGGTCAGCTTGTTTGACTATCATGTGATTCTGCTGATGCTGAGCCTGGGCGTTGCCTCGATGCTGCTGGGCATGTTGCTGAAGCCGTCGGTGATGCCGCTCGGTGAGTCCCGTCATCAGGAATCAGTGGGCTGGCCGGCCTGGCGCGGGCTGGTGGTACAAAACTGGCGTTTCCTTGCCTGCGTGAGCCTGCTGCAGGGCGCGCACGCGGCCTATTACGGTTTTAGCGCAATTTTCTGGGAAGGCGCAGGCTACTCGGCGTCGGCAATTGGCTATCTTTGGTCGTTAGGCGTGGTGGCGGAAGTGCTGACCTTTGCCCTGAGCAAAAAGGTGTTCCGTCGCTTCAGCGCGCGGGACTTACTGCTGCTCTCCGCCATCTGCGGTGTGATTCGCTGGGGGCTGATGGGCTGGACGACCAGTTTACCGTGGCTGATTTTGATTCAGATTCTCCACTGCGGCACCTTCACGGTCTGCCATCTGGCGGCCATGCGCTACATTGCTGCACGCCAGGGCAGTGAAGTGATTCGCCTGCAGGCGGTCTACTCCGCGGTGGCAATGGGCGGCAGCATTGCGGTAATGACTATGTTTGCAGGCTTCCTCTATCAGCATCTGCACCAGGGGCTGTTCTGGGTGATGGCGCTGGTGGCCCTGCCTGCGCTGGTGCTGCGGCCAAAAGCCGTCGTCCGCTAGGTTTCGAGGATCTGGCAGATACGCTGCTGCTGATGTTCGCTGAGCGACTGCTCGGCGTGGATCAGCGGCGGCGAAAACAGCGGCAGCACAATCGCGTAAGGCGATATCACCAGCGTACTGTCTTTCGGCGCGCCTTCTTTCTGGAAGATATGTGCCGCCAGATACTTCACATTGAGCGGCAGCAGGGTCAACTCCCGCAGCTGCTGTTCAATCTCCTGTTCCAGCGCCGGGTTATCGCCGGTCAGCAACACCACCTGTTTTTCATGTAGCTCACTCTCCTGCATCAATCCCGCGCCAAAAATGACGGCAATGAGGGCCGCTTCATCGTCGCTGAAGCGCAGGGCGTAGCGCGTTTCAAAATCGGCCAGCGCGCTGCGGGTGGTGCGGATTAAACGCGGATAGAGACGATGGATCTCTTCCGGTAGATGATGATCGATCCCAATCGCGAACACACAGCGGTTAAGCGCCTGGGCCAGATGGATATAAAGCTGGTTATGCAGCCCGCGTTCGTCGGTAAAGCGGCATCCGGCAATCTGCTGGAAACGCTCAACCAAATGGGCAACCGCCAGATGTAACGGCTGATCCTGCTGACGTCCTTCGTCGTGCGGGTTGGGTATTTTCAACAGCATAAAGAGCAGGGCGAGGAAATGCTGTTCACCAGGATTAGGCGTTTGCATGACCCGCCGCTGCCAGTGGCGCACGATATCCGCCGCCATCTGGTATTCGTCGGTCGACTGGGTCCAGGCGCTCTGCAATAGCGTGAACTGGGGGCTGACACCCTGATGATGCTGCAGCAGGCAGTATTGTAGATACAGGCGTAAAAACTGCCCGTCCCGGTACTCAAACTCACGCTGCAGGCTGCGGGCGCAGCGGTTAACCAGCGCCTGGAGATTCGTTTCATCGTACAGCGTGCGGGCAATTTTCAGCTGTTTCAGCTGCGTTTTGATAGCCGGTGTAAAATGGTTAGCGACGAACTGCGGGCACAGACGCAGCGCACGGCGCAGCCAGTGCAGCAGGCACAGGCGCAGGTCGAGGGTGGTGCCTTCAATCCGATAGCTGCCATCCGCCTGAGTGGCGATTGCCAGACGATGGTAACGCTCAATCTCCTCTCCGGCCTCAACGATATCTTGCCGGGCGGTTGAAACATCGACATTATTTATCATGCCAATGTATTCCGCCGTGATGGTGTGCCCTGGGAGATACAGCATTAACAGCGCCTGGCAGCGGCGCTGGGGATTGGAAAGCACAGATGGGGGGTCGAGTACGGTCATCATCTGCTATATCCAGCTGTGGGTAACCTGGATTAAGGATAGACAAAAGATAGCGGCAACCACGGGGCTTTCGCTAAGGAATGCTGGTGACGCTCACAGAATTTTTCACTGAGGAACGGATGAAGAGAGTGAAACAATGCGCGGTTATGGTGTTTCTTGCGTTTTTATCATTAAACGCCAGGGCACATCCGCACAGTTTTATCACCATCACCAATCAATTGGTGGTGAG
This sequence comes from Kluyvera georgiana ATCC 51603, assembly GCF_001654985.1. Classification (GTDB taxonomy): domain Bacteria; phylum Pseudomonadota; class Gammaproteobacteria; order Enterobacterales; family Enterobacteriaceae; genus Kluyvera; species Kluyvera georgiana. Next base: position 63,647 of record NZ_LXEU01000030.1, read on the forward strand.
CGATGGCGCGCTGACCGGCATGAAAATGCGCTGGGTGATGGATGAGCTCACCTCGGCTGACCTGCTGTACGACGCGGGTAATGCAAAGCCCGGCGATGAGGTGTGGAAAAAACTGGCGGCGGAAGTGATGGCCAACGTGCTGGGGCAGCACTACTTCACCGAGTTCTGGCATAACGGCATAAAGGTGAAGTTTGACAATCTGCCCAAAGAGTACGGTCTGGCGCGTGAGGGGCACCAGGCGGTATTGACCTTCACGTTGCCCCTGGCCTCACCACAACCGCTGGCGGGGCAGACCTATACGTTCTCCACCTTTGACCCGACCTATTATGTCGATATGAGCTACGAAAAAGACAGCGACGTGGCGTTTGCCGCTGATTTTAAAGGCGTGTGCAACGTTAGCGTGCACACGCCGCAGCCGAATGAACAGATGCTCTCCTACGCCCAGTCGCTCGATAAAGAAGACGCACCGGAGGAGGACATGGAATTGGGGAAACAGTTTGCCCAGAAGGTGACCGTACAATGTCAGTAATTTCCGTTAACCGACGCCGTCCGGTGCGCCGCTGGGTTTCGCTCTGGCCGCTGGCGCTGTTTCTCGTGGCCGCCGCCGCAGGGCTGGCGTGGCTGTGGCAGGCGTGGCCGCAGGTGATGCTGAAAAGCGTTATCTGGCAGCGCGACGTTAACCAGCAGATGAGCGGTCTACTGAAAGCGGTTGCCGACAACCCCACACAGGCCGGCGGCGCGTTGCTACTCTTCAGCTTTGCCTACGGCGTGCTCCACGCGCTGGGGCCGGGGCATGGCAAAGTGGTGATTACCACCTGGCTGGCAACCCATCCGTCGAAACTCAAGTCGAGCATTGGTCTGACGCTGGCCTCCTCATTATTACAGGGCGTGGTGGCGATTGGGCTGGTGATTATCGTGCTCACCGTGCTACAGCTTCCTGCGCGCCAGCTGCATCTCAGCAGCTTCTGGCTGGAGAAGGGTAGTTACGCGTTGGTGGGCGTCCTTGGGCTGCTGCTGTGCTGGCGGGCGCTGAAAAAGCTGCGCGCGTTGCTGCGAAAACCCACATTTACTGCCTTCACACCGCATCATGAACATCATGATGGTTGCGGCTGTGGCCATCAACATTTACCGAATCCTGAACAGCTGGCACAGGGAGACGACTGGCGTGCCAGGCTGATGATTATTCTCTCTATGGGAATGCGTCCGTGTTCCGGCGCGATTATGGTACTGCTGTTCAGTAAAGTGATCGGCGTATTTGGCTGGGGCGTTGCTTCGGCGCTGGCGATGGCGGCGGGCACGTCACTCACCATCTCGTCGCTGGCGCTGCTGGTTCACGGTTTCCGTACGCTGGCGGTGAAGCTGAGCGGCAATAAAACTCCGGTGCTGTGGCGGCAGGTGGGCTGGACGACGCTGGCGTTAGCGGGCGGCGTTATTCTGATTGCCGCGGCGGCGGTGATGTGGCTGAGCGCGGTGCCGGTGGGCAGGGGGCTGAGGCCGTTTTAGCGTTAACGTCGAGGGGGCATAAAACGGTCTGAGCCCGAAAACATGGCATTGAGGGCTGTTCTTGTGTGGCATACCTCATCTGCGCCTCTTTTATCAGAGGCGCCAGAATCAGCGGTTTAAGCGTTAGTTCAAGGTATAGTCCAGCGTGATTTCCGCTTTTAACAGCTGTGATACCGGGCAACCGGCTTTGGCTTTGTGGATGATGCCATCGAACTGTTGCGCGTCGATACCCGGGACCGCCACCTTACTTTGCAGCGCGATTTTGGTAATGGCAAAGCCACCGTCGGTTTTATCCAACGAGACGTCCGCCGTGGTATCAATGGCATCTGCGGTATAACCTGCTTCGCCGAGCATCAATGATAACGCCATCGAAAAACAGGCCGCATGAGCCGCGCCAATCAGCTCTTCCGGGTTAGTTCCTTTTACACCTTCAAAACGGGTATTAAAGCCATAAGGCTGCTGGTTAAGAACGCCACTTTCGGTAGAGACCGTTCCTTTTCCGCGTTTGATATCACCTGACCAGTGCGCTGAGCCGTGCTTGTGAATTGTCATGCTCGTTCTCCTTTTGGCTAACAAAAGGCTAAGTATAGACGATGGAGTTGGCGGCAACGGGAATAGAGATAATTCTGGGGAAGGGAGATAAAAAAGAAGCCCGCGAAAGGGCTTCTTAATGACTTGCTGTATAAACTTAGCGCTTCAGCGCTTCGCTCAGTTCGTCGCGCATGTTTGCCAGCATGGCTTTGACCACGCGTGGGTTACCCGCAACGATGTTACCGGTCATCATGTAGTTATGACCGCCAACGAAATCGCAAACCAGCGCGCCCGCTTCACGTGCGATCAGCTCGCCCGCTGCAAAGTCCCACGGCTTCAGGCCGATTTCGAAGTAACCGTCAACGCGCGCAGCGGCCAGGTAGGCCAGATCCAGCGCAGCGGAACCGGAACGGCGGAAGTCCGCGCATTCGGTAAACATATTGCCGAGGATGTTCATGTAAGCGGTCGCGTGCTGCTTGGCTTTGAACGGGAAACCGGTGGCGATAATGGTGCCATCCAGATCGCGGGCAGAGCTGCCGCGCAGACGATAACCGTTGAGCTGTGCGCCCTGGCCGCGAGTGGCGGTGAACAGTTCGTTACGCATCGGATCGTAAACGACGGCCACTTCGGTACGGCCTTTAATGCGTACGGCAATAGAAACAGAGAAGTGTGGCAGACGTTTGATGAAGTTGGTGGTGCCATCCAGCGGATCGATAACCCATTGTACATCCAGATCTTCGCCAACATGTTCACCGCTTTCTTCGGTGATGATGGTGTGTTGCGGGTAAGATTTGCGAATGGTGTCGATAATCACCGCTTCGGCAGCTTTATCAACGTTGGTCACGAAATCGTTGCTGCCTTTCTGGCTCGCTTCAACAGCTTCTGGCGTTTCGTAGTTTTTGGCAATCAGGTTACCCGCCTTGCGCGCTGCGCGCACGGCGATGTTCAGCATCGGATGCATCAGGTTACTCTCACTGGATGTTAAAGAACGGGGAAAACGGCGCATATCATAGCAGCGAATTCGGATTCTGTCTCAGCTTTATGGTAATATGGCCGAATAATCTTTAGACGAAGAATGACAATGCTGCAAAATATCCGAATCGTGCTGGTCGAAACCTCCCATACTGGCAACATGGGCTCCGTTGCCCGCGCTATGAAAACCATGGGCTTAACTAACCTGTGGCTGGTTAATCCGCTGGTGAAACCGGACTCCCAGGCCATCGCCCTGGCGGCAGGCGCCAGCGATGTGATTGGCAGCGCGCAGATCGTCGATACCCTTGACGAAGCGCTGGCCGGTTGCAGCCTGGTGGTCGGCACCAGCGCGCGTTCCCGCACTCTGCCGTGGCCGATGCTCGACCCGCGTGAATGCGGCCTGAAAAGCGTCTCTGAAGCTGAACACGCGCCGGTCGCGCTGGTGTTTGGCCGTGAACGCGTGGGCCTGACTAACGAAGAACTGCAGAAATGCCACTACCACGTGGCGATTGCCGCTAACCCGGAATACAGCTCGCTAAACCTGGCGATGGCGGTACAGGTCATTTCTTATGAAGTGCGTATGGCCTGGCTGGCGGCGCAGGAAAGCGCTGAACCGAAGGTGGAACACGAAGAAACACCTTACCCGCTGGTGGACGATCTCGAACGTTTCTACGGTCACCTGGAGCAGACGCTGCTCTCTACGGGCTTCATTCGTGAAAACCATCCGGGGCAGGTGATGAACAAGCTGCGTCGTCTGTTCACCCGCGCGCGTCCGGAAAGCCAGGAGCTGAACATCCTGCGCGGGATTCTGGCGTCTATTGAGCAGCAGAACAAAGGCAAGTAATCGCGTAAATGCCGGATGGCGCTTCGCTTATCCGGCCTACAACTCGAGCGGCCAGTAGGCCGGATAAGCGAAGCGCCATCCGGCAGATCAATACCGCACAGAACGTCAAATACCTGACTAAATCACTCAAGTAAATAGTTGACTGATTTAGTCGGGAATGTCAGACTTGCTCCTGCTATGCAATACCCACACTATTATTAAAAACCCCGGGCAGGGGCGAGTTTGAGGTTAAGTAAGACATGAGACTGACATCTAAAGGGCGTTACGCCGTGACCGCGATGCTGGACGTTGCACTCAACTCCGAAGCGGGCCCGGTGCCGTTGGCTGATATTTCTGAACGTCAGGGAATTTCACTCTCCTATCTGGAGCAGTTGTTCTCCCGTCTGCGTAAAAATGGCTTAGTGTCCAGCGTACGTGGTCCAGGCGGCGGTTATCTGCTGGGTAAAGAAGCAAACCATATCGCCGTAGGCGAAGTGATTAGCGCAGTGGACGAGTCCGTTGACGCGACCCGCTGCCAGGGGAAAGGTGGCTGCCAGGGCGGCGATAAATGTTTGACCCACGCTCTGTGGCGCGATTTGAGCGACCGCCTGACCGGTTTCCTGAACAACATCACCCTCGGTGAACTGGTGAACAACCAGGAAGTTCTGGACGTGTCTGGCCGTCAGCACTCGCACGACACCTCCCGCACGACTCGCGTACAAGACGCAATCGACGTTAAGTTACGCGCATAATCCAACCGCTCTGCTGCGTGATGCGCAGAGCGAGTTATAGATAACAATGAGATTTCAGAGTCAGGCCGGGAAAATCTCCCGTCAAGCGGTCGTACATCCAGCCGGTTGCCTGACTCCTTGCATTGAGTGATGTACGGAGTTAAAGAGCAATGAAATTACCGATTTATCTCGACTACTCCGCAACCACGCCGGTGGACCCGCGTGTTGCCGAGAAAATGATGCAGTTTCTGACCCTGGACGGGACCTTTGGTAACCCGGCCTCTCGTTCACACCGTTTTGGCTGGCAGGCTGAAGAGGCGGTAGATATCGCCCGTAACCAGATTGCCGACCTCGTGGGTGCTGACCCGCGTGAAATCGTATTTACTTCCGGTGCGACTGAATCCGATAACCTGGCGATTAAAGGTGCAGCCAACTTTTATCAGAAAAAAGGCAAGCACATCATCACCAGCAAAACCGAGCACAAAGCCGTGCTGGACACCTGTCGTCAGCTGGAGCGCGAAGGGTTCGAAGTCACCTACCTCGCCCCGCAGCGCAACGGCATTATCGATCTCAAAGAGCTCGAAGCGGCGATGCGTGACGACACCATCCTCGTCTCCATCATGCACGTGAACAACGAAATCGGCGTGGTGCAGGATATCGCGACTATCGGCGAAATGTGCCGTGCGCGCGGCATCATCTATCACGTTGACGCCACCCAGAGCGTGGGCAAACTGCCTATCGACCTGAGCCAGCTGAAAGTTGACCTGATGTCCTTCTCCGGCCACAAAATCTACGGCCCGAAAGGTATCGGCGCGCTGTACGTGCGTCGTAAACCGCGTATCCGTATCGAAGCGCAGATGCACGGCGGCGGTCACGAGCGCGGCATGCGTTCCGGTACCCTGCCTGTTCACCAGATCGTCGGCATGGGCGAAGCTTACCGTATCGCGAAAGAAGAGATGGAGACCGAAATGGCCCGTCTGCGCGGTCTGCGTAACCGTCTGTGGAACGGCGTGAAAGATATGGAAGAGGTCTACCTGAACGGTGACCTTGAGCAGGGCGCTCCGAACATCCTCAACGTGAGCTTTAACTACGTTGAAGGCGAATCCCTGATTATGGCGCTGAAAGACCTGGCGGTTTCCTCCGGTTCCGCATGTACTTCCGCAAGCCTCGAGCCATCCTACGTGCTGCGCGCGCTGGGCATGACCGATGAGCTGGCGCATAGCTCCATTCGTTTCTCTTTAGGTCGTTTCACTACCGAAGAAGAGATTGACTACACCATCAATCTGGTTCGTAACGCCATTGGCCGTCTGCGCGATCTTTCTCCACTGTGGGAAATGTTCAAGCAGGGCGTGGATCTGAACAGTATTGAATGGTCACATCATTAATCGGTATGCCCGTCATACTTCAAGTTGCAGATGCGTTGGCCGCGCTCGCTCACCCCAGTCACGTACTTGTGTACGTTCCTGGGGATTCGCTCCCTTGCCGCCTTCCTGCAACTCGAATTATTTAGGGCATCGATAAGGAGAATACATCATGGCTTACAGCGAAAAAGTAATCGATCATTACGAGAACCCACGTAACGTAGGTTCCTTCGACAATAGCGACGAGAGCGTCGGCAGCGGTATGGTCGGCGCGCCGGCCTGTGGCGACGTGATGAAGTTGCAGATTAAAGTCAACAATGAAGGTATCATTGAAGACGCGCGTTTCAAGACCTACGGCTGCGGTTCCGCCATTGCTTCCAGCTCCCTCGTCACCGAGTGGGTAAAAGGGAAATCCCTGGACGAAGCACAGGCGATTAAAAATACCGATATCGCCGACGAACTTGAACTGCCACCGGTGAAAATTCACTGCTCTATCCTGGCAGAAGACGCGATTAAAGCCGCAATTGCGGATTACAAAAGCAAACGTGAAGCAAAATAATTAAGAAGAGTTGAGGTTTTTATGTCGATTACCTTAAGCGACAGTGCAGCAGCGCGAGTGAATACCTTCCTGGCAAACCGCGGTAAAGGGTTTGGTCTGCGTCTGGGCGTCAGAACGTCCGGCTGTTCAGGTATGGCCTATGTACTGGAATTTGTTGACGAGCCGGCGGCAGAAGATACCGTTTTCGAAGACAAGGGCGTGAAGGTGGTCATCGACGGTAAGAGCCTGCAATTTCTTGATGGCACGCAGCTCGACTTCGTCAAAGAAGGTCTCAACGAAGGGTTTAAATTTACTAACCCGAACGTGAAAGACGAGTGCGGTTGCGGCGAAAGCTTTAACGTCTGATTTTGAGTCCTGCCAACCCCACCATAGCACCACTGCTGTGCGTGGGGTTTGTTTTAAATAGTTAACCCTGAGAACGTCATGGATTACTTCACTCTCTTTGGATTGCCAGCCGGTTATCACGTAGACACTCAGGCCCTCGCGGCACGCTTCCAGGACCTGCAGCGTCAGAATCACCCCGACCGTTTTGCCAGCGCCAGCGAAGCTGAACAGCTCGCGGCTGTCCAGCGCTCCGCGAATATCAACCAGGCATGGCAAACGCTGCGTCACCCGCTGACGCGCGCCGAATATCTGCTCTCTCTGCACGGCTTCGATCTGGCCTCCGAACAGCATACCGTACGCGATACCGCATTCCTGATGGAACAGCTGGAACTGCGTGAAGAGCTGGACGAGATTGAACAGGCGAAAGACGCTGACCGTCTGGAAGCGCTGCTTAAGCGCATCAAAGCGATGTACAGCCAGCGTCAGCAGCAGATGGTGGCGGAACTCGATTCGCAAACGTGGGACGCGGCGGCGGATACCGTACGTAAACTGCGTTTTCTCGATAAACTCCAAAGCAGCGCTGAATTACTCGAAGAAAAGCTGCTCGATTTTTGATTCTGGAAGCTTAACATGGCCTTATTACAAATTAGTGAGCCGGGTCTGAGCGCCGCACCGCACCAGCGTCGTCTGGCGGTGGGCATTGACTTAGGCACCACCAATTCCCTGGTGGCTACCGTGCGTAGCGGTCAGGCGGAAACGCTGGCCGACAATCAGGGGCGTCACCTGCTGCCTTCTGTTGTGCACTATCAGGAGCAGGGCCACGTGGTCGGCTACGATGCGCGCACCAACGCCGCGCTGGACCCAGCCAACACGATTAGCTCCGTAAAACGCATGATGGGCCGCTCGCTGGCGGATATCCAGACGCGTTACCCGCACCTGCCTTACCAGTTCCAGTCCAGTGAAAACGGCCTGCCGATGCTGGTGACCAACGCCGGTGTACTCAACCCGATCCGCGTCTCGGCTGATATTCTCAAAGCGCTGGCGGCGCGCGCCACCGAAACGCTTGATGGCGAGCTTGATGGCGTGGTGATTACCGTTCCCGCTTACTTTGACGATGCACAGCGTCAGGGCACCAAAGATGCCGCGCGTCTGGCTGGCCTACACGTGCTGCGTCTGCTGAACGAACCGACCGCCGCGGCGATTGCCTATGGCCTCGATTCCGGTCAGGAAGGGGTGATTGCCGTCTACGATCTGGGCGGCGGTACCTTCGATATCTCGATTCTGCGCCTTAGCCGCGGCGTGTTTGAAGTGCTGGCCACCGGGGGGGATTCCGCGCTGGGCGGCGACGACTTCGACCACCTGCTGGCCGATTACATCCGCGAACAAGCGGGCATTGCCGATCGCAGCGACAACCGCGTACAGCGCGAGCTGCTTGATGCCGCCATCGCCGCCAAAATCGCCCTGAGCGATGCCGACAGCGTCACCGTTGAGGTGGCGGGCTGGAAAGGCGAGGTGACCCGCGAACAGTTTAACGATCTTATCTCCGCGCTGGTGAAGCGCACGCTGCTGGCCTGCCGTCGCGCGCTGAAAGATGCGGGCGTGGAAGCTGAAGAAGTGCTGGAAGTGGTGATGGTGGGCGGTTCGACCCGCGTGCCGCTGGTGCGCGAGCGCGTGGGCGAATTCTTTGGCCGCACGCCGCTGACCTCAATCGACCCGGATAAAGTGGTCGCCATTGGTGCCGCCGTACAGGCTGATATTCTGGTCGGCAACAAGCCGGACAGCGAAATGCTGCTGCTCGATGTGATTCCGCTCTCCCTCGGCCTCGAAACCATGGGCGGACTGGTAGAGAAGGTTATCCCGCGTAACACCACTATTCCGGTGGCTCGCGCGCAGGAGTTCACCACCTTCAAAGACGGCCAGACCGCGATGTCCATCCACGTGATGCAGGGCGAGCGCGAGCTGGTGCAGGATTGCCGTTCGCTGGCGCGCTTTGCGCTGCGCGGGATCCCGGCGTTACCGGCCGGCGGGGCGCACATTCGCGTGACCTTCCAGGTGGATGCCGACGGCCTGCTGAGCGTCACCGCCATGGAGAAATCCACCGGCGTTGAGTCCTCTATTCAGGTTAAGCCGTCCTACGGACTGACCGACGGCGAAATCGCCACCATGATTCAGGATTCCATGAGCTATGCCGAGCAGGACGTGAAAGCACGTATGCTGGCAGAGCAGAAAGTGGAAGCGGCGCGCGTGCTGGAAAGCCTGCACAGCGCCCTTGCCGCCGATGCCGCGCTGTTAAGTGCCGCAGAGCGTCAGGAAATTGACGAGGCCGCTGCGGCGTTAAGCGCGGTAGCTGAAGGCAACGACACTGATGCCATCGAACAAGCCATTAAAAACGTTGACAAACAAACCCAGGAATTCGCCGCTCGCCGTATGGACCAATCCGTCCGTGTCGCGCTGAAAGGCCAATCCGTGGACGAGGTTTAATATGCCAAAGATTGTTTTTCTGCCCCATCAGGACCTGTGCCCGGATGGCGTCGTTGTGGAAGCTGAGACCGGTGAAACCATTCTGGATGCTGCACTGCGTAGCGGTATCGAGATTGAACACGCCTGTGAAAAATCCTGTGCCTGCACCACCTGTCACTGCATCGTACGTGAAGGTTTCGACTCGCTGCCGGAAAGCACCGAAGACGAAGACGATATGCTGGATAAAGCCTGGGGGCTGGAACCGGATAGCCGCCTGAGCTGCCAGGCCCGCGTTACGGATGAAGACCTGGTGGTCGAAATTCCGCGTTACACAATTAACCACGCGCGCGAGCACTAAGAGGATAGTATGGGACTGAAGTGGACCGACAGCCGCGAAATCGGCGAAGCGCTTTACGATACCTTCCCGGATACCGATCCGAAAACGGTACGTTTTACCGACATGCACCAGTGGATTTGCGACCTCGAAGACTTTGATGACGATCCTCAGGCATCAAATGAAAAAATTCTTGAGGCAATTCTGCTAGTCTGGTTGGATGAAGCAGAATAAGTCACCTAACGGGCTGCCCTTCGGCGGCCCGTTTGCTAATAAGGATAAATAAAATGACAGAAGCGATGAAAATTACCCTGTCTACCCAGCCAGCCGATGCGCGCTGGGGTGACAAAGCGGCCTATAGCATTAATGATGAAGGGATTACCCTGCACCTGACCGGCCGCGACGACGCGGGTCTTATCCAGCGCGCGGCGCGCAAAATCGACGGCATGGGCATCAAGCATGTTGCGCTGAGCGGCGAAGGCTGGAACGTTGACCTCGCATGGGCTTTCTGGGCGGGCTACAAAGGGCCGAAAGGCACTCGCCAGGTCGAGTGGCCGGAGCTGGACGACGCTCAGCGCCAGGAGCTGGATAACCGTCTTACCTACATTGACTGGGTGCGTGACACCATCAACGCCCCGGCGGAAGAGTTAGGCCCGGAGCAGCTGGCGCAGCGTGCGGTAGATCTGCTGTGCGGTGTGGCCTGCGATAACGTTTCATATCGTATTACCAAAGGTGAAGATCTGCGCGAGCAGGGTTACGCTGGCCTGCACACCGTAGGCCGTGGTTCTGAACGTCCGCCGGTATTGCTGGCGCTGGACTACAACCCAACGGGCGATAAAGACGCGCCGGTTTACGCCTGCCTGGTGGGTAAAGGCATTACCTTCGATTCCGGCGGCTACAGCATCAAACAGAGCGCATTCATGGACTCCATGAAATCCGATATGGGCGGCGCGGCGACCGTGACCGGCGCGCTGGCGCTGGCGATCACCCGTGGTCTGAACAAGCGTGTAAAACTGTACCTGTGCTGCGCGGACAACCTGATCAGCGGCAACGCCTTCAAGCTGGGCGATATCATCCACTACCGTAACGGTAAAAATGTGGAAGTGATGAACACCGATGCGGAAGGTCGCCTGGTGCTGGCCGATGGCCTGATTGACGCCAGCGCGCAGAAACCTGAGCTTATCATTGATGCGGCAACCCTGACCGGGGCGGCAAAAACCGCGCTGGGTAATGATTACCACGCGCTGTTCAGCTTTGACGACAAGCTAGCGAACCGTCTGCTGGCGAGCGCGCAGGCTGAAAACGAAGCCTTCTGGCGTCTGCCGCTGGCCGAGTTCCACCGCAACCAGCTGCCATCTAACTTTGCTGAACTGAACAACACCGGCAGCGCGGCCTACCCGGCGGGTGCGAGCACGGCGGCGGGCTTCCTGTCTCACTTCGTGGAAAACTATCACGAAGGTTGGCTGCACATCGACTGCTCAGCGACCTACCGCAAAGCTGCCGTTGAGCAGTGGTCGGCTGGCGCGACCGGGCTGGGCGTGCGGACAATTGCGAATCTGTTGACCGCGTAGGCCGGATAAGCGTAGCGCCATCCGGCAAAATACTGGCGGGGGCGCTTCGCTTGCCCGCCCTACAGTAACCATTGAATTTGTGGCCTTATGTCCGAAACCAAAAACGAACTCGAAACGCTGCTGGAACAAGCGGCGACGGAACCTGCTCATCGCCCGGCCTTTTTCCGCACCCTGCTGGAGTCCACCGTCTGGGTTCCCGGCGCGGCTGCCGATGATCAACAGGTTGTCGACGACAGCGCGCTGGAACTTCAGCACTGGGAAAAAGATGACGGCACCTCCGTTATCCCGTTCTTCACCTCGCTGGAAGCGCTGAAGCAGGCGGTGACCACCGAGCAGGCGTTTGTCGTCATGCCGGTACGTTCGCTGTTTGAAATGACCCTCGGCGAGACGCTGTTCCTCAACGCCAAACTGCCGACCGGTAAAGAGTTTACCCCGCGTGAAATCAGCCACCTGATTGGCGAGGAGGGCAATCCGCTGAGCACCCAGACGGTGCTGGAAGGCGGTAGCGCGCTGCTGCTCTCTGAAGTGGCAGAGCCACCGGCACAGATGGTGGAGTCGCTCACCACGCTGTTTAAAACCCTGAAAACGGTCAAACGCGCATTTCTGTGCTCCATCAAAGAACACGCTGATGAACAGCCAAACCTGCTGATCGGGATTGAAGCGGAAGGGGATATCGAAGAGATTATCCACGCCGCTGGCAGCGTCGCGACCGACACCCTGCCGGGCGACGAACCGATTGATATCTGCCAGGTGGTGGAAGGCGAGCCGGGCATCAGCCACTTTATGCTGGCGCATATTACGCCGTTCTACGAAAAGCGCTGGGGCAGCTTCCTGCGCGATTTTAAGCAGAACCGGATTATCTGACCCGAGGAAAGCCGCCCCGAAGGGCGGCATCCTGGCTTACTTGCCCTGCGCGATGCTCATCGCGCTAACGGCGCTGACGGAGTGACTCCGTTCGCTGTTGGTGCGAAGAAACAAGGCGGCAGAAACAATCAGCACGATACAGAAGTATCGTCTGTTCATTGCGCGGTCCATGCGAAGACCGCATCACAGCAGCACCGCTGGCGATAATGTTGCGATAGCAAGTGCTGAGACACGCTTGCAGTACGGCCATGGGACATCCTTTCCCGAAGCCAGCGCCCGTTTGCGAGACGGCGGAAAGGGCCGCTTACGATAAAACGGTAAAAATGAAATAGTTTCTTTGGTTATTAACTTGACTTTAGTTCCGGCAAAAGAGAATATTTGCCTGCTGAGATACGCTTGCATTGCTTTAGCAATGTAGCCTGCTGGAAAGGCCGCGAACCGGACCAGCACAAAGAAACCGCTGTTACAGGCGGTTTTTTTGTGCCTGAACCCCCCTGATTACCCCGTCGCCTCCAGCAGCAATAAATCCATCAACAGCACCAGATTGGACTCAAATGACGTGATATCCGCCGCTTCGGCGGCAAAATGCGCGGCTTCGTCATACAGCGCAAAATGCAGATCCGCCAGTCCCGCCAGCGTATTGGCGGAGGCGCGGGTGAAGGCGACAACCGTCATGCCCACGTTGCGGGCGATGCGCGCCTTATCCAGCACCTGCTCGGTTTCGCCGCTGCGCGATACGGCGATAAACACCTGGTAGCGCGCGGCGTTGCTGAGAAAGATGTTACGGCTATCGCCCGGGCCGGAAATAAAGGCCGTTTTGCCGAGCACCTGAAGCTTTTTCGTCAGATACTCGGCAAAGAGATAAGAAAACCCTGCGCCATAGAGAAAGAAGCTTTCCTGCTCGCGCAGCAGGCGGGTAAACTGCTGCCGCTTGTCCGCCGTTGCCCACTGAAAAGACTGCTGGTAGTTGGCGATAAAGCGGTTGAACAATTCGGGAAATTCCGCGCAGGACTCTGTGCGTTGCGCCGCGATATGCGGCGTTTCCGCCAGCAGGCTTTTACAGTGCCAGATAAACTCGCTGTAGCCGCTAAAGCCCAGCTTTTGACACAGCCGCATAATGGTTGCCGTGGAGACAAATGTCGCCTGCGCCAGTTGACGGACGGTGATCTTGCCTACCAGCAGCGGATGCTCCGTCAAATGCGCCAGCACCCGATACTCCGCGCGGGTTAAGGACGCTCCGCGCGTCAGCAGCGTTGCCAGGCGATTATCCATTACTGCACAGGCTCTATCGGCAGGTCGGCGCGGGCACCCCATTCACTCCAGGACCCGTCGTACAGGGTTACGTCGTCGGCCTCAAGCGTGGCCAGCGCCAGTGCGACCACCGCCGCCGTCACGCCGGAACCGCAGCTCACGATAATCGGCTGATGTAAGTCGACACCCTGACGAGCAAAGATAGCTTCGAGCTGGTCAGTGGTTTTTAGCTCACCGTCCACCACCAGATCGCCCCAGGGCACGTTGCGCGCGCCGGGAATGTGCCCACGACGCAGTCCAGGACGCGGTTCATCAACCTGGGCATTGAAGCGCGGCGCCGGACGGGCGTCGACGATTTGCGCGGAGCCTTCATGGCTGGCCAACAGCACGTCGGTCAGTCGTTTGACTGCTTCGGCATGGAATGTAGACTCAAACTCGCCCTCAGCGCTTTGTACGTCTCCCTGCTCGAGCAGCAGATCGTCGCGCTGCCAGCCGGCCAGCCCCCCGGCCAGAATAGAGACCCGCTCTGCGCCAAAGGTACGCAGCATCCACCACGCGCGCGGCGCGGAGAACAGGTTGCCTTCGTCATAGATGACCAGATGTTTATCGCGGCTGACGCCCAGTTCGCGCATGGCGACGGCGAAAGCCTCCGGGCGCGGCATCATATGCGGCAGCGGCGAGGTGTGGTCGGAGAGGACCTCAATATCAAAAAAGACCGCGCCCGGCAGATGCCCGGCGCGGTATTCCGCGCGCAGATCGCGATGTTCTTGTCCCGGCGGCGCCATGCGGGCGTCGATAATCTGAACTTCCGGGTCATCAACGTGCTCAGCCAGCCAGTCGGCGGCAACAAAATACGAAGTGGTCATGGTACCCTCCATTGATGAATCATAGAGAGATTGTCGGTGTTTTTGCTCACACCGACAAGCGACCCGCGGTTTATTAGCGCGTGGCTTCACCATTTTGCCAGGCATGTTGCAGCTGCGGCCAGTAATCCCGGTTGGCGATAATCATCTCGTCAAGAATAGCGCGCGCGTGTTCCATTGTTGGCACGGTACGGTTGAGGGTAAAGGCCTGTAACGCTTTTTCATAGCTGCCCTCAAGCGTGGCTTCAACCAACAGCTGCTCTGAGGCCAGCTGCTGCATTAACAGCGTCTGGTGGAACAGCGGCACATTGCCCATCCGCACCGGCTCCGGGCCATTGGCGGTGATGTAGGCCGGGACTTCTACCATGGCATCGTCCGGCAGATTGGCGATGGCGCCCTGATTTTCAACGATCACTAAATGGCGCTGGCGTAAATCAAAGGCCAGAGACCGGGCCACTTCGACGATAAATTCCCCGTGCACGCCAACGTGGAAAGCGTCCGGCAGAATACCGGTTTGCTGATACTTCACCGCCGCCGCAAACAGCTTTTTCTCTCGCCCGTCCATCACTTCGTTGGCGCGCGTGTAGTCCGGGTTCTGATGCTCGACGATTTGGTTGGGCATCAGGTAATACTGCAGATACGGGTTCGGCAGATATTCCGGGAAGCAGTCCATAATTGGTTTGATATTACGCCAGGTTTTCACCCAGGACGGATCGGCATGCTGTGGATCGGTTTGCGCGGCGTCTTCGGTCAGCAGGCCGAATTTCGCCACGTGGCGACGTAACTCAGGCAGTTTGTCTTCGCCATCGACCCGAACCTGGGTAAACCAGCCAAAGTGGTTGAGGCCAAAGTAGTCGACGTCGAGCTTGTGGCGGTCGACGCCGAGAATCGCCCCCATATTGCGCATCGCCGCCACCGGCATATCGCAGATATTCAGCACTCGCGCCTGCGGACGCAGTCGGCGAATGCCTTCGGCCACAATCGCCGCCGGGTTGGAATAGTTGACGATCCACGCTTTCGGATCGGCATAGCGCTCAACAAGGTCAATCAGCTCGACCATCGGCAGAATGGTGCGCAGGCCGTAGGCCAGCCCTCCAGGGCCGCAGGTCTCCTGGCCGACCACGCCGTGGCGTAGCGGAATTTTTTCATCCTGCTCGCGCATTTTGTACTGCCCGACGCGCATCTGGGCAAAGACGAAGTGCGCGCCGCTAAACGCCGTTTCCGGGCAGGTGGTCACGGTAAATTTGATGTTCTGGCTATGGTCGCGAATCACCTTTTCCACCACCGGGGCGATGGTGTTTTGCCGCGCTTCATCGATATCGTAGAGGCGAATTTCCGCCAGCGGGAAGTCGCTCAGGCGCACCATCAGGCTTTTGACAATGCCCGGCGTATAGGTGCTGCCACCGCCGGCGATAGCCAGAATAAATGGGGATTTCAACATGTTATAGCCTCCTTCAGAGAAACGTCTCAACGGCTTCTCGCATTTTTTTGACGTGCAGCCCGTAGACCACCTGAACGTTATTACCTTGTTTAATAATGCCTTTCGCACCGGTCGCCTTGAGCTGCGGCTCGTTAATCCGTGCGATGTCTTTCACGGTGACGCGCAGCCGGGTGTAGCAGTTATCCACCACCTCAATGTTGTCGCGCCCGCCTAACCCCTCGATGATGCTGGTGCCCAGCCCATCGTTATTGCCCTTCGCCTGATACTCCTGCTTGCTGTAAAGCTTCGTCTGCTGGTCATCCTCTTCGCGGCCCGGCGTTTTCATGTTGAAGCGCAGGATCAGGAAGCGGAAGATGACGAAGTAGAGCGCGAACATAATCAGCCCGACCACGATGTACATCGGCCAGTTGGACTTCTCCGTCCCCAGCGGCAGGTTGTAGAGAATAAAATCGATAATGCCGTTGGCGCCGATGGCGTGGACGCCGAACAGCGAGAACAGCATCATGCCGATGCCGGTCAGTACGGCGTGCACCACGAACAGCAGCGGCGCAACGAACAGGAAGGAAAACTCAATTGGCTCGGTCACGCCGACCAGCATTGATGTCAGCGCTGCTGGGATCAGAATGGCTTTCGCCGCGGCTTTGCGTTCCGGTTTTGCGGTGACGTACATCGCCAGCGCGGCGGCAGGTAAGCCGAACATTTTGCTGATGCCGCGTGCGTCCCACACCACGGTACTGCTCAACTGTTTGACGTCAGGGCAGGCCATTTCGGCGAAGTAGATATTGCGCGCGCCCTGGTACAGGTTGCCGCAGACCTCGTGCGAACCGCCCAGTTCGGTATACAAAAATGGGGTATAGACCAGGTGGTGCAGGCCGGTTGGCACCAGAATACGTTCGAGGAAACCGTAAATCGCCACCCCGAACGGGCCGGAGCCTTTAATCGCCAGCGCCAGCGCACTGATACCGTGCTGCGCCCACGGCCAGAGTTCGCTCATCACCACGCCAAGTAAAATCGCGACCGGCAGAATGATGATGGTGACAAAACAGTGGCCGGAGTAAATCGCCATCGCCCCGGAGAACTGCACGCCGGAGTAACGGTTGTAGAGATAGCCGGTGAGCGCACCGGTGAGGATCCCGGCGAAAACGCCCATCTCCAGCACCTGCACGCCCAGCACCATGCTTTGCCCGGCGGTGCGCATCTGGTCGGCTGGGGCCAGCTCGCCCTGCCATTGCAGCGTGAAGTTCATGGCGTTGATAAACACAATAAACGTCACCAGCCCCAGCAGTGCGGCGTAGCCCTTATCGCGAGCGGCGAGGCCGATGGGAATACCGACGGCAAAGATCATCGCCAGGTTCACCAGCAGCGAAACGGCAGATTTGGCAATCAGCTGCCCTAAATGCTGGACCGCAGAGTAGCCCAGAAAAGGGATATACTCTGCAAGACTGCCGTTGCCCAGCACGTTGCCGAAGGCGATAAACAGCCCGACAATCGGCAGAATCAGGACCGGGCCGTAGAGGGATTTACCAAAATTTTGTAGGGCATTAACGGCTCTTTTCATTATTTTCTCCAACGTTGAACCGCGTAGATGAGACCTGATGACCGGCAAAAGGTAGCAGCAGAAGGGCGGGGGAATCCAGCTATCCTATTGTTTTAAAAACAAAGTACGCATAACGTTACATGTTACGTTATGAGTTGTGATCGCCGTAACACCGTGGAAGTCTGGTTACGAATGTCATCCTCCAGTACTGGTAAACGTCTACCTGGGGCATAATACTGTGTTGACGACTCAAACAGACTTCACCAGTCAGAGGTTACAGGATGAAACCCTTTCGTTTGGCTACGCTGGCACTCGCGCTGGCAATGACGTTCACGATGGCAGGTTGCGACGATAAAAATGACGACAAACCCGCCGCCCCCTCGACACCAGCCGCTACCGCACCGGCAAAACCCGATGCCGCCCAGCTTGAAAAACTCGCCCAGCAGAGCCAGGGCAAAACGCTCACCCTGCTGGATGCCTCAGAAGTGCAGCTCGACGGCGCCGCAACGCTGGTGCTCACTTTCTCCGTACCGCTTAACCCCGATCAGGATTTCAGCAAAACGGTCCACCTGGTGGACAAAAAGAACGGTAAGGTTGACGGCGCGTGGGAACTGGTGCCCAACCTCAAAGAGCTGCGGCTGCGCCATCTGGAACCGAAACGCGATCTGATTGTGACCGTCGACCCTGGGTTGGCGGCGCTGAATAAGTCGACTTTTGGTACCAGCGTCGAAAAAACGCTGACCACCCGCGATATTGCGCCGAGCGTTGGCTTTGCCAGCCGCGGATCGCTGCTGCCGGGCAAGGTGGTGGAAGGGCTGCCGGTGATGGTGCTCAACGTGCCGCACGTTGACGTGAACTTCTTCCGCGTGAAGCCGGAATCGCTGGCCGCGTTCGTCAGCCAGTGGGAGTACCGCAGCTCGCTCAGCAACTGGGAGTCAGACGAGCTGCTGAAGATGGCCGATCTGGTCTACACCGGGCGATTTGACCTTAATCCGGCGCGTAATACCCGGGAAAAACTGCTGCTGCCGCTGAAAGATATCGCGCCGCTACAGCAGTCTGGCGTCTACATTGCGGTGATGAATCCTGCGGGGCAATACAGCTACAGTAACGCCGCAACGTTGTTTACCCTGAGCGACGTCGGCGTATCGCTGCACCGCTACCACGGCCAGCTTGACGTGTTCACCCAAAGCCTGGAAAACGGCGCCGCCCAGTCGGCAGTGGAACTGACGCTGTTAAACGACAAAGGCCAGACGCTGGCACAGGCGACCAGCGACGCCAAAGGTCACGCCACGCTGCAAACCGACAAAGACGCGGCGCTGCTGCTGGCGCGTAAAGACGGGCAAACGACATTGCTGGATCTGAAGCTGCCCGCGCTGGATCTGGCCGAGTTTGATGTTGCCGGCGATCCCGGTTATCGCAAGCAGTTCTTTATGTTCGGCCCGCGCGATCTCTATCGTCCCGGCGAAACGGTGATCCTCAACGGCCTGCTGCGCGACAGCGACGGCAAGCCGCTACCCGACCAGCCGGTGAAGCTGGAAGTGGTGAAACCCGACGGCCAGGTGGTTCGCAGCGTGGTGAGCCAGCCGCAGAACGGTCTGTATCAATTGACCTGGGCGCTGGATAGTGGCGCGGCGACCGGCATGTGGCACATCCGCGCCAATACCGGCGACAACCAGCTGCGCGAGTGGGATTTCCACGTCGAAGACTTTATGCCCGAGCGCATGGCGCTGAGCCTGACGCCACAGACGACGCCGCTGGCCCCCGCTGACGACGTCAATTTCGCCGTTTCCGGCTACTATCTGTACGGCGCCCCCGCCAGCGGTAACAGTTTGCAGGGGAAACTGTTCCTGCGCCCGCTGCGCGATGCGGTTGCGGCGCTGCCGGGCTTCCAGTTCGGCGATATTGCGCAAGACAATACCTCCCGTAGCCTGGATGAAATGAGCCTGACGCTGGATGACAAAGGGCGTGGGGCAGTGACCACCGCCAGCCAGTGGCAGGAAACGCATTCGCCGTTGCAGGTGATCCTTCAGGCCAGCCTGCTGGAGTCCGGCGGTCGCCCGGTAACCCGTCGGGTCAGCCAGGCTATCTGGCCCGCCCCAGAGCTGCCGGGGATCCGCCCGCAGTTCGCCAGCAAGGCGGTTTATGACTACCGCACCGATACCACCGTCAACCAGCCGATCGTTGAAGAAAATAGCCAGGCTGCGTTTGACGTTGTTTACAGCAACGCTGCCGGTGACAAAAAAGCCGTTTCCGGCCTGCAGGTGCGGCTGATCCGCGAACGCCGCGACTACTACTGGAACTGGTCGGAAAGCGACGGCTGGCAGTCCCGCTTCGATCAAAAAGATCTGGTGGAAGGTGAAGAGACGCTGAATCTCAAAGCCGATGAGACCGGCAAGGTCAGCTTCCCGGTGGAGTGGGGGGCTTACCGTCTGGAAGTGAAAGCGCCAAATGACGCGGTCAGCAGCGTGCGCTTCTGGGCAGGCTATAGCTGGCAGGATAACAGCGACGGTAGCGGCGCGGCGCGACCGGATCGCGTGACCTTAAAACTTGATAAACCGAGCTATCAGCCGGGGGATACCATCAAGCTGCACGTCGCTGCTCCGGCGGCCGGTAAGGGCTATGCGATGGTAGAGTCCAGCGATGGCCCGCTGTGGTGGCAAGAAATTGACGTCCCGGCTCAGGGGCTGGATTTATCTATTCCGGTCGATAAAAGCTGGAATCGCCACGACCTCTATCTGAGCACGCTGGTGGTTCGTCCGGGGGATAAATCACGTTCCGCGACGCCGAAACGTGCGGTTGGCGTGTTGCATCTGCCGCTGGGCGATGAACAGCGTCGACTGAATGTGGCGCTGGAAAGCCCGCAAAAAATGCGGCCAAACCAGCCGCTGAGCGTCAAAGTGAAGGTGAATCGCAAGGAAGGTGCGGCACCGAAGCAGGTCAATGTGCTGCTGTCAGCCGTCGACAGCGGGGTGCTGAATATTACCGATTACATCACGCCGGATCCGTGGCAGGCGTTTTTCGGCCAGAAACGCTACGGCGCGGATATCTATGACATCTACGGTCAGGTCATTGAAGGTCAGGGACGCCTTGCCAGCCTGCGCTTCGGTGGCGACGGCGACGAGCTAAATCGCGGCGGCAAACCGCCGGTTAATCACGTCACCATTATCGCCCAGCAGGCCCAGCCGGTAGCCCTTGATGACAACGGGGAAGGGACCATCACTCTACCCATCGGTGACTTTAACGGTGAGCTGCGGGTGATGGCGCAGGCGTGGACGAACGAAGATTTCGGCAGCGCAGAACAAAAAGTGGTGGTCGCCGCGCCGGTGGTGGCCGAGCTGAACACGCCGCGCTTTATGGCCGGTGGTGATAACGCGCGACTGACGCTGGACGTCACCAATCTGACTGATAAACCGCAGACGCTGAACGTCCAGATTGCAACGACGGGCCTGTTGACGCTGAATAGCGGTCAACCGTCGCCAGTGACGCTGGATCCAGGCGTGCGCACCACGCTGTTTGTCCCCGTCAGCGCCAGCGAAGGTTTCGGCGACGGCGAGGTGAACATAACCGTCTCTGGCATGAACCTGCCGGGTGAAATGCTGGCCGACCTGCATAAGCAGTGGAAAATTGGCGTCCGTCCTGCCTTCCCGGCGCAAACGGTGAACAATGGCGCGGTGCTGCAACCCGGTGAAAGCTGGAGCGTGCCGGCTAACCAGAACGCGCGCTTCTCTTCGGTGACACAGCAGGGCCAGCTTCTGCTCAGCGGGAAACCCCCGCTGAACCTGGCGCGCTACATCCGCGAGCTGAAGGCCTATCCGTACGGCTGTCTGGAACAAACTGCCAGCGGCCTGTTCCCGCAGCTTTATACCAACGCCGCGCAGCTAAAAACGTTGGGCATTGTGGGTGACAGCGATGACAAACGCCGCGCGGCGGTCGATATCGGTATTTCGCGTCTCCTGCAAATGCAAAAAGAGAGCGGTGGCTTTGGGCTGTGGGATAAAGAGGGGCCGGAGGAGTACTGGCTAACCGCCTATGCCATGGACTTCCTGGTGCGCGCGGCGGAGCAGGGCTATAGCGTTCCGGCGCAGGCGATTAACAACGGCAACAACCGACTGCTGCGCTATCTTCAGGAGCCGGGGCTGATGAGCGTTCGCTACACCGACGATAATGCCGCCAGCCGCTTCGCCATTCAGTCCTATGCCGGGCTGGTGCTGGCCCGACAGCAAAAAGCGCCGCTCGGCGCGCTGCGCGAACTGTGGGAACGCCGCGACCAGGCGCGCTCCGGTCTGCCGCTGATGCAGTTAGGGATCGCGCTGAAGGCGATGGGCGACGCGCCGCGTAGCGAACAGGCATTACAGCTGGCGCTGGCCACCAAACGCTCGGACCAGACCCGCTGGTTGGCAGACTACGGTAGCGACCTGCGAGATAACGCGCTGATGCTGGCCCTGTTGGAAGAGAACAAGCTGCTGCCGGACGCGCAGAATGCGCTGCTGCAAACCCTCTCCGAGCAGGCATTTAGCGAACGTTGGCTGTCAACACAGGAGAATAATGCGCTGTTCCTCGCGGCGAGAAGCGTGCTGGACCTGCCGGGTAACTGGCAGGCGCAAACGACGCTGGACAGCCAGCCGTTGCAGGGCGATAAGGCGCTGACGCGCAACCTCGATGCCGACCAGCTTTCGGCGATGAAAGTGACCAACAGCGGCCAGCAGCCGCTGTGGCTGCGCCTCGATAGCACTGGCTACCCGGAACAAGCTCCGGCGGCCAGCAGCAACGTGCTGCACATTGAACGCCAGTTCTATGGCACCGATGGGCAACGTAAATCGCTCTCTTCGCTGCGCAGCGGTGAACTGGTGCTGGTGAAACTGGATATCAACGCCAGCCAAAACGTGCCGGACGCGCTGGTGGTGGATATGCTGCCCGCCGGGCTGGAGCTGGAAAACCAGAATCTGGCCAACAGTAGCGCTAACCTGCAGGACAACGGCAGCGAAGTGCAGGAGTGGCTGAACCAGATGCAGCAGGCGGATATTCAGCATATGGAATTCCGTGATGATCGCTTTGTGGCCGCGGTGGCCGTGAATGCCAATCAGCCGGTGACGGTGGTCTATCTGGCGCGGGCGGTGATGCCGGGGACCTATCAGGTGCCGCCAACGCAGGTAGAATCAATGTATGTGCCAGCCTGGCGTGCGGTTGGCGCGGCGGACGATATGCTGATCGTCGTACCGTAAGATGCGGATCGTCTGCTGGAAACGCCCCGTCTGGCGCTGGCTAGCCGGGGCGGTGGTCCTGTTTTGCGGCGCGATTGTGCTGGCGGATAAACAGTGGCCGCTGCCGTTGCATGAAGTGACGCCCGCGCGGGTGGTGGTGGCCGAAGACGGCAGCCCGCTGTGGCGCTTTGCCGACGCCGAGGGGATCTGGCGCTACCCGGTCACGATTGAAGAGGTGTCGCCGCGTTACCTCGACGCCCTCATTCAGTATGAGGACCGCTGGTTCTGGGAGCATCCCGGCGTCAATCCGTTTTCAATTGCCCGCGCCGCCTGGCAGGATCTCACCGCCGGGCGCGTGGTCTCGGGCGGCAGCACGCTCACCATGCAGGTAGCGCGGCTGCTGGACCCACATCCACGTACTTTCGGCGGTAAATTTCGTCAACTCTGGCGCGCTTTCCAGCTGGAGTGGCACCTCTCTAAGCGCGACATTCTTACGCTATATCTCAACCGAGCGCCGTTCGGCGGCACGTTACAGGGGATCGGCGCGGCAAGCTGGGCCTATCTCGGCAAGCCGCCCGCTGAACTGAGCTACGCTGATGCCGCGCTGCTGGCGGTCTTACCGCAGGCGCCGAGTCGGCTGCGTCCGGATCGCTGGCCGGAGCGGGCGCAGGCGGCACGCAATAAAGTGCTTGACCGTCTGCTGATGCAGGGCGTCTGGCCTGCCAACGTGGTTAACGAGGCGAAAGAAGAGCCGGTCTGGCTGTTCCCGCGTCAGATGCCGCAGCTGGCGCCGCTGTTCGCCCGCGCGATGCTGGCCCGCAGCCGGGAGGAGAAAATTGTCACTACGCTGGATGCCGGGCTACAGCGGCAGCTGGAAGATTTGGCGCTGAACTGGAAATCGCGCCTGCCGCCGCGCAGCTCGCTGGCGATGATCGTAGTGGATAATCGCGACATGAAGGTGCGCGGCTGGGTCGGTTCGGCAGATATCGCCGATGACAGCCGTTTCGGCCATGTGGATATGGTCACCGCAATTCGTTCGCCTGGCTCGGTGTTAAAGCCATTCTTGTATGCCATGGCCTTAGACAGCGCGTTGATTCATCCGGCGTCATTGCTACAGGATGTGCCGCGCCGAATTGGCGATTATCGCCCCGGTAACTTCGACAGCGGTTTCCACGGCCCGGTGAGTATGAGCGATGCGCTGGTGCGATCGCTCAACCTGCCCGCAGTACAGGTGCTGGACGCCTATGGGCCGAAACAGTTTGCCGCACGTCTGCGTAATGCGGGGTTGCCGCTGATCTTACCCGCAGGTGCGGAACCGAATTTGTCCTTGATTCTCGGCGGTGCGGGCGCTCGTCTGGCCGATATTACCGCTGCCTATAGCGCCTTCGCCCGTCACGGAAAAGTGGGGAAATTGCGGATGCTGGCAAGCGATCCGCTGCTTGAACGCCCGCTGCTGTCGCCTGGCGCGGCGTGGATTACTCGTCGTATTCTGGCGGGAGAAGCGCAGCCCGTGCCGGATGCTTCGCTACCGCAGGTGCCGTCGCTGGCGTGGAAAACCGGCACCAGCTACGGCTATCGCGATGCCTGGGCGATTGGCGTCAACGCGCGTTACAGCATCGGCATCTGGACCGGCAGACCCGACGGCACACCGGTCGCCGGGCAATTTGGTTTTGCCAGCGCCATCCCGCTGCTCAACCAGGTGAATAACTTACTGGCTTCGCGCGGCGTGGGTCAGCAGGAAGGACGCGATCCGCGACCGGCATCGGTGAGCGCGGCGGAAATCTGCTGGCCGGGCGGCCAGCCGCTGCCGGTGGGCGACGCTAACTGTCGTCGTCGGCTATCGACCTGGGTACTGGATAATAGCCTGCCGCCAACGCTGCTGTTGCCGGAGCAGGAGGGGATGCAGGGGATTCGTTTCCCGCTGTGGCTGGACGCCGCGGGCAAGCGGGTGGCGGCGGACTGCCCGGATGCTCGCCAGGTCATCCTTAACGTTTGGCCGCTTCCGCTGGAACCGTGGCTCCCCGCCGGGGAGCGCCGCGCGTCGCGACTGCCGCCGGTTTCAGCAACCTGCCCGCCGAGACAGTTGCAAAATGTCGCCCCGCTGATGCTCACCGGCGTGCGGGATGACGCGGTCATTCGCCGTCTGCCGGGCGTGCGAAGCGCACAGGTGGCGCTACAGGTCCATGGCGGAGAAGGGCGGCGCTGGTGGTTCCTTAACGGTGACCCGCAGGCGGAGGCGGACGACCGTCAGGTGTTAACGCTGGAGAAACCGGGTGCCTATCAGTTGGTGGTGATGGATGATGCGGGGCAAATGGCGGTGGCTAACTTTACGCTACAGTGACGGGCATTGTCGGGCGGCGTAATCGGGTAGGCACGATAAGCGTAGCGCCTTCGGGCCGAACGGGCGCACCATGCCGACGAGAGGATTGGTAGCAGATCTGTTGCTTAAAAGTATTTTATTTTAAAAAAATGTTACCTTCATCCATAGGCAACGGCGCAGAGGCTCATTATAATCCGCGCCAGATCATACAACGCGTATGCACGACAACAGAATAAATTTTATTAGAGGTAATCATGGCTATTGAACGTACTTTTTCCATCATCAAACCAAACGCGGTGGCAAAAAACGTTATTGGCAGCATCTTCTCTCGCTTTGAAGCAGCAGGGTTTAAGATTGTTGGCACCAAAATGCTGCACCTGACCGTTGAACAGGCTCGCGGATTCTACGCTGAGCACGACGGTCGTCCGTTCTTCGATGGCCTGGTTGAATTCATGACTTCCGGCCCGATCGTGGTTTCCGTGCTGGAAGGCGAAAATGCCGTTCAGCGTCACCGCGACCTGCTGGGCGCAACTAACCCGGCTAACGCGCTGGCGGGCACGCTGCGCGCTGACTACGCGGACAGCTTCACCGAGAACGGTACCCACGGTTCCGACTCCGTTGAATCCGCTGCGCGTGAAATCGCCTTCTTCTTCGGCGAAGGCGAAGTGTGCCCACGTACCCGTTAAGGGGTCGTTTACACTTTATTTCGTGAATGCCGCGTGCAGACGTGGCATCCATGCGCCAGAATTTGTACAATGCAGCGCCCCCGGACGAGCAGACCGCTGTCCAGGGGCGCTTCTTTTTATCAACCCTCCAGGGGCCATAACGTGTAACAACGAGGCCGGAATAGAAAATGTCTGAACAAATTGTCACGCCTGAGAGCGCCATCCCGGCGGTTCCCAACAAAGATGGAAAAATTAACCTGCTGGATCTCAACCGTCAGCAGATGCGCGAGTTTTTTAAAAACTTAGGCGAAAAACCCTTCCGCGCCGACCAGGTGATGAAGTGGATGTACCACTACTGTTGCGACGACTTCGATGAAATGACCGACATCAACAAAGTCCTGCGCGGTAAGCTTAAAGAAGTCGCTGAAATTCGCGCGCCGGAAGTGGTTGAAGAGCAGCGTTCTTCGGACGGCACCATCAAATGGGCGATTGCCGTCGGCGATCAGCGCGTTGAAACCGTTTATATCCCGGAAGACGATCGTGCGACCCTGTGCGTCTCCTCACAGGTCGGCTGCGCGTTAGAGTGTAAATTCTGCTCTACGGCTCAGCAGGGCTTCAACCGCAACCTGCGGGTCTCGGAGATTATCGGCCAGGTGTGGCGCGCGGCGAAAATCGTCGGTGCGGTCAAAACCACCGGCGTACGTCCGATCACCAACGTGGTGATGATGGGGATGGGCGAACCGCTGCTGAACCTGACCAACGTGGTTCCGGCCATGGAAATCATGCTCGACGACTTTGGTTTTGGCCTGTCTAAACGTCGCGTGACGCTGTCTACCTCCGGCGTGGTGCCCGCGCTGGATAAACTGGGTGACATGATTGACGTTGCGCTGGCTATCTCTCTGCATGCGCCGAACGACACCATTCGTGATGAAATTGTACCGATCAACAAAAAGTACAATATCGCCACCTTCCTGGAGTCGGTTCGCGGCTACATTTCGAAGTCCAACGCCAACCAGGGCCGCGTGACCATCGAATACGTCATGCTGGATCATATCAACGACGGTACCGAGCACGCGCATGAGCTGGCTGAACTGCTGAAAGACACGCCGTGCAAAATCAACCTGATTCCGTGGAACCCGTTCCCGGGCGCGCCGTATGGTCGTAGCTCCAACAGCCGTATCGATCGCTTCTGTAAAGTGCTGATGGGTTATGGCTTTACCACCATTGTGCGTAAGACCCGCGGTGACGATATCGATGCCGCCTGCGGCCAGCTGGCCGGTGATGTTATTGACCGTACCAAACGTACCATGCGCAAGCGTATGCAGGGTGAATCTATCGCCGTGAAAGCGGTGTAATCCCGCGCCGCGTGCGCCAGAAATGGCGCACGCAGAGTTAAGTGCTTAAGGATTAGGCGAAACGTACTGATCTGGTTAATAATTACGGTGCGTTTAATCAAGTATTGAGGCAGTATGTAGCGTTACATCGACAGCGTGAATAGGGCTTTTGACGCTGTTTTGGAGTAGGGTATACCGGGCAGCTTGTCTGTCTGTTCGATAACACGACCGGATGTTTCGCGGTGCGAGAACGGCTTCGCATCAGAACCTTAAATTTCACGAATCAGCAGTTGTAGCGAATGAATACTGAAACCAACCACGACCAACAAGAAGCACAAACTACGGGTGTCCGTTTGCGTAATGCCCGTGAACAACTCGGACTCAGCCAGCAAGCCGTTGCAGAACGCTTGTGCCTGAAGGTTTCCACCGTTCGTGATATTGAAGAAGATAAGGCGCCTGCTGAACTCGCTTCAACATTCTTGCGTGGTTATATCCGCTCTTACGCTCGCCTCGTGCATATTCCTGAGGAAGAGCTGCTGCCGATGATGGAAAAGCAGGCTCCGGTCCGCGCAGCGAAAGTCGCGCCGATGCAGAGCTTCTCTCTGGGCAAACGTCGTAAAAAACGCGATGGCTGGCTGATGAGTTTTACCTGGCTGGTGCTGTTCGTGGTGGTGGGTTTAACCGTCGCCTGGTGGTGGCAGAACCACAAAGCGCAGCAGGAAGAAATCTCGACCATGGCTGACCAATCCTCCGTTGAGCTGAAGGCCAACGGCAGCGATTCACAAAATATTCCGCTGAATACGGGCGCAGATGCGACCTCGTCTCCGGCAACCACCGATACTGCCGCCGCGCCGAACTCCAGCGCCGCAGTACCGGCGGATACCTCCGCGCAGGCGCCGGCAGATGCCGCTGCGCCAGCCGCAACCGCCCAGAACAATGCCGTGGTAGCGCCGTCTCAGGCTAACGTCGATACGACTACCGCGCAGACCACCCCAGCACCGCAGACCGCGACCCCGGGCGCGCTGCCGACCGACCCGGCACAAACCGCCGCGCCGGTGGCTGACGCTAACGCGCTGGTTATGAACTTCTCCGCCGACTGCTGGCTGGAAGTGACCGACGCCACCGGTAAAAAACTGTTCAGCGGCCTGCAACGTAAAGGTGGCAATCTGAATCTGACCGGTCAGACGCCTTATAAGCTGAAAATTGGCGCACCGGCCGCAGTGCAGATCGAATTCCAGGGTAAACCGGTCGATCTGAGTCGTTTTATCAGAACTAACCAGGTTGCGCGCCTGACCGTGAGTGCTGAACAATCACCGGCACAATAACAGACGCGTAATGCGGGAGAAATAAATGAACAACCAGGCTCCTGGTCAACGTAGAAAATCCACACGCATTTACGTTGGGAACGTGCCGATCGGCGATGGGGCACCTATCGCCGTCCAGTCAATGACCAATACGCGCACGACGGATGTCGAGGCGACGGTTAATCAAATCAGAGCGTTAGAACGCGTAGGTGCGGACATTGTCCGCGTCTCCGTGCCGACGATGGACGCCGCAGAAGCGTTCAAGCTTATCAAACAGCAGGTGAACGTTCCGCTGGTCGCCGACATCCACTTTGACTACCGTATTGCGCTGAAAGTCGCGGAGTACGGCGTCGACTGCCTGCGTATTAACCCGGGCAACATCGGCAACGAAGAGCGTATCCGCATGGTTGTTGACTGTGCGCGCGATAAAAACATCCCGATCCGTATCGGCGTTAACGCCGGATCGCTGGAGAAAGATCTTCAGGAAAAATACGGCGAGCCAACCCCGCAGGCGCTGCTGGAATCGGCGATGCGCCATGTCGATCACCTCGATCGTCTGAACTTCGATCAGTTTAAAGTCAGCGTGAAGGCCTCAGACGTGTTCCTCGCGGTGGAATCCTATCGCCTGCTGGCCAAGCAGATCGATCAGCCGCTGCACCTCGGGATCACCGAAGCGGGCGGCGCGCGCAGCGGTGCGGTCAAGTCCGCCATCGGCCTCGGGCTGCTGCTGTCCGAAGGCATCGGCGACACGCTTCGCGTTTCGCTGGCAGCCGATCCGGTTGAAGAGATCAAAGTCGGTTTCGACATCCTGAAGTCCCTGCGCATCCGCGCGCGTGGTATTAACTTCATCGCTTGCCCAACCTGTTCCCGTCAGGAATTTGACGTTATCGGCACGGTGAACGCGCTGGAGCAACGGCTGGAAGATATCATCACCCCGATGGACGTCTCCATCATCGGCTGCGTGGTGAATGGCCCCGGCGAAGCGCTGGTATCGACGCTGGGGGTCACCGGCGGCAACAAGAAAAGCGGTCTGTATGAAGACGGCGTGCGTAAAGACCGCCTGGACAACGATGATATGATTAGCCAGCTTGAGGCCAGAATCCGCGCGAAAGCGTCGGTGCTGGATGAAGCCCGCCGTATCGACGTTCAGCAGGTTGAAAAATAACGAGATGGGAAGCCGCTTGCTTCCCGTGTATGATTGAACCCCGCAGGCGTGTTCTGCGCCGAGGGTTCATTTTTATATATAAAGAGAATTAACGTGGCAAAAAACATTCAAGCCATTCGCGGCATGAACGATTATCTGCCTGGCGAAACCGCCATCTGGCAGCGCATTGAAGGCACACTTAAGCAGGTGCTCGGCAGCTACGGTTACAGCGAAATCCGTTTGCCGATTGTAGAGCAGACCCCGTTGTTCAAGCGCGCAATTGGTGAAGTCACCGACGTGGTTGAAAAAGAGATGTATACCTTCGAAGACCGCAATGGCGATAGCCTGACGCTGCGTCCGGAAGGTACTGCGGGCTGCGTACGCGCCGGCATCGAACATGGTCTTCTGTACAATCAGGAGCAACGTCTGTGGTACATCGGGCCGATGTTCCGCCACGAGCGTCCGCAGAAAGGCCGTTACCGCCAGTTCCATCAGCTGGGGGCAGAGGTGTTTGGTCTGCAGGGGCCGGATATTGACGCGGAGCTGATCATGCTGACCGCGCGCTGGTGGCGTGCGCTGGGCATTGCTGAACACGTTAATCTGGAACTGAACTCCATCGGTTCTTTGGAAGCGCGCGCGAATTATCGCGACGCGCTGGTTGCCTTCCTCGAGCAACACGTTGAAGTGTTAGATGAAGACTGCAAGCGCCGTATGTACAGCAACCCGCTGCGCGTGCTGGATTCCAAAAACCCGGACGTACAGGCGCTGTTAAACGATGCGCCGAAGCTTGGCGACTACCTGGATGAAGAGTCCCGCGAGCACTTTGCTGGCCTGTGCGCACAGCTGGATGCCGCCGGTATTGCCTATACCGTGAACCAGCGTCTGGTACGCGGTCTGGATTACTATAACCGCACCGTATTTGAGTGGGTCACCAACAGCCTGGGCTCACAGGGTACCGTCTGCGCGGGTGGCCGTTACGATGGTCTGGTTGAGCAACTGGGCGGTCGTGCGACCCCGGCCGTGGGCTTCGCCATGGGCCTGGAACGACTTGTTTTATTAGTTCAGGCAGTTAATCCGGAATTTAAAGCCGATCCTGTTGTCGATATATACCTGGTCGCCTCAGGTACCGGAACTCAGTCAGCCGCAATGGGCCTGGCCGAGCAGGTGCGTGATGCGTTACCGGGCGTGAAGCTGATGACGAACCACGGCGGCGGCAACTTTAAGAAGCAGTTTGCCCGCGCGGATAAATGGGGTGCTCGTATTGCCCTGGTTCTGGGTGAGTCTGAGGTTGAGCAAGCCACCGTTGTCGTGAAGGATTTGCGCTCTGGCGAGCAGACAACCGTAACGCAGGAAGGCGTTGCCGCGCATTTGCGCACTATTCTGGGTTAATCTCCAGGACATCATTATCAGGAGAAGGGCTGCGTGGAAATTCATAACGAAAACGATCAGGTTGAAGCGATTAAAAACTTCTTTGCCGAAAATGGCAAAGCGCTGGCCGTTGGGGTAATTTTGGGGATCGGTGCGCTGGTTGGCTGGCGCTACTGGAACTCTCATCAGGTAGACTCGGCCCGGGAATCTTCCATGGCCTACGAAAATGCCGTTTCTTCTCTTAGCTCAGGGAAACCGGAAGCGCTGGCCTCGGCAGAGAAATTCGCCGCCGAGACCAAAAACACCTACGGGTCGTTTGCTTCTCTGGAACTGGCGCAGGTCTTCGTTGATAAAAACGATTTGGCACAGGCGGAAAAGCAGCTGCAACAAGGGCTGGCCGCCGCTTCTGATGACAACCTGAAGTCGGTTATCAACCTGCGTCTGGCGCGCGTTCAGCTGCAAATGAAGCAGGCTGATGCGGCGCTGAAAACGCTGGAAGGCGTGAAGGGCGAAGGCTGGACGGCGATTGTTGCTGATTTACGCGGAGAAATCCTGCTCAGTAAAGGTGACAAGCAGGGCGCGCGTGCAGCGTGGGAAGCTGGCGCTAAGAGCGATGCATCTCCGGCGCTCAGTGAAATGATGCGCATGAAAATTAATAATTTGTCCGTCTGAGAGGGACCCGATGCAATTGCGTAAACTACTTTTGCCAGGACTGCTTTCTGTCACTCTGTTGAGTGGTTGTTCATTGTTCAGCGGCGAAGAAGACGTTGTGAAAATGTCTCCGCTGCCAACCGTAGAGAACCAGTTTACTCCGTCTACCGCCTGGGACGTTTCCGTCGGTAGCGGGATTGGCGATTTTTACTCCAACCTGCATCCGGCCTATGCGGATAGCGTGGTGTATGCCGCCGACCGTAAAGGCACCGTGAAAGCGGTGAATGCGGACGATGGTAAAGAAGTCTGGTCCGTGAATCTGGCGGAAAAAGACGGCTGGTTCTCCCGTAAACCGGCGCTGCTCTCCGGCGGCCTGACCGTTTCCGGCGGCCACGTGTACGTTGGCAGCGAAAAAGCGCAGGTTTATGCGCTGGACGCGGGCGACGGTTCTATCGTCTGGCAGACCACCGCGGCGGGTGAGGTGCTGTCTCGTCCAACCGCGAGTGATGGCCTGGTGCTGGTTCATACCAGTAACGGCCAGCTGCAGGCGCTGGATGAAAACAGTGGCGTCGTGAAGTGGACGGTGAACCTGGATATGCCAGCGCTCTCTCTGCGCGGCGAATCTGCTCCGGCTGTGGCCTACGGCGCGGCGATTGTCGGCGGTGACAACGGTCGCGTGAGCGCGGTTCTGATGCAGCAAGGCCAGCTGATTTGGCAGCAGCGTATTTCCCAGGCGACCGGCACGACTGAAATTGACCGTTTGAGCGACGTGGATACCACGCCGGTCATCGTTAATGGTGTAGTTTACGCCTTAGCCTACAATGGTAACCTGACGGCGCTGGATCTGCGCAGCGGACAGATTCTGTGGAAACGCGAGCTGGGCTCGGTGAATGATTTCATCGTTGACGGCAACCGCATCTACATCGTCGATCAGAATGACCGTATTCTGGCGCTGACCACCGACGGCGGCGTGACCCTGTGGACGCAGAGCGATCTGCTGCACCGTCTGCTGACCGCTCCGGCGCTGTATAATGGCAGCCTGGTTGTCGGCGATAGCGAAGGCTACATGCACTGGGTTAACCCGGAAGACGGGCGCTTCGAAGCGCAGCAGAAAGTTGACAGCTCCGGCTTCCTGACCGAACCGGTGATTGCCGACGGTAAACTGCTGATTCAGGCAAAAGACGGCACGGTTTACGCGATTACGCGTTAATTTCGGCTGTCGTAACGCTATTGGCGGCTCCTGTTTAATCAGGGGCCGTTTGCTATTTTTAGATTTTGAGTAAATGAGGCTTTAACATGGTACCTGTGGTCGCGCTTGTCGGGCGCCCTAATGTTGGAAAATCCACGCTCTTTAACCGCCTGACGCGCACTCGTGATGCGCTGGTTGCGGATTTCCCGGGTCTGACTCGTGACCGTAAGTACGGTCGTGCTGAAGTTGAAGGGCGTGAATTTATCTGTATCGATACCGGCGGTATCGACGGCACGGAAGAAGGCGTGGAAACGCGCATGGCGGAACAGTCGCTGCTGGCGATTGAAGAAGCCGACGTCGTGCTGTTTATGGTTGATGCGCGCGCCGGGCTGATGCCGGCGGATGAAGGCATCGCTAAGCATCTGCGTTCCCGTGAAAAACCGACCTTCCTGGTGGCGAACAAAACCGACGGTATCGATCCGGATCAGGCAGTGGCTGATTTCTGGTCTTTGGGTCTCGGCGACATTCATCCGATCGCCGCCTCCCACGGTCGCGGTGTCACCAGCTTGCTGGAGCAGGTTCTGCTGCCGTTCGTTGACGACGTTAACCCGCCGGAAGAGGTGGACGAAGACGCCGAATACTGGGCGAAATTTGAAGCCGAGCAGAACGGTGAAGCGCCTGAAGAGCCGGAAGACGACTTCAATCCGCAGGATCTGCCGATTAAAATCGCGATCGTTGGCCGCCCGAACGTAGGTAAGTCAACGCTAACTAACCGTATCCTCGGCGAAGACCGCGTGGTGGTCTATGACATGCCGGGCACCACCCGTGACAGCATCTATATCCCGATGGAGCGCGATGAGCGTGAATATGTGCTCATCGACACCGCCGGGGTACGTAAGCGCGGTAAAGTGACCGATACGGTAGAGAAATTCTCGGTTATCAAAACGCTGCAGGCCATTGAAGACGCGAACGTCTGCCTGCTGGTGATTGATGCGCGTGAAGGCATTTCCGATCAGGATCTGTCTCTGCTGGGCTTTATCCTCAATAGTGGGCGCTCACTGGTCATCGTCGTCAACAAGTGGGACGGCCTGAGCATGGAAGTGAAAGAGCAGGTGAAAGAGACCCTCGACTACCGTCTGGGCTTTATCGACTTTGCGCGCGTGCACTTCATCTCTGCGCTGCACGGCAGCGGTGTTGGTAACCTGTTTGAATCTATTCGTGAAGCTTATGACAGCTCCACACGCCGCGTGGGTACCGCGATGCTGACTCGCATCATGACCATGGCGTCTGAAGACCACCAGCCGCCGCTGGTGCGCGGTCGTCGCGTGAAGCTGAAATACGCCCACGCCGGTGGCTATAACCCGCCGATTGTGGTGATTCACGGTAACCAGGTAAAAGATCTGCCGGATTCTTACAAGCGCTATCTGATGAACTACTTCCGCAAATCGCTGGACGTGATGGGCACGCCTATCCGCATTCAGTTCAAGGAAGGCGAGAACCCGTATGCCAACAAGCGCAATACCTTGACGCCGACCCAGATGCGTAAACGTAAGCGTTTGATTAAACACATTAAGAAAAGCAAGTAAGCGTTCACGTTAAGCGTAAATTTGCCGAATACTCCGGGCCCGCTTTTGCGGGCTTTTTTATTGCCCGTCGTTCAGATAACCAGGTTCGCTCGTACAGATCCAAACTGAAGACATTGACACATTTGCATTATTGCTGAATTGTAAATGGAAATGGTGGCTGAGTTTAACATCCATCGGCCTCTGCAACCCAGCATGAGTAAAGGTGAAAACGTGCAGCGAGCGCGGTGTTATCTGTTAGGAGAAAGCGCGGTGGTTCTGGAGCTGGAACCGCCGCTGACGCTGGAAAGCCAGCAACGGATTTGGGGGCTGGCGCAACGTCTGGCGGGAGTGCCCGAAGTGGTTGAAGTGATTCCGGGGATGAACAATATCACCGTGATGCTTCGTAACCCGGCGTCGTTAGCGCTGGATGCCATCGAGCGTTTACAGCGCTGGTGGGAAGAGAGCGAAGCGGTGACTCTGGACTCACGGCAGATAGAGATTCCGGTGATTTATGGCGGTGAGCACGGCCCTGATTTAGCGGATGTGGCGCGGCATACTGGCCTGAGTGAACAGCAGGTGGTTGAACGCCACGCGTCAGCGGACTACATCACCTACTTTATCGGCTTCCAGCCTGGTTTCCCCTATCTTGGCGGCCTGCCAACCGAACTGGCGACGCCGCGACGGGCGGAACCGCGCCTTGCCGTACCCGCGGGCTCCGTAGGGATTGGCGGCAGTCAGACGGGGATCTATCCGCTGCCGACCCCCGGTGGCTGGCAAATCATTGGCCGCACCGATTTGCGCCTGTTCGACCCGCAGCGAGAGCCAGCCACGCTATTGCAGCCCGGTGACCGGGTTCGTTTTGTGCCGTCTAAGGAGGGCGTGTGTTAGAGATTATTCGCGCAGGGATGAGTACCACCTTGCAGGACGGCGGGCGACACGGCCTTCGACAGTCGGGGATTAGCCGCTGCGGGGCGATGGATTCTGCGGCATTGCGCATTGCTAATCTGCTGGTCGGTAACGCCACCGATAGCGCCGTACTGGAAATCACGCTGGGGCAGTGTGCCTTTGTTTTTCATCGCGACGGCTGGTTTGCTCTTGCGGGCGCGGACTGCGCGGCCACCCTCGACGGTCAGCCGGCGTGGTCCGGCTGGCGTTGGCCGGTGCGCGCGGGCCAGCGCCTCAAGCTGGCGTTGCCAAAACGCGGTATGCGCAGCTATCTGGCAGTGGCCGGTGGTTTTGATGTGCCTTGCATGATGGGCTCTTACAGTACCGACTTAAAGGCCGGGTTTGGTGGTTTTGAGGGGAGAAGCCTGCAAGAGGGCGATTGCCTGCCGCTGCGCCCGACAACGCGCGAATTCCGCCAGCGTCGCGGGGTACGCCAGTTGCAGTGGGGCAACCGCGTGCGAGCTTTACCGGGGCCGGAATACCATGAGTTTTCCGCCGCGGCGCACGAGTCCTTCTGGCGCGCGCCATGGAAGCTCAGCCCGCAGAGCAATCGCATGGGCTACCGCATGCAAGGCCAGACGCTGGAGCGTACAGAGTCTCGGGAGATGTTTTCCCACGGCCTGCTACCCGGCGTGGTACAGGTGCCGCATAACGGACAACCGATTGTACTGATGAATGACGCGCAAACGACCGGCGGCTATCCGCGCATTGCCTGCGTGATTGAGGCGGACATGTACAATCTGGCCCAAATCCGACTCGGTGAAACGGTTCACTTTGACCTTTGCACGCTGGAAGAGGCGCTGGCGGCGCGAGCCCAGCAGCAGCGTTATTTTGCACAACTGGAATGGCGGTTGAACGATGAAGATTGACCTGAACGCCGATCTCGGCGAAGGCTGTGAGAACGACAGCGCGCTAATGCCGCTGATTACGTCGGCCAACATAGCCTGTGGATTCCATGCCGGTGACGCGCAGACCATGCGCCAAAGCGTACTGCTCGCGCTGAAGTATGGCGTGGCGATTGGCGCACACCCGAGTTTCCCCGATCGGGAAAACTTTGGCCGTACTGCGATGCAGCTACCGCCTGATGTGGTCTATGCGCAGACGCTGTATCAGATTGGCTCGCTGGCGGCGATCGTCCGCGCCGAAGGCGGTGAGCTGATGCACGTTAAACCTCACGGCATGCTATACAACCAGGCAGCGAAAGAGCCGCTGCTGGCGGATGCTATCGCCAGAGCGGTGCACAATGTTGAACCGTCTCTTATCCTGGTGGGGTTAGCCGGTAGTGAGCTCATTCGCGCAGGTATACATCATGGGCTGGCCACTCGGGAAGAGGTGTTTGCCGATCGCGGCTATCTGGCGGACGGCTCGCTGGTGCCGCGCAGCGAGCCCGGCGCGCTGATTCACGATGAAGATGAGGCGGTGGCCCGCACGCTGGAAATGGTGCTGAACCGCCGGGTGATGAGCCGCGATGGCGTCTGGGCAGAGGTGAATGCCCAGACGGTGTGTCTGCACGGTGATGGCCCACAGGCGCTGGCGTTTGCCCGTCGGCTGCGCGAAGCGTTCGACGCCCGGCAGATTGCCGTAAGCGCCGACTGAGTTTCCTTCGCTCGTCGTCCGTCTCCGGCGAGCGCCTTGCTACAGCGACGCCGCCGCCCGCGCGGCGGTGTCGTACAGCGACGAGATGGTCCGCAGCAACTGGGCGGTCTCGCCAATCGAGTGTCCCGGAATACCGCTCTCCACCTGAATCGAAATCAGACACGCTTCACGCACGTCGCGGTATTTCATGCACAGCGCTTTCCCTTCTTCCGTGGTGTAGAAATAGAGCTCCTTACCCACTTTCTCACTGGTCACGTACCCCGCTTTGACCAGCTTTTTCAGCGCATAGGTCACCACGTGGGTATCTTCTACGTTCAGCACAAAGCAGATGTCGACCAGCTTCTTTTTGCGATCGCGGTGGTTCACGTGATGCAGGAGCGACACATCAAATGCCCCCATATCCGGCTCGCCCGCTGCGGTCATACAGCGCACCATCCATTTATTGAACGCGTTACTGGTCATGATCAGCGCGTATTCCAGCTCTGATAATTCCGCACAGCGCTCGGAAATCAGATGGCGCGAGGAGACGATCCGGCTTTCGTTGATATCGTTATTTGTGGCAGGTGTGGCCGATTTTTTCGAGGTCATAACTGTCCTTACGCAATTGTGACTATTCGCAAAGAATGTAAATGAAAAGAGATAATATAAGAACGTTTTATTGATAAATTGTTTACATATTATCACCGTTCGGATATAGATTTTTGATACAGACCGATGACGCATACGTAGATTTACGCGGTCTGATGACACAACACAACATCGTTCGCCGCAATGCCGCACGCTTCACCTTGAGGTGACGCGATAAAAAAGAGCCTTCGGCGTGCAACGCACACTTTGGATAGGGTAAACGTTTATGGACGGTACGACACTGATGCCGCTTATCGGGATTCCGGTGGTGGTAATTGGCTTTGCGCTGCGCTTTAACCCGCTGCTGGTGGTGGTTGTCGCCGGTCTGGCGACCGGACTGCTGGTCGGCATGGATTTCGGCATGCTGCTGGAAACCTTCGGCGAAAAGTTTGTGAATAGCCGCTCGCTGGCGACTTTCATTCTGATTCTGCCGGTGATTGGCCTGCTGGAATACTACGGTCTGAAGGAGCGCGCGCAGGCCTGGGTGGCAAAAATTGCCAGCGCCACCTCGGCACGTATTTTGATGCTCTACTTTGTGGCGCGTGAAGGTACGGCCGCGCTGGGGCTGATGTCGCTGGGTGGTCATGCGCAAACCGTACGTCCGCTGCTGGCGCCCATGGCGGAAGGGGCGGCGTTAAATGAATACGGCGAACTGCCGCAGCACATCCGCGATAAAATCAAAGCGCACGCCGCCGCCTGCGATAACATTGCCGTTTTCTTCGGTGAAGATATTTTTATTGCCTTCGGCGCGGTGTTGCTGATTGACGCCTTCCTCAAAGAGAACGGGATTAGCGGGATTGAACCGCTGCATATTGGCCTGTGGGCTATTCCGACCGCCATATCCGCGCTGATTATCCATATGATTCGCCTGCTGCGTCTGGACGCCAGCATCCGCCGTGACGTGATGGCGTGGCGCGACGCCCAGAGCACGAAGGCGGTGACGCCATGAGTACACTTATCACCATCAACCGTGTTTACTACCTGATCGGTTTTGTCGTGATGCTGCTGGTTATCATGACGCTACGCGACCGCGGCAACCCGAAACGTTTTACTACCGCGCTATTTTGGTTTCTGTTTGGCGGGATTTTTCTGTTTGGCGATCTGATGGTCCAGGAGTTAGGGAAATCGCTGGCCTATCGCATTATCGGCGGAGCGGTAATTGTCATCGCGCTGTTGGCGGGCTGCGGGTTAGTTGGCAAAGGCGAATACAAAATGTCGAGCGAAAGCGAGCGCGTTGCCTCGTCCAACAGACTGAAAAACTGGCTCTTCTTACCAGCATTGATGATTCCGGTCGTGACGGTCATCGGCACGCTGTTCCTGAAAGGTGTATCGATTGGCGGTGTCTACCTGCTTGACCAGAAACAGCTGACGCTGGCGGCACTGTGCGTGGCCTGCGTGGCGGCCATTCTGACCGGCTGGTGGTTGACGCGCGGTACGCCGCTGCATGCCATTCGTCAGTCTCGCCGTCTGGTGGACACCATCGGTTGGGCGGTAATTTTGCCGCAGATGCTGGCTATGCTGGGCGGCGTATTTGTGGTCGCGGATACCGGCGAATCGGTGCAGAAGGTGGTGAGCCTGTTTGTGAACCCGGATAACCGCTTCATGTTGGTGGTCATTTACTGCGTCGGCATGGCGCTGTTTACCATGATCATGGGCAACGCGTTTGCCGCGTTCCCGGTACTGAGCGCCGGTATTGCGCTGCCGTTCCTGATTCATCTTCACCACGGTAACCCGGCGCCGCTGCTGGCGATTGGGATGTATGCCGGTTACTGCGGCACGCTGATGACGCCGATGGCCGCCAACTTCAATATCGTGCCCGCGGCGCTGCTTGAGCTGAAAGATAAGTATCAGGTGATTAAGGTTCAGATCCCCACGGCGCTGCCGCTGCTGGTGGTGAACGTCTTTTTAATGTACTTCCTCGTGTTTCGCTAAGCGCGGTGACTTTTTCAGGAGCTGTTATGGAATTAACGCAACATCAGGCTGACGCTTTCGCCCGTATGCCTTTGACCTATTTGCGCCAGGAATATCCAAACCACATCATGCATCTGCTGAATGATGATGGCGACGTTCTGTCGCCCCGCACGCTGCACCCGGTATTTTATGGCTGCTTCGACTGGCACTCGGCGGTGCACGGTTACTGGCTGCTGCTGCGCTGTGTGCGCCTTTATCCGCAACTACCGTGCCGCGATGAAATCATCGCGTTGTTTGACGAGCACCTCACCGAGGAAAACGTCGCGCAGGAGCTGGCCTATTTTACCGCGCCGTTCCGTGCCTCGTTTGAGCGTCCTTACGGCTACGGCTGGCTGCTGGCATTGGCACAGGAGCTAAAACAGGCTTCTCTGCCACAGGCGGCGCGTTGGTTTGCGACACTTGAGCCGCTGACGCAGGATATTCGCAGCCGTCTTATCGACTATCTCAGCAAGCTGACCTACCCGATTCGCGTCGGGACGCACTACAACACCGCTTTCGCGCTGGCGCTGGGGCTCGACTACGCTCGAGCGCTGGCCGATAAACCGCTGGAGACGGCCATTCTCAATGCGGCTAACCGTTTTTACGTCGCCGATACGCACTACCCGGCGCACTATGAACCGGGCGGCGACGAATATATTTCGGGCGCGCTAACGGAAGCGCTGCTGATGAGCAAAGTGGCGGGGAATTTCCCGGCGTGGTTCGATGCCTTCCTGCCGGAAGTGGCATCGGTATCGGCGCTGATGAACCCGGCAGAAGTGAGCGACCGTACCGACCCGAAAATTGCGCATCTGGACGGCCTGAATCTCAGCCGCGCCTGGTGTATGAAGCATATTGCGCGCGCCTTGCCGGAGGATCATCCTGCGCAAAAAGCGCTGGGCGATGCCGTGGCGCGCCATCTCTCCGCCAGCGTTGAGCATGTGGTTGGTAGCCACTACAGCGGCGGCCACTGGCTGGCAAGTTTCGCATTGTTGGCCCTGGAGTAAGCTTCTTAAGGTACTCCGGTGTCGCCGGGGTACCTTTTCCCATCAAGGGAAATGGCAAAATGTTATTGGGCTAATGGCGATTTCTGCTCCTCTCGACCATCCTTTCTTTATTCGCGTACTTGCGCGATTCCATATCCGCCGCCAGAAATACATCTCTTTGCCCAGGACATGATAATGCGTAACGCGCTTCTTCCTGTCATTGCCGCCGTGTGCCTGTTTCTGGTCGGTGTTGTTATTTTGAATACCCAGCTGTGGTACTCCTCTCGCGCGGAAAGTCTGGGCGGTGCCCGATATGCCGCCAATAATATTAACCTTATTCTCGATGAAGCTTTCCGGGCAACCCGCGTTGCCATCAATATTGCGGCCAAGGGATGTAATATTGATGGGCAATACCAGCTCGGCACGGAAGCGGCCTTGCAGCCACATTTGCGCACGATCGCTATTGTTAAGAATGGTGCTCTCGCTGAGCATCGTGCCTGAAGGTGTCGAAACCAAAGAACAACTCGACTATCTCAACAAAAACGACATTACGTTCCAGCAGGGTTACTATTTTTATAAGCCGGTGAAATTCACTGAATTGATCAAAATTCTGCTGTCTAAACCGAAAGTGAAGGTGATTGTTGAGTAATTCGCCGTGCGTATGAAAACGCACGTTGACCTGATAGCGCGTAACGTAGGATAGTCACCGTTTTGCCCGTCTTTATTCCAGGAGCTGTCTATGACGCACGAAATCCCGCTGAAATTTTATGACATCGTCGACGAATACTCGACCGAAGCCGCGCAGGCAGTGAACGACGCCGAGCGTGACGCGCTGGCACACTATTTCCAACTGCTGATTACCCGCTTGATGAACAACGAAGAGATCAGCGAAGAAGCGCAACAAGAGATGGCCGCCGAGGCGGGCATTAAAGAACAGCGCATTGATGATATTGCGGAATTCCTCAATCAATGGGGTAATGAATAGCACGATTTCTCGTCGGCACGGCCGCTGAAAGGTACGAGGTAAATTATGGGTCATCATTCTCCATCCGATTTTAATATCAGCACGCAAATTACCCAGCTAGGCCGGGATACTTCCCGTCAGGCTGGGTTTGTTAATGCGCCGATTTATCGCGGATCTACGGTGGTCTTTCCGACGGTTGACGATCTTGAACATAACCGCGCCGAATTTAACTACGGCACGATGGGGACGCCGACCATCGCCAGCCTCGAGAACGCCTGGAGCGTGCTGGCTGGTGCCGCCGGGACCGTACTGTCACCATCCGGGCTGGGGGCTATTTCACTGGCTCTGCTGACAACGCTGAAAGCGGGCGATCACCTACTGATGCCCGATAGCGTTTATCGACCGACCCGCAATTTCTGCGCCGGTATGCTGGCCAAAATGGGCATTGAGACCACCTATTACGACCCGCTGATTGGCGCGGAAATAGCCTCACTTTTTCGCGCGAACACCACCACGTTGTTCCTGGAATCGCCCGGCTCGCAGAGCTTTGAGATTCAGGATGTTCCGGCGATGACCCAGGCGGCGAAAAAACAGGGGATCGCCACCATTATCGACAATACCTGGGCGACGCCGATTTTCTTTCGTGCCCATGAACACGGTTGCGATCTCTCGCTTGAGGCGGGGACTAAATATCTCGGCGGCCATTCTGACCTGCTGATGGGGCTGGTGTCAGCCAATGACGCCTGGTGGCCGCGGCTGCGTAAAACCTACGATCTGATGGCCATGCTGCCCGGCGCGGAAGACTGCTTCCTGGCCCTGCGCGGGCTGCGCACGATGCATCTGCGCCTGAAAGAGGCTGAACAGCGCGGTCTGGAGATGGCGCATTGGCTACAGGCGCGTCCGGAAGTGCTGAGGGTTCTGCACCCGGCGCTGCCGGAGTGCCCGGGGCATGAGATCTGGAAGCGTGATTTCACCGGCTCATCCGGGCTGTTTTCGCTGGTGCTGAAGCCCGAATTCACCAAAGCGGGGGTGGCGAATATGTTGGATCATATGCGTATTTTCGCCATGGGCTATTCGTGGGGCGGGTTTGAAAGCCTGATTATCCCGTTCAACTGCGCCGATTACCGCACCGCGACCACCTGGCAGCCCGGCGGTCTGACGCTGCGCATTCAGATGGGGCTGGAAGATATGGACGATTTGAAAACCGATCTGGCGGCTGGCTTCGACCGTTTGCGCGCGGTTCGCTAAACCCAATAAGCCATCGCGGACACGTTTCTGTGGTGGCGCTTCACGCATAATGCCTGTCGTATTGTTTTTCTTCATGAGTCGAATGCTATGAATATTGGTTTTATCGGCCTCGGGTCGGTGGTTGAAACCGCCTATTTACCCGCGCTAAAGGCGCTGTCGCTGCCGGTGACCCAGATTTGCGGCTATGACCGCAATCCGCTGCGGGTGCTGCCGGGTGTGACGGTCTATGAATCGCTTGCTGCACTGCTGGCGCAGCCCATCGACACGCTGTTTATTACCAC
The DNA here is from genome assembly GCF_001654985.1 of Kluyvera georgiana ATCC 51603. Lineage (GTDB taxonomy): Bacteria > Pseudomonadota > Gammaproteobacteria > Enterobacterales > Enterobacteriaceae > Kluyvera > Kluyvera georgiana. The sequence goes on from NZ_LXEU01000030.1 coordinate 106,107, forward strand.
CGTTTCGCTGGCGCATCTGCCGGTGCTTGAACAAGCGCTGCGTTCGCCGATTCCGCGTATTGTGGTGGAGAAGCCGATCGCCGCCACGCTGGAGCAGCTTACCGCACTGCGCCAGTTGCTTTCGGTGCCGGATAACGCGCGGCGCGTGCTGGCGCTGGATCACTGGATGGCCCGTGACGGCGTGCTGTGTCTGGCACAGGGGCGAATGGATGACCGCTGGCAGCCTGAAGATGGCGCGGTAATTGACCGCCCGGTGGTCATCTCGCTGGACGATATTGTCAGCATCGACGGCTTTCTGCTGGAGCCAAGCGGCTATAACGCCGCGGGTGAACCTATCGCACTGAATTTTGCCACCGGGCAACCGGATAGCCGCCAGCTGCGCCACCCGGACGGGGTGATTGTCGATATTGGTACCCACGTACTGGCGATGATGCGTGAGACGGTGCGCTATCTCGGCGGCAGCGATGACATTGTGCTGTGCGCTGAGCGAGTCAGGGACCGATTAGGGCGGCCCATTGCGCTGGGCGATATCGAAACGGCAGAGGGTGAGGCGCATCTGGTCGGCACGCTGGGTGGGATTGCGGTCAACCTGTGGTTGAATAAATATGCCGGGCCGGGCGTTGAACGTAAGGGGATCCGCATTACCTTGCGCGACGGGCGAGTGATAAGCCAGAACCGTAGCCCCGAGGGCGAGCGCGCTGAGCTCATTTGCGGCGATTCCGTACTCGGCTGGACCCGTCGCGGCGCAATTTATGCCCACTGTCTGGGCGAGCAGATTCTGGGCGCGCAAAGTTTGTATTCCCGTGCGCCGCAGGAAGTGGCTAAGCTCACGGCACGGCGTATTGGCGAGGTCGAGGCGCTGTTGCAGATTCAGCAGCGGTTACGCGGGACGCACTGAGACGTGATAAAATGGCGGCACAATACGATGTTAAGGAGTCGCCATGGAATTCATCTGCCCAACCTGTCAGGCCTCGCTGGAGGTGCAGGGCCAACAGGCGCACTGCGCGCACTGTGATAAAACCTTTACCCTCGAGCCACGCTGCCCCGAGTGCCATAAGCCGCTGGAAGTGTTAAAGGCCTGCGGCGCGGTGGATTTTTTCTGCCAGAACGGCCATGGGATGATCTCGAAAAAGCGGGTTGAGTGGGCCTCTGTTAGCGAATCTGCGGGCCAGTAGCGCTGTTGCCGGGTGGCGATGCCTTGCCCGGCCTACACCTTTGCCACTCTTATATCCGCTGGATAAGCGAAGCGTCAGGCGCGTCTTTAATGTCGATCATTCAGGCCGTTTTTGACGTGCGCGCGTTTTCTTCACCGGCGTCACCGTTTTAATTTCACTCTCGACCCAGCCGTCTGCCAGCCGGGTCGTCAGCATTTCACCGGTTTTTGCCTGCTTCGCCTGTTTCAACACCTTGCCATCGCTGGCGGTGGTGACGCTATAGCCGCGCGCCAACGTCGCCAGCGGGCTGACGGCTTCCAGATGCGTGACCGCATTGCCAAAGCGTTCGCGCTGTTCGCTGAGGCGTGCGCGAATGGATTCGGCCAGGCGATATTCCAGTTGCTGGATACGCGACTGGGCGCGATGAATACGCGGCTGCGGATTCTGCTGGTTCAGACGTTGCAGCATGCGCTGCTGGCGCTGATTGGCCTGTTTGATCTGGCTTTCCAACGCGCTGCTCATACGCTGACGCAGCCGTTCCAGTGAAGTTTGTTGACGCGCCAGACGCAGCTGCGGGTGCTGCTGCTGTAGGCGATGGAACATCTGAGTAAAACGGCGGCTGCGGTTGGCGAGGTAGTAGTCCATCGCCATGCCCAAACGCTGTTGGGCGGATTGAATCTGGCGCAGCAGTTCCTGCTGGTTACGGCTGACGATTTCCGCCGCCGCCGACGGCGTCGGCGCGCGCAGGTCGCCGACAAAATCGGCGATAGTGACATCGGTTTCGTGGCCAACGGCGCTAACCACCGGAATGCGGCTGGCAAAAATAGCGCGCGCCACGCGTTCGTCGTTAAAGCTCCATAAATCTTCCAGCGAGCCGCCGCCGCGCCCGACGATTAACACGTCGCACTCGCCGCGCGCGTTGGCCAGTTCAAGGGCGCGCACGATCTGCCCCGGCGCATCGTCGCCCTGTACCGCGGTAGGGTAGATAACTACCGGCAGCGAGGGATCGCGGCGTTTAAGAACGTGGAGAATATCGTGCAGCGCCGCGCCGGTTTTCGAGGTAATCACCCCGACGCAGTGGGCCGGGGAGGGCAGAGGCTGCTTATATTGCTGATCGAACAACCCTTCAGCCTGCAGTTTGGCTTTCAGCTGTTCATATTTCTGCTGTAATAGCCCTTCGCCCGCGGGCTGCATGCTTTCGACGATAATCTGGTAATCGCCGCGCGGCTCGTACAGCGTGATGTTGGCGCGTACCAGCACCTGCTGTCCGTGCTGTGGGCGGAACGTCACCCGGCGGTTGCTGTTGCGGAACATTGCGCAGCGCACCTGGGCGTTATCGTCTTTTAAGGTGAAGTACCAGTGGCCGGAAGAGGGCTGGGTAAAGTTGGAGATCTCGCCGCTAATCCACACCTGGCCCATCTCTTTTTCGAGCAGTAGACGCACCGACTGGTTAAGACGGCTAACGGTAAAAATTGCGGGGCTTTGTGAGGATAACATGTGAGCGGGATCAAATTCTAAATCAGCAAGTTATTCAGTCGATAGTAACCTGCTAACGAGCGAGTGCAAGCATTTTATGCAAAAAAGTGTGGATGCAATCGCTTACGCTCTGTATAATGCCGCGGCAATATTTAATAACCTCCCAGGTGAGATATTGCCCATGCTACGTATCGCAAAAGAAGCCCTGACGTTTGACGACGTCCTCCTCGTTCCCGCTCATTCTACCGTTCTGCCGAACACGGCTGACCTTAGCACTCAGCTGACCAAAACCATTCGTCTGAACATTCCTATGCTCTCTGCGGCAATGGACACCGTGACTGAAGCGCGCCTGGCGATTGCCCTGGCACAGGAAGGCGGCATTGGTTTTATCCACAAAAACATGTCTATCGAGCGCCAGGCGGAAGAAGTTCGTCGGGTGAAGAAACACGAATCCGGCGTGGTCACCGACCCGCAGACCGTGCTGCCAACCACCACGCTGGCGGAAGTGAAAGAGCTGACCGAGCGCAACGGCTTCGCGGGCTATCCGGTTGTGACCGAAGACAATGAACTGGTAGGTATCATCACCGGTCGTGACGTGCGTTTCGTCACCGACCTGAGCCAGCCGGTGAGCGTCTACATGACCCCGAAAGATCGTCTGGTGACCGTTCGCGAAGGCGAAGCGCGTGATGTGGTGTTCGCTAAAATGCACGAACGTCGCGTCGAAAAAGCGCTGGTGGTTGACGATAGCTTCCACCTGCTGGGCATGATCACCGTTAAAGACTTCAAAAAAGCCGAACGTAAACCGAACGCCTGTAAAGATGAGAAAGGTCGTCTGCGCGTTGGTGCCGCAGTGGGCGCGGGCGCGGGCAACGAAGAGCGCGTTGATGCGCTGGTTGCCGCGGGCGTTGACGTACTGCTGATCGACTCCTCTCACGGCCACTCCGAAGGCGTGCTGCAGCGTATCCGTGAAACCCGAGCTAAATATCCTGACCTGCAAATCATCGGCGGTAACGTCGCGACTGGCGCTGGCGCTCGCGCACTCGCCGAAGCCGGTTGCAGCGCGGTGAAAGTCGGTATCGGCCCAGGCTCCATCTGTACAACTCGTATCGTGACCGGCGTGGGCGTTCCGCAGATCACTGCCGTTTCTGACGCGGTTGAAGCGCTGGAAGGCACCGGTATTCCGGTTATCGCCGACGGCGGTATCCGTTTCTCCGGCGACATCGCTAAAGCGATTGCCGCTGGCGCCGCTGCCGTGATGGTGGGCTCTATGCTGGCCGGTACCGAAGAATCCCCGGGCGAAATCGAACTCTACCAGGGCCGTTCTTACAAATCCTACCGCGGTATGGGCTCCCTGGGCGCGATGTCCAAAGGTTCCTCCGACCGTTACTTCCAGAGCGATAACGCCGCTGACAAACTGGTGCCGGAAGGTATCGAAGGTCGCGTAGCGTATAAAGGCCGCCTGAAAGAGATCATTCACCAGCAGATGGGCGGCCTGCGCTCCTGTATGGGGCTGACCGGTTGTGGTACCATCGACCTGCTGCGTACGAAGGCTGAATTCGTGCGTATCAGCGGTGCGGGTATCCAGGAAAGCCACGTTCACGACGTGACCATCACCAAAGAGTCCCCGAACTATCGCATGGGCTCCTGATAAGTTTCCGCGCCCGGTTTTAAACCGGGCGTTTTGTTATTGTTTCACTTGCCTCGGAATTATCGTCAAATGACAGACAATATTCATAAACATCGCATTCTCATCCTCGATTTCGGATCGCAGTACACCCAGCTGGTCGCGCGTCGCGTACGTGAACTGGGCGTCTACTGTGAACTGTGGGCATGGGATGTTACTGAAGCACAAATCCGTGAGTTTAACCCGAGCGGCATCATCCTCTCCGGCGGCCCGGAAAGCACCACCGAAGCAAACAGCCCGCGCGCGCCTGAGTACGTCTTCAACGCCGGTGTGCCGGTCTTCGGCGTCTGCTACGGTATGCAGACCATGGCAATGCAGCTGGGCGGCCACGTTGAAGGTTCTAACGAGCGTGAATTCGGCTACGCTCAGGTTGAGGTACAGACCGACAGCGCGCTGATTCGCGGTATCGAAGATTCTCTGACCGCCGACGGCAAACCGCTGCTCGACGTATGGATGAGTCACGGCGACAAAGTAACCGCGATCCCGGAAGGTTTCGTCACCGTTGCCAGCACCGAGACCTGCCCGTTCGCCATTATGGCGCACGAAGAAAAACGCTTCTACGGCGTGCAGTTCCACCCGGAAGTGACCCACACCCGTCAGGGGATGCGCATGCTGGAGCGTTTCGTACGCGATATCTGCCAGTGTGAAGCGCTGTGGACTCCGGCGAAAATCATCGACGATGCCGTTGTCCGTATTCGCGAGCAGGTTGGCGACGACAAAGTGATCCTCGGTCTTTCCGGCGGCGTGGATTCTTCCGTCACCGCGATGCTGCTGCACCGCGCAATCGGTAAAAACCTGACCTGCGTGTTCGTGGACAACGGTCTGCTGCGTCTGAACGAAGCCCAGCAGGTGATGGACATGTTCGGCGACCACTTTGGTCTGAACATTGTTCACGTGGAAGGCGAATCGCGCTTCCTGGAAGCGCTGAAAGGCGAGAACGATCCGGAAGCCAAACGTAAGATCATCGGCCGTGTGTTCGTTGAAGTGTTCGACGAAGAAGCGCTGAAGCTGGAAGATGTGAAGTGGCTGGCGCAGGGGACTATCTATCCTGACGTAATCGAATCTGCGGCGTCTGCCACCGGTAAAGCACACGTCATCAAATCTCACCACAACGTGGGCGGCCTGCCGAAAGAGATGAAGATGGGGCTGGTTGAGCCGCTGCGTGAGCTGTTCAAAGACGAAGTGCGCAAAATCGGTCTGGAACTGGGCCTGCCGTACGACATGCTGTACCGTCACCCGTTCCCGGGCCCGGGTCTCGGCGTTCGCGTGCTGGGTGAAGTGAAGAAAGAGTACTGCGACCTGCTGCGTCGTGCGGACGCTATCTTCATCGAAGAGCTGCACAAAGCTGACCTGTACAATAAAGTCAGCCAGGCGTTCACCGTGTTCCTGCCGGTTCGTTCTGTTGGCGTAATGGGCGATGGCCGTAAGTACGACTGGGTTGTTTCCCTGCGTGCTGTGGAAACCATCGACTTTATGACCGCTCACTGGGCGCACCTGCCGTATGACTTCTTAGGCCGCGTCTCTAACCGCATCATCAACGAAGTAAACGGCATTTCCCGCGTGGTGTATGACATCAGCGGTAAGCCGCCAGCCACGATCGAGTGGGAGTGAGGCTATTATTTAGCCTATTGTTTTATTTGATTTAGTGAGTGCCATTGATGATATTGACTGCATTATCAATGGCATTTTTTATGGTTTAAGGCCGACGCTGAATCGAAGATATAGCAAATACCATGTGACCGTATCAGCAAATGCCATGGTATCGACAACCGGGTGCATTGCAGCGCTGTGCTGATGCCATCGATGCTCGCTTTGATCAGAACCGCTCTCTCGACCCATGCCCCAGATCGTTAAATATGCGCCAGAGGAGCACCTCGTGATAGAAATTGTGAACAAGACAGCCGCCGCTGGGAATCGAAGTATCCATATAGGTGAATAAAGTTTGCGGAAAATAAGCTGAGAAAATAGAAAAGCGTCAATGAAGGGACATAGGAATGGCGATTAACGGAGAGAACGGTGTTAGTGCAGTCACCGTGGATGAACTACTCAAGCAAGGCCTTCGGATACCGAACTATCAACGCCCATACAGTTGGGAGGTATCGACTGCTCTACAGCTGGTGGATGATATCAGCGAAGCTCTTCGAGATACCGAACGAAAAGATATTCCCTATGTTTTGGGTGCAATTATTCTTCACGATGATGGTGAGTATCTCAATGTAGTCGACGGGCAGCAGCGCCTGCTGACTTTGCGAATGATTCTTGCGGCCTTAGATCCGATAAATCATCAAATTTCGATGTCTGGTAACAGCGAAACCCCTGTCTCCCTAGTTTGGATAGAGCTTCAAAGGCGCCTGTCGCAGTTGGAAGATAAAAAAGAGTTTTTGGATTTTATCTGTCACAAATGTCAGTTGGTGCGTATTGTGACGGACGATATTGATGAGGCATTTCGTGTCTTTGATTCTCAGAACTATCGCGGCAAACCGCTTGCCCCTCACGACTTGCTCAAAGCACACCACCTGCGCGAAATGCACGGTGAGTCCGCTGCTATGAAAGTGGCTGTCGTTGAGGCTTGGGAAGCCGTAAACGATGAGGATCTGGACAGGCTTTTTTCTACTTTTTTATACCGGATATCCAAGTGGTCACGAGGCGAAAGCTCGCTCGAATTTACTATTCGGGACATCGGCATGTTCAAGGGCATTTCATCACGATCCCACAGGTCATTTTCGCCAAATCTGCGATATCACCTTGCAGCACAAGCCGCTATGCCACTTCTAAGTGCATGGTCGGTATCCTCTACACATGATGCACGAAATGCCGGGCGCAGCCGCTTTCAGCTTGATGCCCCGATAATCGCAGGACGCTCATTTTTCGAGATGGTGACATTCATGCTTGACGAATTGAAGATACTGGAACAAGAGGTTATTGACAGAGGTTTCAAAAACTTTGGCCCATCTCAAAGTCGCTACCGCTACGTGTACGAATTGTTCATTGCCGCGCTGCTTTGCTATACAAACAAGTTTGGCGATGAAGATGTAGATGAAGTGCGAAATAGGTTATTCGCATGGGCATATGCCTTGCGGGTCGAGTTACTTCGTGTGCAATTTGTATCTGCTGACAACCGAGCGCGAGGTAAAAACGATGCAAATAAATCGCCTTTTGTTTTGCTACGTAACGCGATGACTGGAAGTGTTGTCCGCAAACTTCCAATAGCAAGTAAGCCATACAGCGATAACCACGAAAAGGAACTCGTTGCTTTTATCAAGGGGCTACAATGAGCAAGAAGGAGTTGAAACCTGAACTGTTAACAGTAGGCAAGCTATTCACTGACAATTATCTGATTCCTATTTATCAACGGAACTATGCTTGGCGGGCCGAACAGATTGAGCAACTTATTAGCGATATTCAAGACTCGGTGGTAGGGGGCCTGGACAACTATTTTCTTGGGAACCTTGTTGTAATCAAGCGGGGTCGAGAGGATGAGTTCGAGGTCATAGATGGACAGCAACGACTTACAACCCTCTATCTGCTTCTGACCTTCCTGGAGCAAGACGGTGAGGGTGAGAAGCCGTCGGTTGGCCATGCAGGCCACTTGCAATATGAGTCGCGCGCACGAGCAACTGAGGCCCTGCTGCGAGTAGCACAGGAGGCGGCTAAGGAGCACGTTCGACCGCAGGGCTCCACGAGTAATGCAGATGCTGGCATTCATGAAGGCTACAGCATCATCAATCAGTTCTTCAAACAAAATGAAAACCTTAATCGCTCACGCGAAAAATTCTCCGATTTCTTGCTAACGAAGGTGACTGTCGTCCGTGCCTCGCTGCCACCCAATACCGACCTCAATCGCTACTTCGAGATCATGAACACTCGTGGGCAGCAACTCAAGCAGGTTGATATTGTTAAGGCTCGCCTGATGAGCAAACTGCCCAATCAATATGAACGCGAATGCTTCGCGTGGGTTTGGGATTCCTGTGCTGACATGGATTCTTATGTCCAGATGTCTCTGACCCGTGGTGACACAAGTTTGCGAAACAAAGTATTTGGTGATGAATGGTCCTGGCTGGAGGTGACCAGCTTCGCTTCGCTAATGGAAAGTCGTCCGCAATCCGGCATCAATTCATCAAGGCAATCCTCCGAAGGGGTATCGTTGTCCTTGGATGAGGCGTTGTCAAAATACGCTAAAGAGCTCGAGTCAAATTCCACTGAAGACGAGGGCAACGAGCGGTTTCGTTCGACTATTGAGTTTCCGGCCTTTCTGCTACACGTTCTAAGAATTATGAAAGGCGATGAGGTCGAAGACGAAGGCCTGCTTGACGACAAGCGCCTCATCAAGTCATTTGACGACGCCGTAAATAATGTACCCGACGCTAAAGCCGATTGGGTGCGTAGTTTTGCATTTATGCTTCTCAAGTGCCGCAACCTCTTCGATGGCTTCATCTTGAAGCGTCAATTCACGGCAAACATCGGTGACGATGGCGATTGGTCTCTCCAGCGACTGAAAAAAGGAGGCGGGGACAAGAAGCCAACCCCGACGTACATCCATGTTTTCTCGGCCAGCAATGGAAGCTTAGAGGAGGACGGGAGTGCTGACCCACATACCCGAGATGTATTGCTGCTTCAGTCCATGCTTCGGATTACCTACACTTCTCCGCGAACGATGCACTGGATTACCAAAGTTCTTCGCTGGCTCTCCGTTAAAGCCCCTCGAGACGTGAAACATGCGGATCTTGCCGATTTGTTGAAGGGATATGCCCGCAGCAAGGTTAAAGAGACATTCTCCTTTGAGAAAGATCAGCAACCACAAGGGTTTGGTATCAGCCGTATCGTCTTTTCGTATCTCGACTATCTTCTGTTGAGTGACTCCTCAAAACGAGATTTCAAATTTCAGTTCAGAACTTCCATTGAGCACTTCTATCCACAGCATCCTGACAAAGAACAGTCGGGCGCGGTTGTTTCAGGTTCTAGCCTTAACCTGCTTGGCAACCTCGCGCTCGTAAGCGTCAGCGCGAACTCAAAATTCAGCAATAGCCTCCCCAGAGTGAAGGCCGAAAACTTCAAGGATACAATTGAACTTCAAAGTCCCAAGCTCAAGAGAATGGCGGAAATCACCCGAAATACAAACTGGGACGATCAGCAGATAACAGCACATCATGAAGCGATGGTGACATTGCTTCGTGATGATGTAAGTCTGGTGGAGGCAAGCGGAAGATCCAACCCAGGGCGTTGACTTCTTTGAATAACCGCTTTTGGACGAATATCCTTTGTGGTGTGCAAGTTGTCAGTCTAAAAGCGTTTTGCGTCGGGCGACACGATCAGTACAGTCTCCAAGTTTTCTTACCATGGTATTTTGTATGGTATCGACATGCAGAGATAATGCTATTTTATTGATTTTATAGTGTTTTAAGACAGTGTTAATCATCGAGTGGGAATAATTTAACGTCTGGCAACAGCCTGCACGTAAAGCAGTAAATTACTCCTAAGTAAGCCCGCGTAATAGAGGGATTATTTCTGATAATAGCAGAGTCGTATGAGGCCTTGTTGGTGGTCTAAATATGGTCTATATTAAAACTGATGCATGACCATTAGGCGAACGAATCATGAAAGTAGAGACCATCAGTTACGTTAAAAAGAACGCAGCAACGCTTGATCTGTCAGAACCCATCCTGGTCACACAAAATGGTGTGCCTGCTTATGTTATAGAGTCTTATGACCAGCAGCAGGAAAGGGAAAATGCCATTGCATTGCTAAAGCTGCTTACCCTTTCTGAGAAAGATAAAGCGGAAGGACGCGTGTTCTCGAAAGACCAGTTGCTGGATGGACTTGCGGATTAAACTCAGTGCGCTCAACGTTAAGGGATTTCCATGGAACAGCTGGTGACCTTTGAGTATACGCTTACGGTAAAGCAATGCATCGACACAATAGTCGGTTTTCTAAAGCGCGTTGATGTTGAGCCGCGCCCGGTTATCGCAGATATTCTCACACAGTTTGAGAATACCGTAGGCCAGTTCCCGTTGGGCTGCCAGATTTGCCCTGAACTGCTGAAAATTGGCTGCGCCAAATACCGGGAGTTTAACCACGCTGAAGGCTACCGGGTTTTGTATTCCGTAGACGGAACCTTAGTGACCGCGCATGCGATCCTGGCACATCGGCAGGATGTTCAGCAGCTACTTTTTAAGCGTCTGATTATGGCCTGATAAACCAAAAGCTCAAGGCCCTTTTTTATATCGTTTACCCGCGTCTGCGCCGATACTGCAAACTCGGCTCTGCCCCCGGCACATCGTTAATTTCTCTGACCAGCCTCATTCCGCACTTCAGCAATACCTTCTGTGATGCCAGATGATTCTTGCGCACAATACCCACGACCTCCTCAAGTTTTAATATCGTAAACGCATACTCCACCGCCGCAAGGGCAAACTCCGTAGCCAGCCCTTTTCCCCACGCTTCGGGCGCAAAGCGGTAGCCCAGGTTATTCACCGCACCGAAGGGATATTCGACAATGCGTAGCCCACCAAAACCGATAATCTGTTCGGGGGCATCCCGCAGGCTGAACGCCCAGTTGCCGAAGCCGTGAGCGTCGCGATGTTCAAGCCACCCCGTCAGGATGCGGTGAGAGTGTTCGATATCCGGATGTGGTCCAGCAGGGTTAAAGGTGTTGGTCGCGGGATCGCCGTAGATGCGGTAAAGCGCGTCAAGATCGGTCACCGCCACCGGGCGGAGGATCAGGCGTTCGGTTTGCAGGTGCATGGGAGTTATCCTTGTCGTGAAGCGTGTTGATCGTTGTTTTTTGTTATGCGAGCAGTCTGGCACAGCGCAATGGTCACCGCCAGCCCTGCGGCTATCACAGCCAGTGCCGCGGATACGGTAAGGCTTCCCTGCATACCCAGCGTCTGATTGAGCCAGGCGTAGGCGAACGGCGAGGCGGCGGCCAGCAGTTGGGCCGGGATCAGCAATACGCCAGTGCGACGGGCATAGTCTTCAGCGGCGAAGAGTTGAAGTGGCAGCGTAGCCTTGAATACCGTGGTCAGGCCGTTAATTGCGCCGTATCCGAGGACAAACCCTCCGGCTGCCCAGCCAATCTGTGCGCTGCTGATACCCAATGCAAAACACAGCGGTATGAAAAAGACCGTGAGCAGCGTCAGCCTGATGGGCGTTAACGCTGAGCCGGAGGCGACTTCAAGAAAGCGCGCGCCGGTCTGCCCGACGCCCCAAAGAATACCCACGGCGATGGGGAGACCGTGGGCGGCGATAAACTCCGGCAGATGCGTAGAGGTGCCATTAGAGATGAAGGTCACGATGGCAATCAGTGCGGCGTAAAGCCAGCCTATATGCCTGTCACGGGCGAGCACTGCGTTGGGGCTGCGTGGGCTCACTGGCGGCAGTTTTTGGTTGGGCATTGGAATGAGAATCAGGGCGCTAAGAAACCCGAGCAGACTGTACACCAGCAGCGCGTGTCGCCAGTCGATTATCGTAAGTAATGTACTGCCCAGCGGCCAGAATAGCGCGGAGGCTAGTCCGCCGGCTAAGGTGACGCGGGAAATGGTCGGTCTGGCTCGCTGGCCGTAGAGGTTCACCAGCGCGGCAAACAGACCGTCGTACAGCGCCAGCCGCATCCCGACGCCGGTCAGTATCCAGGCGCAGTACCAGCCCGGCAAGGTGCGTATGAGCGACATCAAGAGACAGCCTATCGCCATCAGCATGGTGCCACTGACTACCACGCGCTGACCGCCAAAATGCGCCAGCAGGCGGGCGACCCACGGTGAAAGTAGCGCCATCACCAGCATGGCCAGCGTCAGGCCGAAATAGATATGCGTCGCTGCCCAGCCGGTCTCTTGCGTAATCGCGCGGGCGAAGGTGCCAGGCATATAAAATGAGATCCCCCAGTTAATCAGCTGGTTGCCTCCAGCGGCAAGGGTAACAGAAAGAGGGGCGGCAGGTGTTTTCATTATATTCTCGTCAGTTATGCAGTTGCTGGCAGCATAACGCTCAGGCTATTGTGCTGGCAGAGCCCTCCGTTTATGACCCTGATAAGAGAAACTTTGCATGACGACGCTGAATCTGGGATATCTGGCAACCTTCCGCCTGGTGGTGCAGCGTGGCAGCTTTTCGGCGGCGGCTGATGCGCTGGGTATCTCTCAGCCTGCAGTGAGTCTTCAGGTTCGCCAGCTTGAACAGTTCTTACAGACAAGGTTGATTGAACGTACCGGGCGCGGCGTGAAGGCGACGGCGGCAGGAATGGCGCTGCTGCTGCACGGCGAGCGGATTGAACAGGCGGTGAATGAAGCCGTGCAGTCGGTAAGCGAATGCAGCGAGCAGGTGAGCGGCCAGATTTCGTTGGGCACCGGGGCTACGGCGTGCATTCATCTGCTGCCGCCGATGCTGCAGGAACTGCGTGAGCGTTACCCGCGGCTGACGGTGGGGGTGACCACCGGCAATACCCCGGATATCGTGCGGGCGATAGAAGAGAATCGGCTCGATTTGGGGCTGGTCACCTTGCCCGCGAGCGGGCGCAGTCTGGAGGTTATGGCGGTTCAACGAGAGGAATTTGTGCTGATTATTGCTGCAACGCAACGGACGTCAATGGCAACGCCGGCCGCGTTGCGGGATCTACCGCTTATCGCGTTCGAGCAAGGAAGCGGCACGCGTAGCCTGATTGATGGCTGGTTCCAACGAGCAGGCGTAGACGTCCGGCCGGTGATGCAATTGGGCAGTATTGAAGCGATAAAGCGAATGGTGGCCGCCGGCCTGGGTTACAGCATTATTCCGCGTATGGCGGTTGAGGCGCCTCGTGACCGGGAAGGGTTACATGTCTGCTCGCTGGCACCGCTGCTGCACCGCCAGCTGGCGGTGGTGATGCGCCACGATAAGATCCTCAGTAAAGGAATTGCTGAGTTAGTGAAGCTGTTGCAAAGGGCACCCGCGTGCCCTCGGGATTAATCAACCAGCTGTAGCTGCGGGTGCGCTGGCGCGGTCACGTTCTCCACGCGAATATCCATCTGTGGATAAGGCAGGTCGATATGATTGGCGTCCAGCGCCTCTTTGATGTTTTCCAGCATATCGTAATAGGTGTCCCAGTAATCCGCATTGCGTACCCACACTCGCACATAAAAGTTCAGCGATGAGGCGCCCAGCTCGCCCAGACGGACGGTGACGCCGCGCTGGCGGTCAATCCGCGAGTCTTTTTCAATCAGCTGATTAATCACGCGTTTGACGTCAGCAATGCGGCTCTGGTAACCTACGCCGATGACGAGATCGATACGACGGAACGGATGGCGGGAGTAGTTGATGATGTTGTCAGCGATAATCTTGCCGTTGGGGATCACCACTTCTTTGCTATCGCCTGTCAGCAGCGTGGTGGAGAAAATGTGCACCTTCTCTACCGTGCCGGTCATGGCGCCAATCTGAACCACTTCACCGGCGCGGAAAGGGCGCAGGGAAACCAGCAGCACGCCCGCGGCAAAGTTGGAGAGCGAGCCCTGAAGCGCCAGCCCGACCGCCAGGCCCGCAGCACCGATAACGGCGATGATCGATGAGGTTTCGATCCCCACGCGGCCCAGCGCGGCCACGACAAAGAAAGCCAGCGTAATGTAACGTACCAGCGCGGTGAAAAACTGGACGATAGTGATATCGACTTTACGCTTGAGCAGGAGCTTTTCCAGCCCGCGGGACAGCAGGCGTGAGATAGCTTTACCGACGAACAACAGAATAATGGCAGCAACGACATTCCAGCCAAATTGAATAACCGCATCGCTGTGGCCAGCCATCCATTCAACGGCATTTTTGATTTTGGGAAATAAGGTAAAACCGGTCATCACAAGCCCTGCCTGGTTAAAAATAATGGCGAAAAAATCAAATGAAGATATATAAAATATCTATATATTTGTTTTATATATCTGAGGTGTATGGGTTAGCGATTGTTTGCGCAGTTATTGTCTTTTTTCTGCCCATTTATCAAGAGTATAAAAAACAGCGCGAATGGTGCGGCGAAGCGAAAATAAAATTTTGTGTATTCGTGCGGGAAACATTTTTTTGCCCACTTTACGACTGGATATGGCCTGTCATGCAGATCCCTTACCGGATGGTTAAACGGGATGCTTAGCCATTCGGTAAGGAATCTTTTGGGGGATTAACGATCGTCGGTTTGTGCGGGGGGAGTCTGTTGCGACAGGCTGCTCTGCTGGGATTCTTTTTTGTCCTGGTGGTGATGCCACGCACCGATGGAGGAGTAGACGAAGCGTCCGAAGAAGAAGAGGAAACTGATAAGCAGTACGATCCGGGTCATTCGACTGTTAAATCGGTGTCGTTTTCGTAGGCTGGTAACCTGGCTCACAAAGGGGTCCTTTAGCAATACCCATAGACGGGCGATTTGTACATTAAGGCACAGAGTGGCGCACGGGTCAATTGAGATGAATGTAAAAATCCGTCAGATAAAACATTAATTAATGTTATATAAGATATTATACGTATTCACAAAGATAAATTAATAATTAGATGAACGGCAAAGAAAACGAAATTATTGTTTTTATGTACGCGGTTTCTTGACTCACATCAAACTTCATTCGTAACTGATAACTAAAATCCTCGCTATACCCGCGCATTGCCTTCTTTCGCGGACGTTTAAGCCAGGTTGGATGCCTGTCTGAAAATACCCAGCAGGATTTGGGGTATCTATAGAGCATCTATGAATTTCTGTAAAATATATAAGCAATATCGCGATTGCTGGTGGGGCCTTCCGCTGATATTGCCACTTCTGATATTGCCAATAATTAGACTTGCTAATACGTACACCTATGTTGGCGGTGGCAAGACCTACCTTTATTATCTGCCGATGCCGTTTCTGCTGTGTATGATGCTGTTTTTCGGCTGGAAAGCACTGCCTGGGTTGATTGTAGGTATTGGCTGCTATCTCACGCGCGATCTGCATGTGGTTGAAGAAATGGGCATCACGCTGCAGTTTCTGATTCCTACGCTGGTGGCATGGGGCGGCTATCAGTATTTCAACAGCGGGCGCAAAATGGTGTCGCATGGCGACACGCGGCTCATGGCACAGCGGTTGTTCTGGCAGATGTTTATCCCTGCCACACTGTTTATGCTGCTGATCCAATTTACGCTCTATATTGGTATATACCCGAGTTTCAGCGATGTACAGTGGACCTCGCCGCTGACCCAGCGCAATCTGATCAACTACCAGTCGCTGCTGATGGGCTACCTGACCGGCGTGCCGCTGTGTTATTTGCTGATTAGGTTAATCCGCAACCCTTATTATATTCGCGCTTTTATTTCTCAGGTGCGCCTGGACTTTGATCCAAAAGTGAAGTGGCCGGAAATAATAGTCTGGAGCGGCTTCGTGCTGGGGATTTTCTCCATGCTGATGATGCCGCTGGACAGTGGCAGCACCATTTTCAGTACCAACTATACCCTCTCTTTGCTGCTGCCCATCATGCTGTGGGGATCGATGCGCTTCGGTTACCGCTTTATTTCGGTGGTCTGGACGCTGCTGCTGATTGTGGCGATTCACTACCATTATCACTACGTGCCGCACACAGCAGGTTACAGCGTACAGCTGGCAATTACCTCGTCCAGCTTCCTGGTATTCTCGTTTATCATTGCTTATATGGCCATGCTCTCAAGCCGTCAGCGGGCTATCCACGATCGGGTACGGCGGATGGCCTTTATCGATCCCGTGGTCAATCTGCCCAACATGCGCGCCTTGAATCGGGCAATAAGCAAGGCGCCATGGTCGGTACTGTGTTTCCTGCGTATGCCGGATCTCGAGGTCCTTACCCGGCACTACGGGATTATGCTGCGTATCAACTACAAGCAGAATCTGGCGGAGTACCTGAGCGAGGTGCTCCGCCCGGGCGAAGGGGTGTATCAGCTGACCGGCAGCGACCTGGCAGTACAGCTGCATACGGAATCCTACAAAGAGCGTATTGAAGATCTCTATGCGCGTCTGAAAATGTTCCGCTATAGCTGGAACGGTATGCCGTTACAGCCGCAGATTGGCCTCAGCTACTGCTACATTCAATCGCCAGTATCACACCTTTCGCTGATGCTGGGCGAGCTGAATACGGTGGCCGAGCTGTCTCTGGTGACCGACCGCCCGGAAAACCTCCAGCGGCGCGGCGCGCAGCACTTGCAGCAGGAGCTGAAGGACAAAATCGCGATGATGGTCCGCGTTCAACAAGCGCTGGAGAACGACCGTTTCCGCCTGATGGCGCAGCCGATCGTCGGCATTCGCGGCGATAATTATCACGAAGTGCTGTTGCGAATGTTGGGCGATGATGATGATGAGTTGATCTCGCCAACGCTGTTCCTGCCGGTCGCCCACGAATTTGGTATGGCTTCGCGTATCGACCTGTGGGTACTGGAAAATACGCTGCGCTTTATGGCCAGCCGTCGGGCGACCAACCCCGGTATGCGTCTGGCGCTGAACCTCGCGCCATCAACGGCAAGCGGGCTAGGCTTTTCCCAACAGGTGGCGTTATTGCTGGAAGAGCATGGCATCGAAGCATGGCAGTTGGTCTTTGAAATTACTGAAAGTCATTCGTTGGTCAATGTGGAACAGGCTCGTCGCACGCTTCGAGAGCTACAGGAACTGGGCTGCCGGGTGGCAATAGATGATTTTGGCACCGGATACGCCAGCTACGCCAGGCTTAAGCATATCAGCGCTGATATCCTCAAAATTGACGGCAGTTTTATCCGCAATATTGCGACCAGCAGTATGGACTATCAGATAGTGGCATCGATCTGCCATCTGGCGCGGATGAAGAAAATGCGCGTGGTGGCGGAATATGTGGAAAACGAAGAGATTCGTCAGGCGGCGATCGCGCTGGGTATTGATTATCTGCAGGGTTATAGCATCGGTAGGCCAGCTCCCCTTGAGGAGCTGGCGGCAGCCGAGTGCACAAGCGTTGAATCAGGCCGCGACGACCTCGTCGGGCGCACGCTCCTCTGTGATTTTTAACAACCAGCCGGTGACGCTCTCCCAGTACTCCTGCTCTTTTTCCAAATCGAGCAGCACCAGCGCGTTCTGGGTAAACCAGTCGTGCGGGAAGCAGAGCGTCCAGTGGTTGGCTTCGGTCGTGAGCTTCAGCGTCGGCGGCGTGGTGGTTGCCTGACGTTGGTTGTTCAGCAGCACGCCCAGGCGTAACAGCTGGATCATCGGCAGGAACTGTTTCTTCTTAAACAGCGTAAAGCGCGGCAGCTCGTCGAGCTTAATGGCTTTACGATGGAAGCGCACCAGCGTCGCCATCAGATATTGCTGTTCCTGGTTGAAGCCCGGCAGATCGCTGTTTTGCAGAATGTAGGCCGAGTGGCGATGCATACCGCTGTGGTTAATATTTAGCCCCACTTCGTGCAGCATCGATGCCCATTTCAGCAGCGCGTTCAGCTGCGGGTTACCCAGCTTCGGGTTCTGCTCCAGCCACTGATCGTACATTTGCATGGTGGTTTCGAGTACGCGTTGGGCCTGCTCGCGGTCGATGTTGTACTGGTTTGCCAGGCTTTGCGCGGTGCGGCTACGCACGTCCTGATGGCGGAAGCGGCCTTCCATCTCATACAGCACGCCTTCGCGCAGCGCGCCGTCAGACAGGCGCAGCTCTTTAATCGCCAGCGCGTCGAACACGCCGCAGAGAATCGCCAGCCCCGGCACAAAGACGCCTTTACGCTCTTCGGACAGGCCTGGCAAACTCAGGCTGCTGAAGTTTTTAAACTTCAGCACTTCTTCAACCAGCTTTTCCAGCCGCTCCGGGGTGATAAAACCGTCTTTCTCGCCCATCTCGAGCAGCACTTCATGCGCGGCCTTAATGGTGCCGGAAGCGCCCATCGCTACGCTCCAGCCCTGGATGCGGAACTGCCATGCCAGGGTTTCCAGCTTTTGTACCGCCGCCATACGGGCGCGCTGGAAGTTCTCGCGATTGATGGTTCCTGCCAGGAAGAACTGCTGCCCGAAGCTCACGCAACCCATGCGGCGGCTTTCTACCAGCTTGGGTTCGAAATCTTCGCCAATCACCAGCTCCGTTGAGCCGCCGCCGATGTCGATAACCAGCTTGCGGCCTTTCTCCGGCTGTGTGTGCTCTACGCCCATGAAAATCAGACGGGCTTCTTCATTCCCGGAGATGATTTCAATCGGGTAGGGGATCACTTTTTCCGCGCGCTTGAGAAACTCGGTCGCGTTGGCGGCCTGACGTAACGAGTGCGTACCCACGATACAGACGCTGGAAGGGGAGAAGCCCTGTAGTCGCTCGGCAAATAGCGACAGGCAGCTTAACCCGCGTTCCATGGCCTCTTCACTCAGCATGTTGTTCTCATCCAGACCGTCGGCCAGATGAACGCGCTGTTTCAGGCGGCCGATGATCTGCATCGCACCGTCGACGACGCGCGCAATGACCATGTGAAAACTGTTCGAACCAAGATCAACCGCCGCAAACTCCTGCGGCCGGGGTGCTTTGCTTTTTATTGGCATAGGTTAGTCAGGTTGTTCAAGTGATTTGATGTAATCGTAAATCGCCTGCTGCGAGCGGACCTTACGGCGGTTGCCGCGCGGAACATAGCGATTACTCAGTTCTTTATCAATAAAACGGGCTTTCACCGTGTCGCTAAACAGAATATCGATAATATCGAGGATCCGTTGTTTGAGACGCGGATCGAGCAGCGGCGTCGCCACTTCAATACGGTAGTCGATATTACGGGTCATCCAGTCAGCGGAGGAGAGATAAACGCGTTTATCGCCGCCGTTCTCAAAAATATAGATCCTGTCGTGCTCAAGGAAACGGTCAACGATGCTAATGACACGAATATTTTCACTGATCCCCTCTAATTCAGGGATCAAAGAGCACATGCCGCGGATCAGCAGGTTGACCTGCACGCCTGAACTGGAGGCCGCATACAGGCGATCGACCAACCCTTTATCCACCAGGTTGTTGAGCTTAAGGGTGATCCCGGCTGCGATACCGTTCTGTGCGTTGGCGATTTCGCGGTCGATCATCTCGTACAACAGGCGGCGCGAGTTCTGCGGTGAGACCAGCAGATAGTCGAAGCTCACCGGACGATAGGGGTTCTCAATAAAGTTAAATACCCGGCGCACTTCGTTGGTGATACGCGCATCGGCGGTGAGCAGCGAGTAGTCGGTGTAGATGCGCGCGGTTTTCTCGTTAAAGTTACCGGTGCCGATATGGGCGTAGCGCACCACGTCATCGCCTTCTTTACGGGAGATGAGGAACAGTTTGGCGTGAATTTTCAGCCCCGGCGCGGAGAAGATGACATGTACCCCTGCTTCGGTGAGCCGCTTCGCCCAGTGGATGTTGGCCTCTTCGTCGAAGCGCGCCTGTAGCTCCACCACCACCGTCACTTTCTTACCGTTGTGCGCGGCGTGAATCATGGCATCAATGATGCGCGAGTCTTTTGCCACGCGATAGATGTTGATTTTTATCGCCAGTACGCTCGGGTCGAAGGAGGCCTGACGCAGCAGTTCCAGCACGTGTTCAAAGGTGTGGTACGGATAATAGAGCAGCACATCGCGCTCGCGAATGGCGTCGAAGCCGTTGCGGAATTTATCAAACCACAGGTGGCGAAGACGCGGCAGCGGCTTGTTGACCAGGTTGGCCTTACCGACGTTCGGGAAACCGATAAAGTCTTTAAAGTTGTGGTAGCGGCCACCGGGAACGATCGAGTCGTAGCGGGAGATAGTCAGCTTTTTGCGCAGCATTTCGACCATCGCGTCCGGCATGTCGCGCTGATAGACAAAGCGCACCGGTTCGGCGGTGAGGCGCTGCTTGAGGCTGGAGGACATCAGCTCCATCAGGCTCGACTCCATTTCGTGCACCAGATCGTACTCGGCATCACGGGTCATTTTCATCGAGTAGGCGTTGAGAGCATCGTAGTCGAAGAAGCCTTTGAAGATGTCGTCAAGGCAATAGCGCAGGATGTTATCCAGCAGAATCATTGGTTTGCGGCGGCGCGGCGTTTCCGGGGGCAGGTTAACGAAGCGCGGTACCTTATCAGAAGGTATCTCCAGCAGCGCGTAGTTGATCTCGTCGCCGCGGATGATTTCCACCGCCAGATAGGTGTAATCGTCTTTCAGGAACTGCACCAGGTCGGTTTCGCGGTTCAGCAGAATCGGTGTGATGTGCTGGCGCAGGTGTTGTTTAAAGTAGTGGCGCAGCCAGCCCTGTTGGTTGACGGACAGCTGGCGCTCGTTAATCAGGAAGATCTGGTTACGCGCCATCTCCAGCAGCAGTTCGTTATACAGTCCATCGAACTCCTGGTCGGCTTTGAGTACCCGAGCCTGGATTTTACTCAGCAGGTGGCGGGAATGTGTGGTCACGCCCTGTTCTTCGCTGATAATGATGCGACGTTTCAGCTCCGCAAAGCGGACCTTATAAAATTCGTCGAGGTTGTTAGAGTAGATCCCCAGAAAACGCATGCGTTCAATCAGCGGGTTGCTTTTATCTGCCGCTTCCTGAAGGACGCGCTCGTTGAAGGACAACCAGCTCAGTTCTTTTTCGATGTACAGTTTTTCCTGACCCATTACTACTCACACTCCGGTTAATTCACGGGACGCGGCAAAGTCGTCTCACTGTTTATATTGCTAGCTTTGCCGGGTTATGTCCAACTGTGTCATCTTAGTATGACAGTTATCCTGTTTCGCCTACGAAAATATTCGCTGTCCGTTTTGATATGTAAGCTTTTTTTAGCCTTTCTACGAGCCTGTAGCGCTGATAGAAAGGCATAAAAAAGAGGGCCATAAAGGCCCCCGTTATCATGCGTATCGAGACGAGACTACTCTTCCGCTGCGTAGCCTGCTGGCGGCAGCGGCACGCCGTCAAGCCAGGCGTGATTATCCTGCATCTTCAGGCGACCATCGAGGAACCAGCCCACCACCAGCGGGTAGATAGCATGCTCCTGGACCTGCACGCGTGAAGTGATTTCCGCTTCGTCATCGCCGTCAAAAACCGGCACCTTGGCCTGCAAAATGACCGGTCCGCCGTCCAGCTCTTCGGTCACGAAGTGCACGGAAGTGCCGTGTTCCGCATCACCGTTCTCCAGCGCCTGACGGTGCGTATTCAGCCCGGGATATTTCGGCAGTAGAGAAGGGTGGATGTTGAGCAGTTTGCCCTGATAGTGCTGTACGAATTCAGCGCTCAGGATGCGCATATAACCCGCCAGCACCACGACATCCGGCGCGTAGGCGTCAATCTCGTGCATCAATTCGCGGTCGAACGCTTCGCGGCTGGCGAACTGGCTGGCAGACAGCGCGTGCTGGGCAATACCTGCGGCGCGGGCCCGCTCAAGGCCGAACGCGTCGGCCTTATTGCTGAACACTGCCCGGATGGTGCCATGAATCCTTTTCTGCTCACAGGCATCAATAATGGCCTGTAAGTTGCTGCCGTTGCCGGAAATCAGCACCACGATATTTTTCATTTACTCGATGACCACACGCTGTTCGGAATCCGTGGCTTTGATATAGCCGATTTTCCACGCGTTTTCACCTTTTTCGTTCATCAGGGCGATGGCTTTATCGGCCTGATCCGCCGCCAGAGCGATCACCATGCCGACGCCGCAGTTAAAGGTGCGGTACATTTCGTGGCGGCTAACGTTACCGGCATCCTGCATCCAGTTGAACACCGCCGGCCACTGCCAGGAGGATTCGTCGATCACCGCCTGGGTGTTATCCGGCAGTACGCGCGGGATGTTTTCCCAGAAGCCGCCGCCGGTCAGGTGGGCGATCGCGTGAACGTCGACGTTCGCAATCAGCTCAAGAATGGATTTCACGTAAATGCGGGTCGGCGCCAGCAGATGGTCGGCCAGGGTTTTGCCTTTCAGCATCGTGGTGTCCGGGTTGCAGCCGCTGACTTCGACAATTTTGCGCACCAGCGAGTAGCCGTTGGAGTGCGGGCCGCTGGAGCCCAGCGCGATCAGCACGTCGCCGTCGGCAACTTTGCTGCCGTCGATGATTTCAGATTTTTCGACCACGCCCACGCAGAAACCCGCTACGTCGTAATCTTCGCCGTGGTACATGCCCGGCATTTCAGCAGTTTCACCGCCGACCAGCGCGCAGCCGGACTGCAGGCAGCCTTCGGCGATGCCGTTGATCACGCTTGCCGCCGTGTCGACGTCCAGCTTGCCGGTAGCGTAATAGTCGAGGAAGAACAGCGGCTCGGCACCCTGAACCACCAGATCGTTAACGCACATGGCCACCAGGTCAATGCCGATGGTGTCATGACGTTTTAAATCCATCGCTAAGCGTAACTTCGTGCCAACGCCGTCAGTGCCTGAAACCAGCACCGGTTCACGATATTTTTGTGGCAGTGCGCACAGGGCGCCGAAACCGCCTAATCCACCCATCACTTCCGGACGGCGCGTTTTCTTCACCACCCCTTTGATACGGTCAACCAGAGCGTTTCCTGCGTCAATATCAACACCGGCATCTTTATAGCTGAGAGAGGTTTTGTCGGTCACTGCAAGTCTCCACGCATTTGCGATAGCAAGAAAAATCGGCGCAATTCTATCAGTCCAGGCAAACGTTTGCGAGCCTATTCTGCACCCAATTTTTCACCTGCGAATTTTGCCGTGTTTCCATCATTAAATTGGTCAAATATGATACTGCTCACGAAAATGAAACCGGGTACTCCCTTGTCCTTGCATCCTCTCTGATGAATCCACATCATAGTAATGAAACCGGTTTCTGTTTTTGTTGCATAACGCCCGGTAACCGATCTGAGAATGGCCAGAAGGGATTGAATGGAATGAAAATTGCTGCCTTTGATATTGGAGGTACGGCGTTAAAAATGGGGGTAGTCGCCGACAGCGGCGAACTGCTGGAAAAAGGGAAACAGCTTATCACTGACAGCGACGGCGAGCAGATCCTCGCGGCGATAGAAGGCTGGATTACCGCCCATCCCGAATGTGAAGGCGTCGCTATTAGCGCGCCGGGTTACGTTAACCCGCATACCGGCTATATCGAAATGGGCGGCGCGATTCGGCGTTTCGACAACTTTGCTATTAAAGAGTGGCTGGAGAAGCGTACCGGTCTGCCCGTCGCTATCGAAAACGACGCCAACTGTGTGCTATTGGCCGAGCGCTGGCAGGGCAAAGGGGCTGAACTGTCCGATTTTCTGGTGCTGACCATCGGTACCGGTATCGGCGGCGCCATTTTCTCCAACAATCAGCTGGTGCACGGCGCGCGTTTTCGCGCTGGCGAATTCGGCTATATGCAAACTTCACGTCCCGGCTCTCGCGACGTACGCCGCTACTCCATGAACGAAAACTGTACCCTGCGCGTACTTCGTTATCGCTATGCGCAGCATCTCGGCAAAACGCTGGAAGAGGTCACCGGCGAGGAAATTTTCGACCGCTTCGACGCGGGTGATGTCGTCTGTCAGCGGCTGGTCGCCGAATTTTTCAACGGCCTGGGCACCGGCCTCTATAACCTGGTGAACCTGTTCGACCCGCAGACGATTCTCATCGGCGGCGGCATCGTTGAACGCCCCGGTTTCCTGGCGCTGATGCGTGAGTACCTTGCCTGGTTTGGCATTGCCGATTACATCGATACCGTCAGCCACGGCAACGACGCCGGGCTCATTGGCGCGGTTTACCATTTCAATCAGCACTATTCGCAGCGACAACTTACTGATTAACGAGGGAAAGATATGTCTGGATTTAAAGCTGGGTTTCTCTGGGGCGGCGCGGTCGCAGCACATCAACTGGAAGGCGGCTGGAAAGAGGGCGGCAAGGGGGTAAGCGTCGCGGACGTGATGACCGCAGGTGCGCACGGCGTGCCGCGTGAAATTACCGACGGCGTGCTGCCGGGGAAAAATTACCCCAACCATGAAGCCATCGACTTCTACCATCGCTATAAAGACGATCTGAAGCTATTCGCTGAGATGGGCTATAAATGCTTCCGTACCTCTATTGCCTGGACGCGTATTTTCCCGAACGGCGACGAGCTGACGCCAAACGAAGCGGGCCTGCAGTTTTATGACGACCTGTTCGATGAGTGCCTGAAGCTGGGTATTGAGCC
Source organism: Kluyvera georgiana ATCC 51603 (assembly GCF_001654985.1). Taxonomy (GTDB): domain Bacteria; phylum Pseudomonadota; class Gammaproteobacteria; order Enterobacterales; family Enterobacteriaceae; genus Kluyvera; species Kluyvera georgiana. The sequence continues at coordinate 130,438 of NZ_LXEU01000030.1, forward strand.
GGTTATCACGCTGTCGCACTTTGAGATGCCGTATCACCTCGTCACGGAATACGGCGGCTGGCGCAACCGTAAGCTGATTGAATTCTTTGTCCGCTTCGCCAAAGTGGTGTTTACCCGTTACCAGCACAAAGTGAAGTACTGGATGACGTTTAATGAAATCAACAACCAGGCCAACTACCACGAAGATTTTGCACCGTTTACCAACTCTGGTCTGAAGTACCAGCCGGGCGAGGATCGCGAGCCGGTGATGTACCAGGCGGCACACTACGAGCTGGTGGCCAGCGCCCTGGCGGTGAAGGCGGCGCGTGAAATCAATCCGGCGCTGCAAATTGGCTGCATGATCGCCATGTGTCCTATCTACCCGCTGACCTGCGCGCCGAACGACATGATGATGGCCATGAACGCCATGCATCGCCGCTACTGGTTTACCGACGTGCACGTGCGCGGTAAATATCCGCAGCATCTGCTGAACTACTTCGAGCGTCGCGGTTTTGCGCTGGATATTACCGAGGAAGACCGTCAGGCGCTCACTGAGGGCTGCGTCGACTACATCGGCTTTAGCTACTATATGTCGTTTGCCACCAAGGCTACCGAAGATAACCCGCAGCTCGACTACGACGAAACCACCAGCCTGGTTTCCAACCCGTATGTGCAGAAATCCGACTGGGGCTGGCAGATTGACCCGGTGGGTCTGCGCTACTCGCTGAACTGGTTCTACGATCACTATCAGCTGCCGCTGTTTATCGTGGAGAACGGCTTTGGCGCCATCGATGTGCTGGAGAGCGACGGTACGGTGAACGACCAGTACCGTATCGACTATCTCTCCGCGCATATCGCGGAAATGAAGAAAGCGGTCGTGGAGGATGGCGTGGATCTGATGGGCTACACGCCGTGGGGCTGTATCGACCTGGTTTCCGCGGGCACCGGCGAGATGAAAAAGCGCTACGGCTTTATCTATGTCGACAAAGACAACGAAGGAAACGGTACGCTGGCGCGCAGTCGTAAAAAATCTTTTGCCTGGTATCAAAAGGTGATTGCAACCAACGGCAGTGAGCTTTAACTCGCTGAATAGATAAAATAAAACCCCGCTCGCCGGGGTTTATTTTTATCCTGTCTTATACTGACAGATGCGCCATTCGCCGCTTTGCTTGATCCTGGTCAATCATCATAGGTATGGCGCAGCCGAAAAAAAGCGGTATAATCCCGCGATTTTTTTTGTGGCTGCCCCATCTAAAGGAGAAAGAGAATGAAGATTGTGGAAGTTAAACACCCACTCGTCAAACACAAGCTGGGCCTGATGCGTGAGAACGACATTAGCACCAAACGCTTCCGTGAACTCGCCTCCGAAGTCGGTAGCCTGCTGACTTATGAAGCCACTGCCGGTCTGGAAACGGAAAAGGTGACTATCGAAGGCTGGAACGGCCCGGTAGAAATCGACCAGATCAAAGGTAAGAAAATTACCGTTGTGCCAATCCTGCGTGCAGGCTTGGGGATGATGGATGGCGTACTGGAAAACGTCCCTAGCGCGCGTATCAGCGTGGTGGGTATGTACCGTGACGAAGAGACGCTGGAGCCGGTACCGTACTTCCAGAAGCTGGTTTCCAACATTGATGAGCGTATGGCGCTGATCGTTGACCCAATGCTCGCGACCGGCGGTTCCGTTATCGCCACTATCGACCTGCTGAAAAAAGCGGGCTGCTCCAGCATCAAGGTGCTGGTGCTGGTTGCTGCGCCGGAAGGTATCGCGGCGCTGGAGAAAGCGCATCCGGACATCGAGCTGTACACCGCATCGATCGACCAGGGGCTGAATGAGCAGGGATACATCATCCCGGGCCTCGGCGATGCCGGCGATAAGATTTTTGGTACCAAGTAAACGAAAAAATAAAAAGAGCCGACTTTGATAGTCGGCTTTTTTTTGAATAAAAAACCCAGACTAATAACACAGAGGAAAACACAATGACGCGCCGCGCAATTGGGGTAAGTGAGAGACCACCGCTTTTACAGACCATCCCGCTTAGCTTGCAGCATTTATTCGCCATGTTTGGCGCAACCGTGCTGGTGCCCGTGCTGTTCCACATTAACCCGGCTACCGTGCTGCTGTTCAACGGCATCGGCACGCTGCTGTACCTCTTTATCTGTAAAGGGAAAATCCCGGCCTACCTCGGGTCGAGCTTTGCCTTTATTTCTCCGGTGCTGCTGCTGCTGCCGTTAGGTTATGAAGTGGCGCTGGGCGGCTTTATTATGTGCGGCGTATTGTTCTGCCTGGTCTCTTTCATTGTGAAGAAAGCGGGTACCGGCTGGCTGGACGTGATGTTCCCGCCGGCGGCGATGGGCGCAATCGTTGCCGTCATCGGTCTTGAGCTGGCGGGCGTAGCGGCCAACATGGCAGGCCTGCTGCCGCCGGATGGCCAGTCTGCGGATACCAAAACCATTATTATTTCCCTGGTGACGCTCGGCGTGACCGTGTTCGGCTCCGTGCTGTTCCGCGGCTTCCTGGCAATTATCCCGATTCTGATCGGCGTGCTGGTCGGTTACGCGCTGTCCTTCGTGATGGGCGTAGTGGATACCACGCCGATTGCGCAGGCGCACTGGTTCGCGCTGCCAACCTTCTATACCCCGCGCTTCGAGTGGTTTGCTATTTTCACTATTTTACCGGCGGCGCTGGTGGTGATTGCCGAGCATGTCGGTCACCTGGTGGTGACGGCGAACATCGTCAAAAAAGATCTGATTCGCGACCCGGGCCTGCATCGCTCAATGTTTGCCAACGGTCTGTCGACGGTGATTTCTGGTTTCTTTGGTTCTACCCCGAACACCACTTACGGTGAAAACATCGGCGTGATGGCGATTACCCGCGTGTACAGCACCTGGGTTATCGGCGGCGCGGCGATTATTGCGATTCTGCTCTCCTGCGTCGGCAAGCTGGCGGCAGCCATTCAGATTATCCCGCTGCCGGTGATGGGCGGCGTGTCTCTGTTGCTGTACGGGGTGATTGGCGCATCCGGTATCCGCGTGCTGATCGAATCGAAAGTGGATTACAGCAAAGCGCAGAACCTGATCCTGACCTCCGTGATTCTGATAATCGGCGTCAGCGGCGCGAAAGTACACATCGGCGCGGCCGAGCTGAAAGGCATGGCGCTGGCGACGATCGTGGGTATCTGCCTGAGCCTGGTCTTTAAACTTATCAGCGTACTGCGCCCGGAAGAAGTGGTGCTGGACGCCGCGGACAGCGACGAAGCGAAGTCGTGATCCGCAAACCGGGCGGGATCGCCGCCCGGTTCTCTCATCCGTTATTTCTGTGGTAAACTCTTCACGTTTTTTCGTAAGCCCATGTTGAGGTCTCCTCTGAACGCACCGGCACAGCTCTCTTTGCCACTTTATCTTCCCGACGACGAAACCTTTGCGAGTTTCTTCCCGGGCGATAACCCTTCTTTACTTGCCGCACTGCAAAATGTGCTGCGGCAGGAACATAGCGGATACATCTATATCTGGGCGCGTGAAGGCGCCGGTCGCAGCCATCTGCTGCACGCGGCTTGTGCCGAACTCTCTCAGCGCGGCGACGCGGTTGGCTACGTTCCGCTGGATAAACGCACCTGGTTTGTACCGGAAGTGCTGGAAGGAATGGAGCAGCTCTCGCTGGTCTGTATCGATAATATCGAGTGCGTGGCGGGAGACGAACCGTGGGAGATGGCGATCTTCAACCTGTATAACCGCATTCTGGAATCCGGCAATACGCGCCTGCTGATCACCGGCGATCGTCCGCCGCGCCAGCTGAATTTGGGCCTGCCGGATCTCGCTTCGCGCCTGGATTGGGGGCAAATCTACAAGCTGCAGCCGCTCTCGGACGAAGACAAGCTCCAGGCCTTGCAGCTGCGTGCCCGTCTACGTGGTTTTGAAATGCCGGACGATGTCTGCCGCTTTATGCTCAAGCGCCTGGACAGGGAGATGCGAACGTTATTCCAGACGTTGGATCAGCTCGATCATGCCTCCATCACCGCCCAGCGTAAGCTGACCATCCCGTTTGTGAAAGAAATTCTGAAACTGTAGGCCTGATAAGCGTAGCGCCATCAGGCAGAAGCGAGCACATTGCCGGATGGCGGCTTCGCCTTATCCGGCCTACCTGACGGCGATTGCCATCACGCCTCTTTTACCAGATCGTTGAGCAAATGCTGCATCAGTAGCGGAATCGGCCTGCCCGATGCCACGCTTTTACCGCCTTCACGCCACAGTGCCGTCCCGCTGACGTCAAGATGTGCCCACGGAATATCTGCAGGGCAGAAGTGATGCAGCAGCCAGGCGGCGGAAGCGCTGATCGCCGCGTTGTTGGTCGGCGTGTTGCACAGATCGGCAATCGCGCTCTCCGTTTGCTTTTTCAACCGCGCATCGAGCGGCAAGGACCACACTTCATCACCGCTCTGTTCACCGGCCAGGGTTAACGCTGAACGCAGTGCCTTATCCTGGGTCATCAGCCCGCTCAGCTCATAGCCCAGCGCTTTGACTACTGCGCCGGTGAGGGTGGCTAAGTCGATGATATAGCGCGTTTGTGCATGGTGCTGGCTGGCCCAGGCGATGGCGTCAGAGAGCACCAGACGGCCTTCGGCATCGGTGTTGTTGATCTCCACCGTCATGCCGTTGCAGGCGCGCGCCACGCTACCCGGCTGCATGGCGTCCGGACCGATCGCGTTTTCCGCCAGCGCCAGCACGCCCATCACCCGCACCGGTAACGCCAGCTCGGCGATGCTTAGCATCAAGCCCAGGACGTTGGCTGCGCCGCACATATCGTATTTCATCGTATACATGCCCGCGCCGTCTTTCAGCCACAGACCGCCGGTATCGAAGGTGATGCCTTTGCCAACATAGCTGCGTACCGCGCCATGACTCGCTCCCTCATAGTGAATCGCCAGCAGACGCGGCGGACGGCTGGCTCCTTTACCCACCGCGTGCAGCAGACCCAGACCCTGCTCGACAATCGCTTGTTCATCCAAAACCTCACAGCGCAGGGCAGGGAAGGCCGCACACAGGCGCTGAGCTTCTTCCACCACAAACTGCGGTGTGCATTGCTCGGAGGGAATATCCGCCAGGCGACGGGCGGCAACCATCCCGTTGGCGATAGCCTGCTGTTGCTTAAACAGGGGCTCAAGGCGTGCCAGTTCTCTATCCGGGCAGTAGGCATGAATATGGGTCAGACGCGTATCGTTTTGAGTCGTGGTTTTCAGCCCGAGATCCGTCAGGCGGTGCTGCTGGTTAAACAGGAAGCGTAGAGTTTTCGCCAGTACCGTGTCGTGAATGTGCGTACAATCCAGCAGTACCTCGCGGCACGCTGGTGAAGCAAACAGCGGGCGCAGAAAAGCCAGCAGTGAGTCGGTCAGATTGTCCTGCCAGGCGCTTTGCGGCACCAGCGTAATACGGGTGAATGGTCCGCAGCCGAAGCAGGTATCCGCCAGTTTTCCCTGAGCGGCGCGCGCCGTCATCTCGGCAATCAGCGGGTTATTGCGTAGCGCATCCTGCTGGAGCAAGGGGCTATCGGGTCTGGTGATAAGATGACACTGTTCCTGTTCGCTGGGCAGCGCCGTGACTAAGCGGTAGTGAATCATCGTTTACTCCTCAATGGGCGCGCGAATGCGATCGGCATAGGCCTGCATCCAGGCGTCGTCCACCGGCTGATAATGGGTTTTCTCTTTGACGCGCTCGGCGCGGAACACCGTGAGCGGCTGGGTGGCGGTTGCGACCACGAAAGAGAAGGTTTTGATGTTGGTCGCGGCGCCGAACTCGCCTTTGCGGTTCATACAGACCACGGAGAGATCGCCCGCGCGGCCAAAGCGCGACATCAGCTTATCTTCCAGTTCGTAAACCACGGAATCAGCCGCCTGCTGCGGCGTCATTCCCTGTTCCATACGGCGGACGATTTCATAGCTGGTGCAGCCTTTCATGAGATCTTCGCCCACGCCGGTGGCGGTAGCCGCACCGATTTGGCTGTCGCAGTAGAAGCCAGAGCCGATAATCGGCGAGTCGCCAATCCGCCCGCATTTTTTCATAAACAGGCCGCTGGTCGAGGTGGCGACGCTCATTGATCCTTTTTTATCGAGAGCAATCACGCCGACGGTGTCGTGGCCATCGTAGGGGCTTAACCCTTTATCCAGCGTTTCGCGACAGCGCTTGCGGTAGTGCTGCATCGCGCGCTCGGTGAGCATCTTTTTCTCGGCGAAACCCTGGCTCAGCGCCCATTCGCGTGCGCCCTGGCCGACCAGCAGCGAGTTATAGCGTTGGCGGCCCAGCGCCTGCGCCACTTTTACCGGGTTGGCGATATCGACCAGATTGCCCACCGCGCCAAAGGCCAGGGTGTCGCCGTCCATCCATGCCGCGTCCAGCTCAACCTCGCCGTTCTCGGTCGGCAGGCCGCCATAGCCCACCGATTTATAGAACGGAAAATCCTCCACCGCGACCACGGCATCCACGACGGACGTTGCTGCTGCGCTGCCAGCCGCCAGCGCAGAAGCTGACTCGCCTACGCCTTCCAGCGCCATGCGCCAGGTTGCAATAATTCCCCACATCCTTTGCTACTCCTGTTTTGCTAGCGTGCCGGATTCCTCAACGGCACTGATTTCCGCATTGCGGTACTGCTTGTCGACGATGCGCATAAACGGCAGGTACAGCATCGCGCCAATCAGCAGGTTAAGAATTTGCATTACGCTGCCGGAAATATGCCCGGTGACGATAAATCCGCTGATGACCGGCGGCAGCGTCCACGGGATAAATACCCCGGTAGTGACCGCAACCGCACCGATTTTCATCGCCAGATACTGAACGGTCACCAGCACCAGCGGTACCAGGTTGAACGGAATCAGCATGATCGGGTTCATGATCACCGGCAGACCAAACAGCACCGGTTCGTTGATATTAAAGATGGAAGCCCCCGCGCCCAGACGCGCCACTTCGCGCATGTTTTTACTTCGGGCGAAAATTAGCATCGCGATGACCAGCGACAGCGTGGCCCCTGCGCCCCCCATCCAGATCATGTCGAAGAACTGTTCGGTAATAATGTGCGGCGGCGTGACGCCCGCCTGAATGGCGGCGATGTTGTCGGTCTGGTTTTCCATCCACAGCGGACGGATGATGCCGTTGACCATGGAGCCGGAGTTGATCCCCACCGACCACAGAATCGTGATGCTGAATACCGTCATCAGCGCGCCAAAGTAGGAGGTGCCGAAATGACGAACCGGGGTGGCGACGACGTCGTAAATAAATTGGTGAATGGTGTTGTAGTGGGTGTTTTCAAAGCCGATGCGGATAGCCAGCACCAGAATCATCACCACCAGCGCGGGGATCAGCGCGGCAAATGATTCCTGCACCGCGGGCGGTACCCCTTCGGGCATTTTGATCACCAGCTTTTTGCGCTTCAGCCAGCAGAACAGCTCGGTCCATAGCAGCGAGCCAATCATGGCGACGAACAGCCCTTTGGTGCCAATCCACTCTACCGGCATGACGGTAATACCGCCGTTCTCGGCGACCTTAATAAACGGTGTCAGGATCAGGAAGCACACCAGCGCGAGGATGCCGCTGGAGATTTTGTCGTCGCCGTAGTGCTCCGCCAGACGGTAGGCAACGAGGAAGCTAATAAACAGCGACATGGTAGAGAAGACCGCGTTAAACGGAATCTCGATAATGGCGCTCCAGCTGGCGCCAAAAGTGCTGGACATAAACTGCTGATAGCTCTGATTCGGGAACGACGAGATAACCAGCAGGATGGAGCCGACGATAATAAACGGCATAAAGGAAACATATGCGCCGCGGATGGCGCCGAGATGACGTTGCTGTGCGGTTTTCGCCGCAATCGGCATCAATTTATCTTCTAAAAATCCCAGAACATTGTTCATTGTGAACTCCGTATAAGATTAACGGACATTGTGTGTGTTATGTAATAGAAAACGACGAGGGGATTATCGGAGAAAGGTGGGGGCGGAAAGGTGAATCGGGTCACAATGCATCGACTTAATCTATATAAATCTCATATGATTAGTTACTTATTTTTTAAGGAATAGCATGGAAATTAAGCTGCACGCTAACGCGACGACGACGCCTCGTATCCGCAAATATCTCCAGGAATCGCATAAAAGTGACCGTGAACTGGCAGTTGAATTGGGTATTTCGGTGACGACGGTTCGCCGCTGGCGTAATCGCGAGCAGACGGCAGATCGAAGTACGGTGCCAAAGGTGGTACACAAAGCGATGAGACAAGAGCAGATTGTATTGATTAACGCTCTGCGTGAAATTCTGAGCGCGCCGTTGGACGATCTGCTGTTTATCGTGGTGGAAGGTTTAGGTATTCCGCTATCACGGGCAACGCTCAGCCGTTATCTGGCGCCGTCTTATCCGAAAACGGCTGGACAGATGCTGCAAGGTAAGAAAGCGCTCAAGGCGGGCATTCGGCCGCAGACGCTGACCCTGCACTACCGCTCGCTGTCGCTGCATATGGATGATGATGGCGATCATCACCTGCTGTGGGCGCAGGAGCCGGTAAGCGGTTGGTGCGCGGCGCGGATCTACTCGGGGATGTCGTCACCGCTGGTGATTCACTGGCTGGATGAGGCGCTGGCGCAGTTCCCGGGTGATATCCAATCTGTTGAGATTAAAAGCGACGAGTGGCTGAATGATGGGTATATCGCCACGCTGCACCAGCATCTGGCTGAGCGAGGAATAAACGCCAGCGTAATGCATTCGGGCGAAAAACGGCAGGCGGTCACGGTGACCTCACCGCTGGCAGAGATCATTCCGGCGGCCAGCATCTACACGCCGGACGAGCTGGCGTGCAGACTTTGTGTGTTATTCAACGGCGGGAAACAGCAGAAAAAGCTGGGAAATATGACGCCGCAGGCCTTTCTGGAAGCGCTGCGGCCTTAAGGCGAATTAGCCCACAATCTCCAGCACCTGTTCTGGCGGGCGGCCAATGCGCGCCTGGCCGTTTTTGACCACGATAGGGCGCTCAATCAGCTTCGGGTTCTCGACCATCGCCCGGATAAGCTGCTCTTCGCTGAGTTGGCTATCGGCGAGGTTCAGCGATTTGTAGAGATCTTCTTTCTGCCGCATCAGCTCGCGGGCGCTGCTGAGGCCAAGCATCTTAATCAGCTTAGCCAGGGTCGCGGCGTCTGGCGGCGTGTCGAGGTAGAGCACCACGTTGGGGTCAATGCCGTTATCTTTCAGCAGGCTCAAGGTCTCGCGGCTCTTTGAGCAGCGCGGGTTGTGGTAAATCGTGACCGAATCCGTCATCGTCTCTCCTGTTACATTTTCTGATAAGGGCGGAAGCGTTCCTGCAGCTCTCGCAGCTGGTCGATGCGCGCATCGTAGCGCGCCTGCTGCAGGCTGCGTAATTTCACCTGCGCGCTGGCGGCGCTCAGCAGGGAAATTGCCTGGTCGAGTCTGCCGACCAGCGCCATATTTTCGGCCCGTGCGGCCAGCTCCTGGTCGCGGTTGCCCAGCTTCGCTTCCGCCTGGGCCAGCAGATCCCAGCCGTTGGTGTCATCTTTGTTATTAAAGGTATAGCGGTTAAGAATGGTGGCCGCTTCGCCAGCTTGCCCGCCCTCTAACAGGGCGTTAGCCAGGTTAAGCTGGAGGACCGGGTTAGTGCGCAGTTCGCGGGCATTTTTCAGCCGGCTAATTGCCTCGTTGGTTTTGTTCTGGCCCAGGTCGATGTCGGTGGCGAGATCGAGGAACCAGGCGTTTTGGCCGTCGGCGCTGAGCAGCGGCTGGAGCAGCTTGCTGGCTTCGGCGTAGTTTTTGGCTTCCATGGCCAGCAGCGCGCGGCCGTACTGGGCGGCGTGCTGTTCGCGCACGTTGCCTTTCGACCAGCTGTCGAGCAGGTCGCTGCCGAGCTGGTTTTGCCCGTTGTTGTACATGCCAAGCGTACGCGCTTTAGCAAAGTAGAAGTCGGCGGAAGACTGCACCACCACCGGACGCATCTGGTTGGCGCGGTTACGCGCATCGGACAGACGGCTCTCGGGTAAGGGGTGGGTTAACAGCATTTCCGGCGGACGTGAGGAGTAGCGTGACTGATCGAGCAGCTTCTCCATAAATGCAGGCATGGCCTGCGGGTCAAAGCCGGCGCGCTGAAGTACCTGAATCCCGATGCGGTCAGCCTCTTCTTCGTTCTGGCGGGTAAAGCTGATCATGCCCTGTTGGGTACCGGCTAAGGTACCGCTCAGCGCCGCCATCCCGGCCTGCGGGCTGGCCATCGCCAGCAGAATGGAACCGAGCGCGCCGACCCAGGTCAGCGGAGCATTGCGCTTTTGATCTTCCATTGCGCGCGCCAGGTGGCGTTGCGTGACGTGGGAAATTTCGTGCGCCATCACCGATGCCAGCTGGCTTTCGGTATCTGAGTAGCGGAACAGCGCCGAGTGCAGTACCACGTTGCCGCCGAAGAAGGCGAAGGCGTTAATATCGTCGTTATTGATCAGATAAAAATGGAACGGGGTGCGCACGGAAAACGCGTGTGAGACCAGCCGCATACCGAGCGAGTTGATGTACTGCACCAACAGCGGGTCGTTGATCAGCGGCGCGCTTCCGCGCAGTTGTCGAACATAGTAATCCCCCATCTGCATCTCCTGCCCAATGGAGAGCGTGCTTCCTGCGGATGTCCCCATATCCGGCAGATTATCCGTTGCGTCCGCAAACGCAGGAGCAATCTGTCCGAAAGCGAGTGTCGCAATAAGGGATGCCAACAGCGTTTTTTTCAACTGCCTGAACATAACCTCTGTCCTGTAATGTGGGATGTGCCTGTTTTGACCAACAGCATAATGTTACGTTCCATTATGGGTTGCTTTTGCAGTGTATCTATCTGCTAACGGGTTGAAAACGATAATCACGAGATTGCGGGTTAAAAATAAAAAGCGAAGTCTTTTTTGTGACACTTAGATACAATTCGTGTTCTGTATGAAAGCGATAGGCAATTCAGGGAATCGATTTATGCTCGAGATGTTAATGCAATGGTATCGCCGCCGATTCAGCGACCCGGAGGCCATCGCGCTGCTGGTCATTCTGGTGGCCGGTTTTTGCATCCTGTTTTTCTTCAGCGGCCTGCTGGCGCCGTTGCTGGTCGCGCTGGTGCTGGCCTACCTGCTGGAATGGCCCACCGTCCGCCTGGAGCGTATGGGGTGGTCGCGTACCTGGGCTACCAGCGTGGTGCTGGTGCTGTTTGTTGGCATACTGCTGCTGATGTCGTTTGTGGTGATGCCAATTGCCTGGCAGCAGGGAATTAACCTGATTCACGATATGCCGGGCATGCTCAATAAACTCTCCGACTATGCCGCCACGCTGCCGCGACGCTATCCGGCGCTGATGGATGCGGGGATTATCGACGCCATGGCGGAAAACATGCGTACCCGCATGTTGACGATGGGCGACTCGGTAGTGAAGTACTCGGTGGCATCGCTGGTAGGACTGCTAACTCTGGCGGTCTATCTGGTGCTGGTACCGCTGATGGTCTTCTTCCTGGTGAAGGATAAAGAGCAGATGCTCAACGCCGTACGCCGCGTGCTGCCGCGTAACCGCGGGCTAGCGGGGCAGGTGTGGAAAGAGATGAACCAGCAGATCACCAACTACATTCGCGGCAAGGTGCTGGAGATGATCGTGGTGGGGATCGCCACCTGGCTCGGCTTCCTGATGTTTGGCCTCAACTATTCGCTGCTGCTGGCGGTGCTGGTGGGGCTGTCGGTACTGATTCCCTACATTGGTGCCTTCGTAGTGACCATCCCGGTGGTCTGCGTGGCGCTGTTCCAGTTTGGCCTGGGGACCGAGTTCTGGAGCCTGTTTGCGGTCTACCTGATTATTCAGGGGCTGGATGGCAATCTGCTGGTGCCGGTGCTGTTCTCCGAGGCTGTAAACCTGCATCCGCTGGTGATCATTCTCTCGGTGGTGATTTTCGGCGGCCTGTGGGGGTTCTGGGGCGTGTTCTTCGCCATTCCGCTGGCAACGTTGATTAAAGCGGTCGTACACGCCTGGCCGGATGGGCTGGTGGTAGAAGAGGATTCGTCAGACTAACGTGTGGCCGTGCGCCAAGCCTGAGAAAACGCCAATGCTTCCCGGCCTCGCTGCGCTTGGCCGGGTTGCTGATTTGTCTTAGGCGTTGGCTTGCAGCCAGCCCAGCACCACGTCATGGTGGTTACTGGTCTTGAAATCATCAAAGACGTGTTCAATTTTGCCGTCAGCGTCAATCAGGAAGCTGATGCGGTGAATCCCGTCGTAGGTTTTCCCCATGAAGGTTTTCTCACCCCAGATGCCAAACTGTTCGCAGACCTGGTGATCTTCATCGGAGAGCAGGGTGAAGTTCAGCAGCTCTTTTTCAGAGAAGCGGGAGAGTTTTTCCGGTTTATCGGTGCTGATACCCAGAACCTCAACGCCGGCTTTTTTCAGCTCGTCCATATTATCGCGAAGGCCGCATGCCTGCACGGTGCAGCCAGGGGTCATCGCTTTCGGGTAAAAATAGACCAGAACACGTTGTCCCTGGAAGTCGGTCAAATTTACTTGCTCGCCGTCTTGATCGGGCAAACTAAATTTCGGTGCGATATCACCGGCTTTCAGTGGGTTCATTACTCAGCTCCATCCTGTTCATCATGCTGTGAATAATTAATCACGTTTATACTGCCTTGCGCATTCAATTCTGTACATAGGGCTTTGAATGCTTGCTCAATATTTGATGCATTTTGCGTAGCCGGGCTGTGGGCGGTAATTTGAATAAACAACTGCGCCGCACCTTCATCGGAGCCCGGTTGGGTGCGTGACACCAGCTCGGCAATATTCATCTCCCAGCTGTCGAACAGGGCAGTAAAACGCTCGATAATATGCGGTGAATCAGGAACTTCCACCTGAACCCATACGGTAGCCGGCATTGCCGGGCGTGGGCTGGCGGTGGTGCGTTTCATGACGATTAGCAGGTCCAGCTCTGCACCTTTCAGCGGTAGGGTGGACTCAATCAGCGTAATCGCATTCCATGTTCCGGACAGCAGCATAATAAAAGTGAATTCATCTCCCAGCATGGCCAACCGACTGTCTTCGATATTACAGCCGCAGCTGCTCACGTGACGGGTGATCGTATTGACGATGCCAGGGCGATCCGCGCCCAGGGCTGTAATGACCAGATAGTGTTGTAATGAGGCTGTCAAACCTGTTCTTCCTTTAAAAAGGTGCGGTATACCCTAGGAAAGCATAAAAAAAACCGGCATACAACATTCTGAAGGGCCTCAGTCTCTTGCTTTTATTACAGTACCAAACGTACCATTGAGTTTCATGTCCGCACGTCAGCACAGAGGATGGCCCATGTTCACGGGAAGTATTGTAGCGCTTGTCACGCCGATGGATGAAAAAGGTAATGTCGACCGTTCAAGCCTGAAAAAACTGATTGATTACCATGTCGCCAACGGAACCTCGGCGATTGTGTCGGTAGGGACTACCGGCGAGTCAGCGACGCTTAGCCACGAAGAGCATGGCGATGTGGTCTTAACCACGCTGGAGCTGGCCGATGGCCGTATCCCGGTGATCGCAGGAACGGGAGCAAATGCAACCGCAGAGGCGATTAGCCTGACTCAGCGTTTCAACGACAGCGGCGTAGTCGGCTGCCTGACCGTTACCCCATACTACAACCGTCCGACTCAGGAAGGTTTATTCCAGCACTTTAAAGCGATTGCCGAGCATACTGACCTGCCGCAAATCCTGTATAATGTGCCGTCCCGTACCGGCTGCGATATGCTGCCGGAAACCGTAGGTCGCCTGGCGAAAATTAAAAATATTATCGCGATTAAGGAAGCCACGGGGAACTTAAGCCGTGTTCATCAGATCAAAGAGCTGGTTTCAGACGATTTCATCCTGCTCAGCGGTGATGATGCAACCGGTCTGGACTTCATGCAGCTCGGCGGTCACGGCGTTATTTCGGTAACGGCGAACGTTGCGGCGCGTGATATGGCGGAAATGTGCAAACTGTCCGCAGCTGGAGAGTTCGCGCAGGCGCGCATCATCAACCAGCGTTTGATGCCGCTGCACAATAAATTATTTGTCGAACCCAATCCTATCCCGGTGAAATGGGCGTGTAAGGAATTGGGGCTTGTGGCGACCGACACCATGCGCTTGCCGATGACACCGATTACCGACCACGGTCGTGACGTGGTGGCATCCGCACTGAAGCATGCCGGTTTGCTGTAAAGTTTAGGGAGATTTGATGGCTTACTCAGTACAGAAGTCGCGCCTGGCCAAGGTTGCGGGTGTATCGCTGGTTTTACTGCTTGCGGCCTGTAGTTCCGACTCGCGCTATAAGCGCCAGGTGAGCGGCGATGAGTCCTATCTGGACGCTACGCCGTTAAGTGAACTTCACGCCCCTGCGGGCATGATCCTGCCGATCGAAAATGGCGACTACAACATTCCTGTCGCCAACGGCAGCGGTGCCGTCGGTAAAGCGCTGGACATTCGTCCGCCGGCTCAGCCGTTGGCGCTGGTGGCCGGTGCGCGAACCCAGTTTACGGGCGACACCGCCACGTTGCTGGTGGAAAATAGCCGTAGCGGCTCTCTGTGGCCGCAGGTGGTCAGCATTATTCAGGGGAAAAACTACACCATCACCAAACGTGATGATGCTAGCCAGACGCTGACAACGGACTGGGTCGAGTGGAATCGCCTTGATGAAGATCAGCAGTATCGTGGTCGCTATCAAATCTCCGTGCAGCCTCAGGGCTACCAGCAGGCGGTGATGGTGAAGCTGGTTAACCTGGAACAGGCGGGTAAACCGGTCGCCGATCGCGCTTCCCTACAGCGCTATAGCGCTGAAATGCTGAACGTGATTTCCGCAGGTCTGGATAAGAATGCGTCGGACGCACAGGCCTCTCGCGGTTCCGCGGGCGCAACCTTTGATGTACAGAGCGCTTCTGATGATACCGGCCTGCCAATGCTGGTGGTGCGTGCGCCGTTCAACCAGGTCTGGCAGCGTCTGCCGGGCGCGCTGGAAAAAGCGGGCATGAAAGTGACCGACAGCACCCGTTCTCAGGGCAGCATCGCCGTGACCTACAAGCCGCTGTCTGACAGCAGTTGGCAGGCGTTGGGCGCGAGCGATCCGGGTCTGGTCTCCGGTGACTACAAGCTTCAGGTCGGTGACCTGGACAACCGTAGTAGCCTGCAGTTCATCGATCCGAAAGGTCATACGTTGACGCAGTCGCAAAATGACGCCCTGGTAGCAGTATTCCAGGCGGCATTGAGTAAGTAATTTATCAGGGCTGGAGCAATCCGGCCCTTTTTTCTGTATAGTGACGCAAACGTGTGCGTCGGCAGAAAAGCACAAATTTTTATGGTTAATCATCACTGGAGTGACAAAGATGCAAAAGCTAGCTGAGTTGTATCGTGGTAAAGCGAAAACCGTATACAGCACCGAAAATCCGGATCTGTTGGTACTCGAATTCCGTAACGATACGTCAGCAGGGGATGGCGCTCGCATTGAGCAGTTCGATCGTAAAGGTATGGTGAATAACAAATTCAACCATTTCATTATGAGCAAACTGGCGGAAGCGGGTATCCCGACCCAAATGGAAGCGCTGTTGTCCGATACCGAATGTCTGGTGAAAAAGCTGGATATGGTGCCGGTGGAGTGCGTTGTCCGTAACCGCGCCGCCGGTTCGCTGGTGAAACGTTTAGGGATCGAAGAAGGTATTGAGCTGAACCCACCGCTGTTCGACCTGTTCCTGAAAAACGATGCCATGCATGACCCGATGGTTAACGAATCCTACTGCGAAACCTTCGGCTGGGTGAGCAAAGAGAACCTGGCGCGCATGCAGGAACTGACCTTCAAAGCGAACGACGTGCTGAAAAAGCTGTTCGACGACGCGGGCCTGATCCTCGTGGACTTCAAGCTGGAGTTCGGTCTGTTCAAAGGTGAAGTGGTGCTGGGCGATGAATTCTCCCCGGACGGCAGCCGTCTGTGGGACAAAAAGACCATGGATAAAATGGACAAAGACCGTTTCCGCCAGAGCCTTGGCGGCCTGATCGAAGCCTACGAAGAAGTGGCGCATCGCTTAGGCGTTAAGCTGGACTAAGTCATGACCTCCCCGGCCTCGCCTGCGCGTAGGCCGGAAAAGGCGTTGACGCCGCCATCCGGCAATGCGTTTGTTGCTTGCCTGATGGCGCAGCGTTGGCCCGCTCATCTCTTTTCCTGATGTATTTCCAGTGGTAATCCTGCCCGTAACCGCCTACGATCGTATCAGTAACAATAAAAGAAGATCGAGGTAGTTATGCGTTGGCAAGGCCGTCGTGAAAGCGACAATGTAGAAGATCGGCGGAACAGTTCTGAATCCCCACTATCCGGGCGCGGGCCTGGTTTCCGTATTCCCAGCGGTAAGGGCGGTATCATTCTGCTGATTGTCGTGCTGGTTGCGGGCTATTACGGCGTCGACTTAACCGGCCTGATGACCGGCGAGCCCATTGGTCAGAGCCAGCAACAAAGCTCGCAGCGCGTCAGCAACCCGAATGATGATGAAGCGGCAAAGTTTACCTCGGTTATCCTTGCCACGACCGAAGACACCTGGGCGCAGCAGTTTAAAGAGATGGGGAAAACCTATCAGCCGCCGCGTCTGGTGATGTACCGTGGCGCGACCCGCACCGGGTGCGGTACCGGCCAGTCGGTGATGGGGCCATTCTACTGCCCGGCCGATAGCACGGTTTATATCGACCTCTCTTTCTATGACGATATGAAAAGCAAACTCGGCGCAGGCGGCGATT
Source organism: Kluyvera georgiana ATCC 51603 (assembly GCF_001654985.1). Lineage (GTDB taxonomy): Bacteria > Pseudomonadota > Gammaproteobacteria > Enterobacterales > Enterobacteriaceae > Kluyvera > Kluyvera georgiana. The sequence continues at coordinate 147,172 of NZ_LXEU01000030.1, forward strand.
TCGCGCAGGGCTACGTGATTGCGCATGAAGTGGGGCACCACATCCAGAAACTGCTCGGCATCGAGCCGAAAGTCCGTCAGATGCAGCAGGGCGCATCGCAGGCTGAAGTCAACCGCCTGTCGGTCCGCATGGAGCTTCAGGCCGACTGTTTTGCGGGCGTCTGGGGTCATAACATGCAGAAACAGGGGATTCTGGAGGCTGGCGATCTTGAAGAAGCGCTGAACGCTGCCGAAGCGATTGGCGATGACCGCTTACAGCAGCAGAGCCAGGGCCGCGTGGTACCCGATAGCTTTACTCACGGTACATCACAGCAGCGCTACACCTGGCTGAAACGCGGCTTCGATAGCGGCGACCCGTCCCAGTGCAACACCTTCAGTAAATCGCTTTAGCGGGATGTCGAAGGTCATGGATGAGCTGCTCGCGCAGGCCGCGCGGATGGCGCAGGAGGGGATTCGCCGCTTGCTGGTGGTTAGCGGCGACCCTGACTGGTGCGCAGAGCAGGCAATAGCGTTTCGCAACGCTATCGGACACGACGTGCTGTGGGTGGGCCCGCAGACCGTCGACTCTCCTTTTTGCCAGCCTGGCAAACTTGTCACGCTGCTCGGGCGCGAGTTCCAGCACGCTATCTTTGACGCTCGCGCCGGTTTTGACGTGTCGGCGTTTGCCGCGTTAGCCGGAACCTTGCGTGCCGGTAGCTGGCTGGTGCTGCTGGTGCCAGACTTCTCACGTTGGCCTATGCAGCCCGATACGGACTCGCTGCGCTGGAGCGATACGCCAGAGCCAATTGCCACTCCCCATTTTGTTCACCATTTTTGCCGTACCCTGGCCGCCAGGGCGCAGGTAAGAATCTGGCGTCAAGGGGAGCCGTTGACGCCGTTCAATGACCCTCCACGACCACCGTGGCAGCAGGCTAACGGCCAACCCGACGTTGAGCAGCAAGCGATCCTGTCAGCGCTGGCCAACGCCACCGCGCAGGTTTGTGTGGTGACGGCGGAACGTGGGCGCGGCAAGTCGGCGCTGGCCGGCATGCACATTCGACAGCTTTCCGGCACGGCGCTGGTCACTGCGCCTTCCCGCGCCTCGGCGGAGGTGATTGCCGCCTTTGCCGGCGAGCGCTTTCGCTTTATCGCGCCGGACGCGCTGCTGGCCTCTGATGAAACCGCCGATTGGCTGGTGGTTGATGAGGCCGCAGCCATTCCCGCCCCGCTGCTGCAAAAGCTGATGACCCGTTTTTCGCGGGTGCTGTTGACCACCACCGTGCAGGGGTATGAAGGCACCGGGCGTGGCTTCCTGCTGAAATTTTGCGCCGCGTTCCCGCAGCGGCAGGCGTTTACCCTGAGCCAGCCCATTCGCTGGGCGGCCGGATGCCCGCTGGAAGCCGTGGTGAACGAGGCGCTGATTTTTGATGATGATGCCTTTACCACTACGCCGCAGGGCGCGGTTACGTTGATGCCCGTGGCGCAGTCAGCCTGGCAAACGTCTCCAGCGCTGCCCCGCGCGCTCTATCAACTGCTTTCCGGCGCGCATTATCGCACCTCGCCGCTGGATCTGCGCCGCATGATGGACGCGCCGGGACAGCATTTTCTGAGCGCTCAAAGTCGTGACGGCCCGGCAGGCGCGCTGTGGCTGGTCGACGAAGGTGGGCTTCCGGCGGAACTGAGCCGGGCAGTGTGGGCCGGATTTCGCCGCCCGCGCGGCAACCTGGTGGCGCAATCGCTGGCGGCTCATGGCGGCAGCCCGCTGGCGGCGACGCTTATCGGACGGCGCATCAGCCGCATTGCGGTACATCCGCAGCGTCAGCGCGAAGGTCTTGGCCAACGGCTGGTCGAACGGGCGTGGCAGGACGCTGAAGGGTGTGATTATCTCTCAGTAAGCTTTGGCTATACCGATGCGCTATGGCGCTTCTGGCAGCGCTGTGGCTTTACGCTGGTGCGTATTGGCACCCAGCGGGAGGCCAGCAGCGGCTGCTACGCGGCGATGGCTATTCGCCCGCTGACGGCGGCAGGGGAGGCGTTGATGTTACATGAGCATCATCGATTGTGCCGCGAATGGCGCTGGCTGCGCCGGTGGGTAGATGAAAAAGTGCCTCTGGCGGAAGTGACAGAGACTATCCTTACTGAGGATGACTGGTGGGATTTGGCCGGTTTTGCCTTTGCCCATCGCCCGATGCTGGCGGTGCTGGCGAACCTGCACCGGCTGAGCGAGTTGACTGAACTGACGATACCCGCGCTGCGCGGGCGTTTGTGCGGTGAAGCTGAGTCTGAACTGTGTGCTCGTCTGGGCGTGCAGGGGCGTAAAGCGCTGCTGGCCCGGCTTCGTGCAGAAGCGGCGCAGGCGATGCGCAGCGTTGACGCTGAACGTACAAACCGGCTGGCGGAACAGCTCCCACAACTGCAATTTTTTTAACTGACTCATTCAGTTAAATGGCATGGTCATTATTCTGGCGCGGCGTAAACTGACCGTCAAAACCAAGGAGACAGCCATGACGCACGATCATTTTGTTGTTCAAAGCCCCGCGAAGCCCGCTCAACAGCTGCTGCTGTTGTTTCATGGCGTGGGCGATAATCCGGTCTCAATGGGGCAGATTGGCAGCTGGTTTGCGCCGCTGTTTCCGGATGCCCTGATTGTCAGCATTGGCGGCGCTGAACCGTGCGGCCCGGCGCCGGGTCGTCAGTGGTTTTCGGTGCAAAGCGTGACCGAAGAGAACCGCCAGGCACGTGTCGATGCCATTATGCCGACCTTTATTGAAACGGTACGCTACTGGCAAAAACAGAGCGGCGTGGGCCCGCAGGCCACCGCGCTGATCGGTTTTTCACAGGGGGCGATTATGTCGCTGGAAAGCATCAAAGCCGAGCCGGGTCTGGCTTCCCGCGTGATCGCTTTTAACGGCCGCTACGCCACGCTGCCGCAGCAGGCGACGACCAGCACCACGATCCATCTGATCCACGGTGGAGAAGACCGGGTTATCGATTTGGCCTGGGCGGTGAGAGGTCAGGAAGCGCTCCTGGCCGCGGGCGGCGATGTGACGCTGGATATTGTCGACGATCTGGGGCACGCGATTGACGATCGCAGCATGCAGTTCGCGCTCGATCGTCTGCGCTATACCGTGCCGAAGCACTATTTCGATGAAGCATTGAGCGGCGGAACGCCGAAAGATGACGATATTATTGAGATGATTTAAAGATTAACGGTTCGCTGGGAATCTGTAGGCCGGGTAAGGCAAAGCCACCATCCGGCAATTCATGGCGGCTATGCCTGATGGCGCTGCGCTTATCAGGCCTACATGTGCTTATTTCTTCGGCTGGTCTTTCTTCGGCCAGTCGTCGTCATCGTCCCACTTATCGTTGCAGTCACGATGCGGCGGAAGCTCGGGTTTATCGGCAAGGAATTTTTTATGATCGACGCGACTAAGATCCTTAATCACGTTGATGATCACCCCCACCAGGAAAACCAGCACCAGAATCCACCAGTATTTTGTCAGCCAATCCATGCGCATTACCTCTTTTGTTATGCCGTCAGGCGACAAGTTGTTCCATGATACGCTGATACATCCGCGCCAGCATCTGCAGGTCTGCGGCATTTACGCATTCGTTTATCTTGTGAATGGTCGCGTTCACCGGACCCAGCTCAACAACCTGCGCGCCCATCTGGGCGATAAAGCGACCATCTGACGTCCCGCCGGTGGTCAGTAACTGCGGTTCTATTTCATTATAGTGCGCAATCGCGTTAACCACCGCGTCGACCAGCTTGCCGCGTGCGGTCAGGAACGGTTGCCCGGAGATCCACCAGTCTACCGAGTAGCGCAGTTGGTATTTTTCCAGCAGGGCGATCACGCGCTCTTTGATCATCGCGTCGGTCAATTCGGTGCTAAAGCGGAAGTTGAACTGCACGAACAGATCGCCCGGGATGACGTTGTTGCTGCCGGTACCCGCCTGGATGTTGGCAATTTGCATGCTGGTTGGCGGGAAGAATTCGTTGCCCTGGTCCCACTCGATAGACACCAGTTCGTTCATCCACGGCGCGGCGCGGTGAACCGGATTATCGGCAAGATGTGGGTAAGCCACATGGCCCTGCACGCCGTGAATCGTCAGGTTGCAGGTCATGGAACCACGACGGCCATTTTTCACCACGTCACCGACCACTTCGGTGCTCGACGGTTCGCCCACCAGGCAGTAGTCCAGGCGTTCGTTGCGCGCCATCAGCGCTTCCACCACCTTCACGGTACCGTGGGTGGCGCTGGCCTCCTCATCGGAGGTGATCAGGAACGCCAGGCGTCCTTTATGGTTCGGGTGCTGGGCGACAAAACGTTCGGCAGCGACGACCATCGCCGCCAGCGAGCCTTTCATGTCCGCCGCGCCGCGGCCAAACAGCATGCCATCACGAATGGTCGGTTCAAATGGCGGGTTAATCCAGCGATCGGCATCACCCGCGGGCACCACATCGGTGTGGCCAGCAAATGCCAGGGTTTCCCCTTTACCGCGCCAGGCCCAGAAATTCTGGGTATCACCAAAATCCATGGGCTCAACGGTAAAACCGATAGCGCGCAGACGTTCAATCATTAATGCCTGACAGCCCGCGTCATCGGGGCTGAGAGACGGGCGGCGAATAAGCTGCTGAGCCAGCTCAATGACTGGGCAAGACATAAACTAAACCTCGTTATTTTTCGTTATCTGCAAAAAGTCAAAACGGGGCGGCGGCATTAGCGCATCTGGGCGAGCCACTGGCCGTAACTGGCATCACTAAAACCCAGCAGCATAGGCTGTGCTGGCGCACAGAGCAATGGGCGTTTAATGATAGTCGGCATTTCCAGCATCAGCGCAGCGGCGGCGTCGGCATTGTTGATGCTTACGCGCACGCTTTCGTCCAGCTTACGCCAGGTGGTACCGCGGGTATTCAATAAGGCTTCCCAGCCCAGCTCGGCAATAAAGGATGCCAGTAATTCGGGCGGCAGGCCGTCAACGCGATAATCATGAAAGCGATATTCAACCTGATGCTCGTCGAGCCAACGGCGGGCTTTTTTAATTGTGTCGCAATTTTTTATTCCATAGAGGATGGTCATGTTCCACCTTTATATCAGCAGGTTTTTTAGGGCCTCGAATATACACGGAATTACCGTGGCTGCCTGTTTTAATTTTATCCTGATAAACAGGCTGAAATTCGTACAGTTTATCATGCTGTCTACGACGAAAGTCGCAGTTTGTTCACTTTGTTGTAGGGTAAATTCTTATCATATGATTCACATTCCGATAACTATTTCAGAATGTTGCTGTTCGTCACATTAAATGTCAACATTCCAGCCCATAGTGGCCTCAAGCAGTAAACAATCGTTGGCAGCGGCAATCAAAGTAATCGGATTAACCGTATTCACAGGTCATACATTTGTACGTAATATACGCATAATAATAAGAGAGGTAGTTATGATCGAACGTGAACTGGGGAACTGGAAAGATTTTATCGAAGTGATGCTTCGTAAATAATTTTCAGATAGGTGAGTGATTAAGCGCTGTGTTCTTTCAATTACCATGATGGTGTTGTTTGCAGTACAGAGTCAATGCTCAACATAAAGATAAAAAGGCGACAGTGACTGTCGCCTTTTCTGTTTTTATTCAGGCTTCTCTTTTAACGGGAATCGACGACGTACCAGCACAAAGAACAGCGGGACGAAGAAGATAGCCAGCACCGTCGCCGAGATCATCCCGCCCACCACGCCGGTACCCACCGCATGCTGGCCGCCGGAACCCGCGCCGGTGGTTAATGCCATAGGCAGAACCCCGAAGATAAACGCCAGTGAGGTCATCAGGATGGGACGCAGGCGCTGACGGCAGGCTTCGAGGGTCGCCGACATCAGGTCTTCACCTTTCTCATTCATTTCATTGGCAAATTCAACGATCAGAATGGCGTTCTTCGCCGAGAGCCCGATAACCGTCAGCAGCCCCACCTGGAAGTAAACGTCGTTTTCCAGCCCGCGCATCCAGGTGGCCAGCAGCGCGCCAATTACCCCCAGCGGTACCACCAGCATCACCGAGAATGGCACAGACCAGCTTTCATACAGCGCCGCCAGGCACAGGAACACCACCAGCAGAGAAATGGCGTATAGCGCTGGAGCCTGGGCGCCGGAGAGCCGTTCCTGGTAGGACATTGCTGTCCATTCCAGACCAAAACCGGTCGGCAGCTGTTTGACCAGATTCTGCATCACGTCCATTGCGGTACCGGTGCTGACGCCCGGCGCGGCTTCACCGATAATTTCGACGGCCGAATAGCCGTTATAGCGCTCCAGGCGCGGCGAGCCGGTTTCCCAGCGCGAGGTGGCGAAGGCCGAGAACGGCACCATCTGACCCGCGTTGTTACGCACGTACCACAGATTAATGTCGTCCGGCAGCATGCGGTACTTCGCGGCGGCCTGTACGTACACTTTCTTCACGCGGCCACGGTCCATAAAGTCGTTCACATAGCTCGAGCCCCACGCGGTTTGCAGCGTGTCGTTAATATCGTCGATTGAGACCCCTAACGCCTGCGCTTTACGCTGGTCGATATCGATTTGCAGCTGCGGGCTGTCATCAAGGCCGTTGTGGCGCACGCGGGTCAGCTGCGGATCCTGGCCTGCCAGCTCCAGCAGCTTATCGCGCGCGGCCATCAGCGCATCGTGCCCGGCGCCGCCGTGATCCTGAAGCTCCATATCGAAGCCGGCAGAGCTGCCCAGACCGCTGATAGCCGGCGGGCTGCTGGCGTAAACCCGCGCTTCTTTGATTTTGTTCAGCGCCTTGGTGGCGCGCTCGATAATGGCAAACGAGGTGCCAGTGGTGCTATCGCGCTCGTCCCAGTCTTTCAGGCGCACAAACATGCGCGCGACGTTCTGCCCATTACCACCCGGGCCGGAACCGATGGTGGCAAAAATGGAGGTGATATTGTCCTTCTCGTTTTTGAAGAAATAGTCTTCAACCTGTTCCACCACTTTCAGCGTTTGCTGCTGAGTGGAGCCACTCGGCAACTGGACCGAAGTCGTGAACATGCCGCGATCTTCCAGCGGCAGGAACGAGGAGGGCAGGCGCAGGAACAGAAATACCATGCCGCCCAGCAGTACCACATAAATCAGCATCCAGCGTACGCTGCGATGGAGGATTTTCGCCACGCCGGACTCATAGCGGCGCGCGCTGGCATCGAAGTGACGGTTGAACCAGCCAAAGAAGCCTTTGGTGCCGTGCACTTCGCCTTTATGAATGGGTTTGAGAATGGTGGCGCACAGCGCGGGCGTCAGAATCATCGCCACCAGTACCGACAGCACCATCGCCGAAACAATGGTAATCGAGAACTGACGATAGATAGCCCCGGTGGTGCCGCCAAAGAAAGCCATCGGGATAAACACCGCCGACAGCACCATCGCGATACCGACCAGCGCCCCCTGAATCTGGCCCATCGATTTGCGCGTTGCCTGCCTTGGCGTCAGCCCCTCGGTGCTCATAATACGCTCGACGTTCTCGACGACCACGATGGCGTCATCCACCAGAAGCCCGATGGCGAGCACCATGGCGAACATCGTCAGGGTGTTAATACTGTATCCGCAGGCGTAGAGAATGGCGAAGGTGCCCATCAGCACCACCGGTACGGCGATGGTGGGAATCAGCGTGGCGCGGAAGTTTTGCAAGAACAGGTACATCACCAGGAACACCAGCAGGATGGCTTCCAGCAGCGTTTTCACCACGTCTTTGATCGACGCTTTGACGAAGGAGGTGGTTTCGTAGGCGACTTTATACTCCAGGCCATGCGGGAAATAGGCTTTTAGCTCGTCCAGGCGCTGAATAACGCGCTCGGCGGTTGCCATTTCGTTGGCCCCTGAGGCGAGTTTGATGCCAAGGCCGGACGCCGGGTTGCGATTATAGCGGCTGAGATAGTCGTATTTTTCCGCGCCCATTTCGACGGTGGCAACGTCGCCGAGCGTCACTTCTGAGCCGTCCTGGTTAACGCGCAGGGTGATATCGCGGAACTGCTGTGGCGTTTGCAGGAGCGATTGCGCATTAATGGTAGCGTTCAGCGCCTGCTTATCAACGGAAGGCGTTCCGCCAAGCTGCCCGACGGCAATCTGCGCGTTCTGCGATTTAATGGCGCTGGTGACGTCGGAGGCGGTCAACTGATAGCTGTTGAGCTTGGCCGGATCGAGCCAGATGCGCATGGAATACTGCGAACCGTAGGCGTCAATGTCGCCGACGCCGTCAACGCGGCTGAGCGGGTCCTGAATGTTACTGGCGACATAGTCGGAAATATCTTGCTTATCCATACTGCCGTCGGTGGAGACGAAGGCGATGGTCAGAATGTTGGTATCGCCTGTTTTACGTACCGTGACGCCTTGCGTCTGAACCGCCTGTGGCAGTTTGTTCATTGCCGTTTGCAGCTGGTTTTGTACCTGCTGTACCGCTTCGTCCGGGTCGGTACCGGCGACGAAGCTCAGCGTGACTGTCGCCTGGCCGGTGGCGCTGCTTTGAGAGGACATATACATCAGGTTATCGATGCCGGTCATGTTCTGTTCGATAACCTGGGTGACGGTGTTTTCCAGCGTTTGCGCGGACGCGCCTGGATAGTTGGCGGTCACGCGGACGTTCGGCGGCGCAAGGTCCGGGTACTGCTCTACCGGTAATGAAAATATCGCCAGGGCCCCGGTAAGGCACAAAAGGATTGCTAGCACCCAGGCAAAAATGGGGCGATCGATGAAGAAATTCGCCATCAGGATCCGAACCTCGTGTTGGTCATTTTTTTTACGTACTGAATTGCGTCAAACACTGTAGCCGTAAGGCTCCCGGCAATCGTGGAGAAAATAAGAAGATAATGTAAATAATCATACCGCTTTGGCGAAACGGTTTGCATATCCTTACGCTAGCCTATTTCTGCCCCCTGAAACGTAATTTCATTTAAGCTGAAATTTTTTGATCTGCCACAGCTTACTGACAAATAGTCGCCGATTCTGGGCAAATGGACATTGCCTGTACGGGGATTCCTCGGCTAATAAATAGGGCTTATAAATATAAGGTTTTTTAACCATAGGCTGAGCGAGTATGAACCGTTTTATTAGGGTAGATAGCCAACAATGCATTGGATGCAGGGCGTGTGAAGTTGCCTGTGTGATGTCGCATAACGGAGAGCAACATGTGCTCGACGCGTCGCAGTTTATGCCGCGCATCACGGTCGTAAAAATGAACCATCAACGTGGGGCGGCTACCTGTCACCATTGCGAAGATGCGCCTTGCGCGCGCAGCTGCCCGAACGGCGCGATTCGGCAGGTTGATGATGCTATCCAGGTCGACCAGGCGAAGTGTATCGGCTGTAAATCCTGTGCGGTTGCCTGCCCGTTTGGCACCCTGCAAATTGTTCTCTCGCCGACTCAGGACGGGCGAGTAAAAGCCACGGCCCATAAATGCGATCTCTGCCATGAGCGCCCGGCAGGTCCGGCCTGTGTGGAAAACTGCCCGGCGGACGCTCTGCAGTTGATGACCAGCCAGCAACTGAGCGATATTGCGCGCATCCGACGCCTGCAAACGGCCTGTCGCGAAGCGCAGCCGTGGCACAGCGAGAGTCGTGCGGCGGCAGCGAAGGTTCAGCGTAGCAAGGTGCAGCAGATGGCGCAGACACCCGCTCGCGGTGAAGCGGATAAACTCAATCTTGCCGCCCGTAAAACCGGCTTCGGCGAAATTTATCTGCCGCTACGTCACGAGCAGGCGCAGCAGGCTGCCACACGCTGCCTGAGCTGCGGCGAGCATAGCGTTTGTGAGTGGACCTGCCCGCTGCATAACCATATTCCACAGTGGATCGAGTGGGTCAACGCCGGGGATATTGACGCGGCGGTAGAGCTGTCGCATCAGACCAACCCGCTGCCGGAAATCACGGGACGCGTCTGCCCGCAGGATCGCCTGTGTGAAGGGGCCTGCACCCTGCGTGATGAGCACGGTGCGGTAACCATCGGCAATATTGAACGCTATATCTCCGACCGTGCGCTAGCCAAAGGCTGGCGTCCGAATATCGGCAATGTCGCCAGCAGCGGTAAGCGGGTGGCGATTATCGGCGCCGGGCCCGCCGGGCTGGCATGCGCCGACATTCTGGTTCGTCAGGGCGTGGAGCCGGTCGTGTTTGACCGTCATCCGGAAATTGGCGGGCTGCTGACCTTCGGCATTCCGGCGTTCAAGCTGGATAAATCGCTGATGGCACGGCGTCGCGAAATCTTTAGCGATATGGGCATTCGCTTTGAGCTGAACTGTGAAATTGGCAAAGACATCTCCCTGGACACGTTGCTGGAAGAGTACGACGCCGTGTTTGTCGGGGTGGGCACCTACCGTTCCATGAAGGCGAACCTGCCGAATGAAGAGGCGCCGGGGGTGTATGACGCGCTGCCGTTCCTGATCGCAAACACGAAAAATGTGATGGGTCTCGAGGCGTTGCCTGAGGAGCCGTATATCAATACCAAAGGGCTTAACGTGGTGGTGCTTGGCGGTGGCGATACGGCGATGGACTGCGTGCGTACCGCACTGCGCCACGGTGCGGAAAAGGTCACCTGCGCCTATCGTCGCGATGAAGCTAACATGCCAGGGTCGAAGAAAGAGGTCAAAAACGCGAAGGAAGAGGGGGCGGAGTTTGAATTTAACGTTCAGCCCGTCACCCTGGAGCTGGATGCTGAAGGCCGCGTGTGCGGCGTTCGTTTCCTGCGTACCCAACTCGGTGAGCCGGATGGTCAGGGCCGCCGCCGTCCGACGCCGATTCCCGGCAGCGAATTTGTGATGCCCGCCGATGCGGTCATTATGGCCTTTGGTTTCCATCCGCATGGGATGCCATGGCTGAGCGCACAGGGCGTGGAGGTTGACGACTGGGGGCGCATTCGCGCCAACGTGCATTCGCGCTACCGCTATCAGACCTCGAATCCCAAAATTTTTGCCGGTGGCGATGCGGTGCGTGGTGCCGATCTGGTGGTCACCGCGATGGCTGAAGGACGCCATGCAGCACAGGGGATCCTCGACTGGTTAGGCGTCAAAATCACCCGCGCGCATTGACGGTACCCGGGCTTCACGGCGTAATATGGCGCGAAAGCGTTATCGCCGTGGAGCCTGTATGTCACTTAATATCAACGTTATTAAAGATAAAATCCTGTCCGAAAATTACTTCGTCCTGCGCAATATTACCTACGATTTAACCCAGAAAAATGGCGAAGTGGTGCAACACAAACGCGAAGTTTACGACCGTGGCAACGGCGCGACGGTGCTGCTCTACAACCGCCAGAAGCAGAGCGTGGTGCTGGTGCGCCAGTTCCGTGTCGCCACTTGGGTCAACGGTAATGCCAACGGCATGCTCATTGAAACCTGCGCCGGGTTGCTCGACGACGACGAGCCGGAAGCGTGCATTCGCAAAGAGGCTATCGAAGAGACCGGCTATCAGGTCAACAATGTGCGTAAAGTGTTTCAGCTGTATATGTCGCCGGGCGGCGTGACTGAAATCGTTCACTTCTTTATCGCTGAATACGACGATCGTCTGCGCGATAACGCGGGGGGCGGTGTGGATGACGAGGATATTGATGTGCTTGAGCTGCCGTTTACCCGCGCAATTGAGATGATTCGCACTGGTGAAATTTGCGATGGTAAGACGGTGATTTTGCTCCAGTATCTGCAAGGTTCAGGCCTGATGGCGTAATTTTCTGGCCAGCTCAATCCGATAAATCCGATTGAGCGCTGCCGCTTCGTCCTCCAGGATAGCCCCGGTAAGTTGATGCTTTTTTCTTCTGGGGTTGTACCGTCCATGCGTTACCGCATTCTCCTTTTTTTCTTCTGCATCGGGTGGCTCCCGACGTCGTTGACGTGGGCGGCGCCGACGCAGCAGCTCTTTTCCGACTGGTTAGTGACCTGTAATAACCAGAATTTCTGCGTGACCCGTAACGTTGGCCTGCACTACGGTCTGGTCATGACCCTCAGCCGCAGCGCCGGGGCGCATACCGATGCCCAACTGCGTATTGAATTGGGCGGGCTGGTTAACCCGGTGGCGGCGGTTCCGGCCATCGAGCCTCGGTTGCTGCTTGATGGTAAACCGCTAAAGCTCGGCGGCGAACACTGGAAAATACAGCCGAAATTACTGTCGACCGGCGATAGCGTCACGATAGACGCCTTCCTGCAACAAATTCAGGATGCCCAGGCGATTACGCTGGCGAAGGGCGTGCAGGTGATGTCCTTACAGGGGCTGAAGGCCGCGCTGCTGTTTATCGATGCTCAACAAAAGCGCGTGGGCAATGAAACCGCGTGGATCCGTAAAGGCGATGAGCCGCCGCTGAGCGTGCCGCCCGCTCCGCCGCTGAAGACCGTCGCAAAAGTTAGCCCTGCGCCGACGCCGCTCGGTCGCGATGAATACAACGACCTGCTCGATTTCGCCACCTGGCGGATGAACAACGTGCAGTGCTCGCTGGATCCACTGCGGCGTGAAGTGTGGGTGACCGCGCTAACCGACGATAAGGCGCTGATCATGACCAGCTGTGAATCCGGGGCCTATAACACTATCTACCGCGCATGGCTGGCGTCGCGCAAAAAGCCGTTTGCCACCACGCTGATTCGCCTGCGTTTGCCGTTCCTGCCTTCCGGCAGGGAGGGGCGTGATATTGAACTGGTGAATTTGACGTTTAACGAACATACGCGTGAGCTGATTACGCTTGAGAAAGGACGCGCCCTCGGTGACTGCGGCACACAGACGCGCTGGCGTTTCGATGGACAGCGCTTTCGCCTGGCGCGTTACGCCACTCAACCGCAGTGTGACAACTGGCAGGGGGCGGACGCCTGGGCAACGCAGTGGGTTTCCGGTTAACGTTTTCACTTTCCCATCTCCATTCCAGGGGCAGTCGCCCCTCAACCTCCTTTCAATGTTGATGAAAATGTATCAACACCATGATTGATATAACGATTTTAGATGATGGCTTAACGAGAACTATTTCCTCAGGATGGTAGGCTTGTCGCTGCCTCGCGCAGATAGCGGAACGCCATAGCCGTTTGGTTATGGCTGGCATAACAAAAAAGCATATCCGGAAATCATGATCTTACTATCGATAGTTGATAACATAATCGACATAAATAAATAACAAAGCAAGGCGTGTTCGCAAGAGTATGGCGGCCTTCAAAGTTTACCGGGCGGTCACAGGCGATACTAGGCGCTTCCTTCGGGAGTGCATCAGGACGTAATTGCGCTTCACCCTTTTAGTTTGATACGTGAAAGGAACCCTAAATGGACGACCAATTAAGACAAAGTGCCCTCGATTTCCATGAATTCCCCGTTCCAGGCAAAATTCAGGTAGCGCCGACCAAGCCGCTCGCCACCCAACGCGATCTCGCGCTGGCCTACTCGCCGGGCGTTGCCGCGCCGTGTCTGGAGATCGAAAAAGATCCGCTGGCGGCCTACAAATATACCGCGCGCGGTAACCTGGTAGCGGTGGTGTCCAACGGTACCGCCGTACTGGGTTTAGGCAATATCGGCGCATTGGCCGGTAAACCGGTGATGGAAGGTAAGGGCGTTTTGTTCAAGAAATTCGCAGGTATCGACGTTTTCGATATCGAAGTGGATGAAACCAACCCGGACAAATTTATCGACGTCGTGGCGGCGCTGGAGCCGACCTTTGGCGGCATCAACCTCGAAGACATCAAAGCGCCGGAATGTTTCTACATTGAACAGCAGCTGCGCGAGCGTATGAACATTCCTGTGTTCCACGACGATCAGCATGGCACCGCGATTATCAGTACCGCGGCCATCCTCAACGGCCTGCGCGTGGTGGAGAAAAACATCTCTGACGTTCGTATGGTGGTCTCCGGCGCGGGCGCGGCAGCGATTGCCTGTATGAACCTGCTGGTGGCGCTGGGGATGCAGAAACACAATATTGTGGTCTGCGACTCGAAGGGCGTGATCTATGAAGGCCGCGAGCCGAATATGGCGGAAACCAAAGCCGCCTACGCGGTGAAGGATGACGGTAAACGTACGCTGGATGACGTGATCGCCGACGCCGACATCTTCCTCGGCTGCTCCGGCCCGAAAGTGCTGACCCAGGAGATGGTACAGAAGATGGCCCGCGCGCCGATGATCCTCGCGCTGGCCAACCCGGAGCCGGAAATTCTGCCGCCGCTGGCGAAAGAAGTGCGCCCGGACGCCATTATCTGCACCGGCCGCTCCGACTACCCGAACTAGGTGAACAACGTGCTGTGCTTCCCGTTCATCTTCCGCGGCGCGCTGGACGTTGGCGCGACGGCAATTAACGAAGAGATGAAGCTGGCTGCGGTGCACGCGATCGCCGAACTGGCCCACGCCGAGCAGAGCGAAGTGGTGGCCTCCGCCTACGGCGACCAGGATCTGAGCTTCGGCCCGGACTACATTATTCCGAAACCGTTCGATCCACGCCTGATCGTCAAGATCGCCCCTGCCGTGGCGAAGGCGGCGATGGACTCCGGCGTGGCGAAGCGCCCGATTAGCGATTTTGATGCCTATATCGAAAAACTGAGCGAGTTTGTCTACAAGACCAACCTGTTTATGAAGCCGATCTTCTCTCAGGCACGTAAAGAGCCGAAACGCATCGTGCTGGCGGAGGGCGAGGAGAACCGCGTACTGCATGCCACTCAGGAGCTGATTACGCTGGGGCTGGCGAAACCGATTCTGATTGGCCGCCCGAGCGTTATCGAGATGCGCCTGCAGAAGTTGGGCTTGCAGATTAAGCCGGGCGTCGACTTCGAAATCGTCAACAACGAATCAGACCCGCGCTTTAAAGAGTACTGGCAGGAATACTACAGCCTGATGAAGCGTCGCGGTATCACGCAGGAGCAGGCGCAGCGCGAGATGCGCAGTAATACCACCGCGATTGGTTCAATCATGGTGCAGCGCGGCGAAGCGGACGGTATGATTTGCGGTACGATCGGTGATTACCATGAGCATTTCAGCGTGATCAACCCGTTATTCGGCTACCGTGACGGCGTGCATACCGCAGGCGCGATGAACGCGCTGCTGCTGCCGAGCGGTAACACCTTTATTGCCGATACCTACGTCAACAACGATCCGACGCCGGAGCAGATTGCTGAAATCACCCTGATGGCGGCGGAAAGCGTGCGTCGTTTTGGCATCGAGCCGCGCGTGGCGCTGCTGTCGCACTCTAACTTTGGTTCTTCCGACTGCCCGTCGGCCAGCAAAATGCGCGATGCGCTGGAGCTGGTGAAGGCGCGCGCGCCGGAGCTGATGATTGATGGCGAAATGCACGGCGACGCCGCATTGGTTGAAAGCATCCGTAACGACCGCATGCCGGATAGCCCGCTGAAAGGTTCAGCGAATATTCTGGTGATGCCGAATATGGAAGCCGCGCGTATCAGCTATAACCTGCTGCGCGTTTCCAGTTCCGAAGGGGTGACCGTTGGGCCGGTGCTGATGGGGGTATCGAAACCGGTACATATCCTGACGCCGATCGCCTCCGTTCGCCGCATCGTCAACATGGTGGCGCTGGCGGTGGTTGAAGCCCAGACCCAGCCGCTGTAACAATGTAGCCCGGGCGAGGCGTTTACGCCGACCCCGGGATGGCTCCGAGCTGCCCCGGCGGCGCTTCGCTTGGCCGGGCTACAGGAGCCAGTCTTTCACTTTGATAAATTCGCTCAGCGCCGCTTCCGGGCTGTTTTCATCCGGCTGGTAGTTATACTCCCAGCGTACCAGCGGCGGCATTGACATCAGAATCGACTCTGTGCGCCCGCCGGTTTGCAGGCCAAACAGCGTGCCCCTGTCCCACACCAGATTAAACTCCACGTAGCGCCCCCGACGGTAGAGCTGGAAATCGCGCTCGCGTTCGCCGTAGGCGATATCTTTACGACGCTCGACGATCGGCAGATAGGCGTCGGTAAAGCCTTTCCCCACCGCCTGCATAAAGGCGAAGCAGTGCGCAAAGTCTGGGGTATTCAGGTCGTCAAAGAACAGGCCGCCAATGCCGCGCTGCTCGTTACGGTGCTTAAGATAGAAGTAGTCGTCGCACCACTTTTTGTAGCGCGGGTAGACGTCGTCGCCAAACGGCTGACACAGATCGCGTGCGACGGTGTGCCAGTGCACGGCATCTTCGTTAAAGCCGTAGTAGGGGGTTAAATCGAAACCGCCGCCGAACCACCATACCGGCTCTGCGCCGGGCTTTTCAGCAATAAAAAAGCGCACGTTGGCGTGGCTGGTTGGTACATACGGATTACGCGGATGGATAACCAACGAGACGCCCATTGCTTCGAAGCTGCGCCCTGCCAGCTCTGGGCGGTGCGCCGTGGCGGAAGCCGGCATGGCGTCGCCGTGTACGTGGGAGAAATTCACGCCCGCTTGCTCAAACAGCGCGCCGTCGCGCAGCACCCGGCTGCGCCCGCCGCCACCGGCTTCACGTTGCCAGCTATCTTCGATGAATGGGCGGCCATCGAGCTGCTCAAGCTGCCGACAAATATCGTCCTGTAGCCCCAGCAGAAAGGCTTTGACCTGCTCTACGTTAATCTTCATCAGCGGCGCTTCGCGTGGGCTTTCTGGTTATCAAACCAGTGGAAATAACTAATGATGCCAGACGCAATCGCATCGGCAATTTTCTGGCGGAACGCGGCCGTACCCAGCAGTTTTTCTTCCGCCGGGTTGGTAATAAACGAGGTTTCCACCAGCACCGACGGGATCGACGGCGACTTCAGCACCACGAACGCGGCTTGTTCAGTGCTGCGGCTGTGCAGCTTATGCACGGGCTTGATTTTCTTCAGCACGTGCGAGCCGAGCGTGAGGCTGTTTTTGATGGTATCGGTTTGCACCAGATCGAACAGCACCTGCTGGAGCAGATGGTCCTTATCCTTGGCCTTTTTACCCGCCAGTTCATCGGCGGCGTTTTCACGGTCTGACAGATATTTTGCCATGGCGCTACTGGCCCCGCGGTTGGAGAGGGCAAACACCGACGCGCCCGCAGCGGACGGATTGGTAAAACCATCGGCGTGGATCGACATAAACAGGTCCGCGCCGTGCTTGTGGGCAATCTCAACCCGATCGTACAGCGGTATAAAGGTGTCGCCTGAACGGGTCAGTTTGGCGTCGATACCGTTTTTCTGCAAAATGGCGCGTACGTTTTTAGCAATCGCCAGTACGACGTGCTTTTCTTTGGAACCGTTGTGGCCAATTGCGCCGGTATCAATACCGCCGTGGCCTGGGTCCAACATCACCAGTCGGCGATTCGAAGACTTTTTCGCCGGTTTGCTGTGACCATTGCTGGTTTTTAATGTTGTGTCTTTCGCGGCTGCCTGAGACGCGATTCCCGACAGCGTGAGCGCAGCCAATCCGGCTTTTAGCACCTGACGGCGCGAAGTCAGTATTTTTAAAGGTTTAAACGTGCTCATTCCGGCCTGAGTTGTAAAAACAAGAATCTGTATGTTATATCGTATCGCGATTTTGGTTACGACTGTTCGCGATGAGAATTGTTTTACTTTTCATTTCAATACGTGTCTGTACCTTATTATGCCATTTTTTTCACTGTGCCGCGTCAGATATTGGCTAAATTGGCCGTTCACGCCATAATCACTGTTTTTAAACCTGAAAAGGTGGGCAATACCATGGAGATACGCGTTTTTCGCCAGTCGGACTTTGAAGAGGTCATCACCCTGTGGGAGCGATGCGATCTGCTGCGACCATGGAACGATCCTGAGATGGACATTGAACGGAAGGTCAATCATGACGTCAGCCTGTTTCTGGTGGCGGAAGTGAACGGCGAAGTGGTTGGCACCATCATGGGCGGCTATGACGGCCATCGCGGATCGGCCTACTATCTCGGCGTGCACCCGGAGTATCGCGGGCGCGGCATTGCCAACGCGTTGCTCAACCGTCTTGAGAAAAAACTCATTGCTCGCGGCTGCCCGAAAATCCAGATTATGGTGCGCGAAGAAAACGACGTGGTGCTGGGCATGTACGAGCGCCTGGGCTATGAACATGCGGATGCCCAAAGCTTAGGAAAGCGTCTGATCGAAGATGAAGAGTACTGATTTTTCGCCCGCTGATTACGATGCGCAGGGTCGCCTGCGTTTGCCGTTTCTGTTCTGGTGCCTGCTACTATTGCAGGCGCGGACGTGGGGGCTGTTCCTGATGGCGGGCGCGTCGCGCGATCAGGGCGACGCCTTACTGAATTTGTTCTACCCCGACCACAGTCTCTTCTGGATTGGCCTGCTGCCCGGCGTACCGGCGGTGCTGGCGTTTTTGCTTAGCGGACGGCGGCATGTCTACCCGCGCGTGTGGCGTCTTCTTCACCCGGCACTGATGGTGGCTCAGCTTATTCTGTTGCTGTGGCAACCGTGGCTATGGCTGAACGGCGAGGCCTTATCCGGCGTGGGGTTAAGCCTGCTTGTTCTTGATATTTATGCCCTGTGGTGGCTGCTGAGCAATCGCCGTTTACGCGCCTGTTTTCGCGATGTTGCAGATTGAACGGCACTTTTTGTGTTTACGGGACTCCAATAGGCCTGACATGAATTTATAGGAAGTAGGAATGAAATCGCTGCGTTTACTCTTGTGTGCACTGCCGCTGGCGCTGACCGGCTGTTCAACGTTGTCTTCGGTTAACTGGTCGGCGGCCTATCCGTGGAACTGGTTTGGATCTTCTGCTGGCGTGACCGAGCAGGGCGTTGGCGGCATTACCGGCACCACGGCGCTGAGCGAGCAGGCGATTAGCGACGCACTCGGCAGCGATTACCGCCTACGTAGCGGCATGAAGGCGCATGACGGCAACATCGTCCGCTATTTTGAAGCGCTGCGTGGCGACAAGGTGGCAATGGTCATCAACGGTGACAGCGGTACCGTCAGTCGTGTTGATGTGCTGGATGACGGCATTGTCGCCGCCGACGGGGCGAAGGTCGGCACGGCCTTCAATACGCTCTACGACAAAGCGTATGGTCACTGCCAGGCCGCAAGCGGAGACGAAAGTAACGTCGTGGAATGTAAAGCGAAAGACAGCCAGCACATTAGCTACCAGTTCTCCGGCACCTGGCAGGGGCCGCAGGGCCTCATGCCACCTGACGACGCGCTGAAAAACTGGACGCTATCGAAAATCATCTGGCGACGCTAAATTTGATGTTGAATTGACCCGCTGCGGTGAAAAGCGGGTACAATATGTGAGGTTTTTCTATGCCACGACGTCGTGGCATTTTATTTTCAGGAGGAGCGATGTCTCAGGTTCAGAGCGGCATTTTGCCGGAACATTGCCGCGCGGCGATTTGGATTGAAGCCAATGTGAAAGGGGACGTTAACGCCCTGCGTGCCGGCAGCAAAATTTTTGCCGAAAAGCTGGCGGCGTTCCAGGATAAATTCCCGGAAGCGCATTTAGGCGCGGTAGTTGCGTTTGGCCACGACACCTGGCGCGAGCTGAGTGGCGGCGTGGGCGCTGAGGAACTGAAAGATTTTCCTCAGTATGGCAAGGGGCTGGCGCCCTCCACGCAGTTTGACGTATTGATCCACATCCTCTCTCTGCGTCATGACGTGAACTTCTCCGTGGCCCAGGCCGCGCTGGCCGCTTTTGGCGACGCGCTGGACGTGCAGGAAGAAGTACACGGCTTCCGTTGGGTTGAAGAACGTGACCTGAGCGGCTTTGTTGACGGCACTGAAAACCCGGCTGGAGAAGAAACCCGTCGTGAAGTGGCGGTGATCAAAGAAGGCGTCGACGCGGGCGGCAGCTACGTGTTCGTACAGCGCTGGGAGCACAACCTCAAGCAGCTTAACCGCATGAGCGTGCCGGATCAGGAAATGATGATTGGCCGTACCAAAGAAGCCAACGAAGAGATCGACGGCGACGATCGTCCGGAAACCTCGCACCTGACTCGCGTAGACCTGAAAGAAGACGGTAAAGGACTGAAGATTGTGCGCCAGAGCCTGCCGTACGGCACGGCCAGCGGTACGCACGGCCTGTACTTCTGCGCTTACTGTGCGCGTTTGCACAATATTGAACAGCAGTTGCTGAGCATGTTTGGTGATACCGACGGTAAGCGTGACGCGATGCTGCGCTTTACTAAGCCGGTAACCGGCGGGTATTACTTTGCGCCTTCGCTGGATAAGCTGGTCGCGCTGTAAGCCTGAGCAGCCCCCTCACCCTAACCCTCTCCCCATGGGGGAGAGGGGACCGCTCGGTGCGGTCTGGTGAATTTAAGCCAAAGGTGAGGTTTGCTATTCCCCCTCTCCC